>JBHPEA010000001.1:0-97442 GCA_042577505.1 Nanobdellota archaeon
GTGAAAAAATGAAACTCTGGAACGAAAAAGAACTAGACAAAGAAATTGAAAAATTCACAGTAGATAAAGATCCTCAATTAGATCTAAAATTAGTAATTTATGATTGCCAAGCATCAGTAGCCCACGCAAACATGCTCCATAAAATAAAAGTTATAACCAAAGAAGAACTCGATAAACTTAATGAGGGATTAAATGAAATAATTACATTAAGTAAAGAAGGGAAATTCAAAATAGATTCAGAAGAGGAGGATTGTCATACAGCAATCGAAAACTTCCTAACAAGTAAATTCGGAGAAGTTGGAAAGAAAATCCACACTGCACGTTCAAGAAATGATCAAGTTCTTACAGCATTACGACTTTATGAAAAAGAAGAATTAAAAGAAATCAAGAAATTAGTAGAATCATTTATTGAAAAATTAAATTCCTTAATTAAAAAATATGGAGAAATTCACCTCCCTGGCTACACACATATGCAGAAAGCCATGCCAACAAACATAAAAACCTGGCTAGGTAGTTTTCTTGACTCGATGAAAGACAATCTTATCCAGATTGAATGTTGCAACAAGCTAATTGATCAATCACCTCTTGGAAGTGCTGCAGGATTTGGGGTACCAGTCTTCAAAGTAGATAAAAATCTCACGGCAAAGGAAATTGGATTCTCTAAAGTCATGGAAAATCCTCTGTACTGTCAACTAAGTCGGGGAAAATTTGAAGGATTTTACATAAATGTAATCAGTCAAGTAATGTTTGACATAAATAAACTTTCAACAGACCTGATACTCTTTTCGATGCAGGAATTCAATTACATTTCCTTACCTGAAAAATTCTGTACAGGCAGCTCAATAATGCCTCAAAAGAAGAATCCGGACGTTCTAGAATTACTTCGAGCAAAATATTCTATTGTACTTGGAGAGGAATTCAAAATAAAGAGTCTCATTAGTAATTTGATGTCAGGATACAACAGAGATCTTCAATTAACAAAAGAACCACTAACGAATTCAATTGAAATCATGAAAAACAGTCTTAATATAATCACCATCTTGTTAGATGGAATCACAATCAACGAACAAAATTGCGAGAAAGCTATGACTAAAGACATTTATGCAACAGAAAAAGCTTACAAATTAGTAAAGAATGGAACACCTTTTAGAGAAGCATACAAAAAAGTCAAGGAAGAATTAAAGTAGTACATTCAAGTTAATTTCTAGAGCACAAACTGGTACTTCTATTCCAAAATTCTGCAACACTTTTGGATTTATTTCACCAAATATTGCAACTCTTTTACCTTTTAATGTAGCTTCTGCTACCCTACCTTCTATGAATGATTTATGTTCAATCTCATTAATATTTAAATTGAGACCAAAGGAGCGAATTATTGAATCAAACACCTGTCTTATCTCAGTATAATCTGCTTTATGATGAGCAGAAACAACAGCAATTTTATCAAAATCATCAACTTCCCCTGCTTTTTTATCTGTAACAATTCCATGTTCAAATATTTTCTGAGGATATTCAACATGTTTATTCTTTGACAACACATCTAAAAGGATAGGTATTAACCAAGACCTTACAACAGAATAATGTTCTGACATATATTTTTCTATTTCAACTGTTCCTGGATCTTTTAATTCCATTAACTCATACATTAACTTTTTACTTGAAAGAATTGGACTAAATACTTCCTGATAACCCAATCCACTTACAATATCACGAGTATTATCAATTAATTGGATGTTAGTTAATGGAACTCCATGAGTATAATTAGTCAAAGGTAATGGAGTAATGTTCATATAACCATAACCAATAGCAATATCTTCAATAATATCAACCTGATGCATTATATCTCTTCTGTAATCTGGAATAAATGCTTTACCTTCTTTATAGTCATAACCAACTTTTTCAAGTGATTTTTTAACTTCTGTTTCAGAAAGTTTGATTCCTAAAACACTTTCGGCTTGTTTAATATTTACTCTCACACTTTCATTAAAGAGACGAGGAGATTTCTCAGTTTTATTTGGATATACTACATCCACAGAGTTTATATTGAATCCCCTCTCTTGCAAAGCAAAAGCAAAAATATTCATAGCTTGCTGAATCGCTTCAAGATCAGTCCCAGTTGCTTCAATAAACAAATGTTCATCCCCAACCTCAACCTTACCTGTAAAATTTGAGTTAATTATTGGTGGGAAACTCAATACTTCCGCTTTATCATCAATCAAAATAGGATATTTCTTCATTCCTTCCAATATATATGCATACTCCTTTCCTTTTGGTAACTCTTCTAAGATCTCTTGCTGCGTCATCTCTCTCCTAAACTCTAAAGGAACAAACTTTACAGACTCAGGATCTGTTGCTTTATAGTGAATTGGCCAGGTAATCTTATCATATGAATACACACCAATAGCAATCTTCCTTCTCTTCCTTCCAAAACTTTCACATACTTTTTCTTGAAGCTGAACCATCTGTTTTATCAAATAATCATCAATTTTATTCCCTTTTGCTACAAAACCAGCAACGTAAGGTCTAATTTTTGATACAGAACTATCTACCAAAATCTTATACTTACTAGGATTAACTTTCAAAACATGCTTTCCTTTCTTTATCCCAAGATAAGACTTCAAGAATAAAGCAAAACCTTCAACACTCCACAAATAAGGTACGTTAGTATCACCAAAATCTATTTTCACTTCATCATTTTCTTTATCATAACCTTCGAAATCTCCCTTCGCAGCATGACAATATTCCTCAATCTGATTCAAAGTAACCTTTTTCCCAACCAAATTCTGCAAGTCCTTTAATGAAAAGATTATTGTTGGCATTAAATCACCTTTGAATTCCTAAGGAACTCTAAATCATGACTAAATAAATCTCTAATATCTTTCAATCCTAGGTTAAACATTGCTAACCTATCTATTCCAATACCCCATGCAATAACTGGTGCATCAACACCAAGAGGTTTTGTCATCTCTGGCCTAAAGATTCCACTTCCACCTAACTCTATCCAACCTAATTCAGGATGTTTTGCATGAAGCTCTGCACTAGGTTCCGTAAATGGAAAATAAGCAGGCGTAATCTTAACTTGCTCAGTTTGACAAAACTCTTCAGCAAACATTTTAAGTAAACCAATCAGATGTCTAAAGTTAAGACCCTCTTCTACTACAAATCCCTCAGTTTGATTGAAATCAGGTAAATGTGTAGCATCAATTACGTCATATCGGAAACATCTTGCGATTGCAAAATACTTACCAGGAATTTCTAATTCTTTTGATGTAAGCATTCTAGCACTACAAGCAGTAGTTTGAGTTCTAAGTAAATGTCTATGAGTTCTTTTTACATCAAAATTATAGCCCCACCCTTTACTCCCTGTTTTAAATCCATTTTCATGAGCATCTTTTACTCTTTTAACAAGTTCAGCATCAATCTTACCAAACTTTGGTTCTTTTATGTAATAAGCATCATGAATATCCCTAGCAGAATGGAATTGAGGCATGTACAAAGCATCCATATTCCAAAAGTCAGTCTCAACAATAGGACCTTTCATCTCTTTGAAACCAAGAGAAACAAACTTTCTCCTCACTTCATCCAAGAAAATCCTATAATGTTGTTTCCTTCCACCATATACAGCAGGTACATTGATTTTGACGTCAAATCTTCTAAACTTCTTATCTTTCCAAGCTCCTGTCTTCAACATTTCTGAAGTCAAACTATCTTCAAACTTTCCAAGCTTAGAACTTTTTTCGATAGCTTTCTTACCTTCTGCTGTTAAAACTGCAGATTTAACTTTCTGAGTTGTAACAACAACAATATCTTTTCTTTTTCGTAAATTAGTAAGCGCAAATTTCTCCTCATCTTCTAAAGAGTTTATATCAAGAGGAAATGCCTTCTTCAAAAAAACTTCTTCAAGAAAACCTTTGTCAAGCAATTTTTTCCCTTGATCAGTAATTGAAACAATGACTTTCTTATCCTTTTTAACATCAATTGCAGCTTTTCCTTTCAAAGCACCAAGACTAGCACCAATCTCTTCCCTTTCCAATCCAGCACTCTTTTCAATTTGATCAAGTTCAAGCGATTTTGACTTAATAGCTTTCAGAAATCTACTCTCAGGCAACCCTTTTGCAACGTATTCAGCTCCGTTCTTCCCTAAAGAAACAACATCAGTTACTTTCTCATTAATTTTCACTAAATCTTTATTTTGAAGCCACTGAAAAGCCCTCATTACTTCAACTTCTTGTAATCCAGTCTCATTAGCGACTTCTTGAACATTCTTTTCACTAGTTAAAGTTGGAAATACTTTCCTTTCCAAAGGATGAAAACTCTGAATTACTTTACTAATGTCCATAGACCAGATTGTTTAGCCGATGTTTTTAAAAGTATGGATAAATTTAAGAAGTGTAATTATTATCAGCGATTTATGTTTGAAAAATCCGAACTAATCCAATTCTGGAAGATTAATTTCAAGTTTAAAGAGAAAGAATTGGAAGCTTTTGAAGAAATTAATAGGGAAGATTTCGTGACAGATGAATTGAAGGGGAAAGCATACAAGGACGTTCCTCTTCCAATATTAAGGGGAAAAACAATTTCTCAACCAACAACTGTAATGATAATGACTTCTTTACTAAATTTAAAAGAAGGAGAAAAAGTTTTGGAAGTTGGAACCGGTTCAGGATATCAAGCAGCAATTATTGCTAAAATCATAGGCCCAAAAGGAAAAGTAATCTCAACAGAAGTTGTACCAGAACTTGTCAACTTCGCAAGGGAGAATCTAAAAAAAGCTAACCTAAAGAACGTTAAAATCCTAGAAGAAGATGGATCAAAAGGCTGTAAAAAGGAAGCCCCCTTTGATAAAGTAATCATAACCGCAGCTTGCAAAGAATTTCCTCATGAACTTATTGACCAAATGAAAGAAAACGGAATCATTGTGGGCCCAGTTGGTGACAAACATCAACAAGAACTGGTTAGGGGAATTAAAGAAAAGGGTGGAAAACTAAGCCTAGAATTCTTCGGCCCCTTCTTATTTTCTCCTATGTATGGTAAGTACGGATTTGAGGATTAAGTAAAGTTTATAAAATAAGAAATTGGGATTTACTTTAATGAGAAAAAATACGTTTTTTTCCTTGCTTTTTATCTTATTAGTTATTTCTAGCTGCGGTGCAAAAGATAAAGATGGAGATGGATTTACACCTCCTGATGATTGTGATGATGGAAATTCAAATATACATCCCAACTCTATCGAATATTGCTTTGACGGAGTCGATAATGATTGTGATGGCATTGCAGATGTAGGGCCAATTTGTGATTTAGAATGCAAAGAAACCGATGATTACATTTTTTGTCCAAATGTGCCTTATAAGATCATGTCTGGTGTAGACCCTTCTTTGTTGAGTGTTGACCTTTACTTTCCAAAAGAACTAAGATCTTCAGATAGAGAATATCCAGTAATGATGTATGTCCATGGCGGTGGATGGACTATTGGAGACAAAAGTAACACCCATTCAAAGGATGAGTTTTTCACAGAGAATAATTATATTTTTATATCTGTGAATTATAGGTTAACTTCATTTGATTTTAGTACTGGATATCACAATGGTATTAAGTATCCACACCATAATGAAGATCTTGCTTCTGCAATAAATTGGGTATATGATAATATTCGATATTTTAGGGGAGATATTAATAATCTACTTTTAATGGGACATTCAGTTGGGGGTGGAATGGTAGCGGCAGTAGGAACTAATGAGCGTTTCTTAGAGACTGAAGGACTTACATTAAATAATATTAAATGCGTCGTTGTATTAGATCATGCAGGATTAAATATTACTGAAAGGATGAGTAATTGTCTTGAGCCAGTACCTGAAAATACCTGCGATGGTTATATTGCTGTATTTGGGTATGACCCCCTTACTAGATATGTTGCTTCGCCTATTAATAATATTGAATCCAATAAGAACATTCCTAAATTCTTTTTAGTTACAAAGAACAATCCCTTTTCAATCTCCAGATCAAAAGTATTTGCAGATAAATTAAGTAAAAATTCTATTTATAACAAATTACTCACAGTTGACTACACCCATAGACAAATAAATGTAAGATTTGGAGATGATAGAGATACAATAATGACACCTTATGTGTATGAATTCTTAGAAACGAAGTGTACTAGATAACCTTTTTAAATAAATCAAGTACCACCCTTACATGAGGAAATGGATAGTAATCCTGTTTATATTGATGGCAATTCTTCTAATTGCCGGTAAATGCGAAGGGCGAGATAGACAAAATACTACAGAACCTGTAAATCTCACTCCAAAAGATCCCCCTCATATCACCCCAGAGGATCCTGGAGAAATATCTACCATTCCAAATGGCTGTTCTTCTAAGACTGATTATATTGAATGTAAGGATATTGAGTATAAGTCAATTAGCGGTGTAGATGAAGACCTTTTAAGTTTGGATGTTTATATGCCGAAGAGTGATGGAGAATATCCAGTTATTGTTTACATTCACGGTGGTGGTTGGAATAAAGGAGATAAAGGTTTAATTTACTCTAAGGATGAACACTTTACAAGCAAAGGATATGTATTTGTGAGTATCAATTACAGATTAACTGAAGAGAAAAGAGGAAAACATAATGGTGTAATGTACCCAATGCATAATGAAGATGCAGCGTCTGCTATAAAATGGGTAAATGATAATATTGAGGATTACAGAGGAAATGATAATTTGATTTTAATGGGACATTCTGCAGGTGGTGGAATAATGGCAGCTATTGCGGTAGATAGTAAGTATCTTAACGCAGAAGGAATGTCCTTAAGTGATATTGATTGTGCAATTTCAATTGATGCGAGTGGTTTTGATATAAACGAACGTCTTGACAACTGCTTTTTAGCAGCCCAGTGTGATGTTTTCACCAATGCATTTGGTGAAGATAAAGATATTTGGACAGAGGCATCCCCTATAAATAAGATTAGCTCAAGCGTACCAGACTTCTTTGTTGCAACAACTGGCGGTATGAGGCTAGATTACACACAAGCATTTGTTGATGAGTTAGACGAACACAATGTAAATAATGAAATGAAAGTTCTTTCACAATACGGCCACATTACAATTGATTCTAAATTAGGTAAGTCAGGAGAGACAATAACAACTGAAGTTCAGAAGTTCTTGGATGATAGTTGTATTTGGTAAAATTTATATAACCCTAATCTTTAATATCTCTTAATGAAGAAAATTGATCAACTAAATGGATTTTTATCTCTTGTTTTGATAATTATTATGATCTCTGGATGTGATCCTGTAACTCCTACAGATGATGACCTTGATGGTTATGTTACACCAGATGACTGTGATGATAATAATTATGATATAAATCCAGGTGTTGCTGAAGTATGCGACGATGAATTAGATAATGATTGTGATGGGGATATTGATATGGCAGATAGTAATTGTGGTGCAGTTAGTTGTGAAACAACAACGGATTATATTCAGTGTATGGATATCCCCTATAAATACATAGAAGGTGTTGATTCAAATCTTTTAAGCCTTGACGTATATACTCCAAAAATAGATCCATTAACAAACTACCCTGTATTAATTTATATCCATGGAGGGGGGTGGCAATCTGGAGACAAGAGTGACGTGTTTCACAAAGATGAGTACTTTACAAGTAAGGATTTTGTTTTTGTTAGTGTAAATTACAGATTAACTGAAGTGAATGGAGACCATAATGGAGTAATGTACCCAATGCATAACCAGGATGTGGCATCTGCTGTAAAATGGGTATATGACAACATTGAAAATTATAAGGGCGATAAAAGTAATCTTATAATACTTGGCCATTCAGCAGGAGGGGGTATAGGTGCAGCAATAACAACTGATAGGAGATTCCTTGAAGCAGAGGATTTATCTTTGAATAACATTAAATGTATGATATCTTTGGATTCATCTGGTTTGAATATTACGGAACGTATAGAGAATTGTTATTTAATGGGGCAGTGCGAGAGGTTCTATAATTCATTTAGCCCAGATGATGAAGATTTATGGTATAAAGCATCCCCTATAAATTATATCGAACCAGGTATTGGAATACCTACTTATTTTGTAATAACAACAGGCAGGACTCGTTTAGCATATACTGAAGAGTTTGAAAGGGCCTTGGGAAATCAGGTTCTCCATGATTATGAAGTTTTGAATCAATACCACCATATTAATATTGATACAAACCTTGGAGAATCTGATGAGGATAAAGTAACAGAAGAAGTAAAAGATTTTTTAGATACTTATTGTGTTGAGTAGGTAACTAATCTAAATTCAATATTCCCTAGGATAACTACCTAATACTTTCAGAATAAAGTTTTTTTCTATTGCAGTAAAGGCATCTTTAACTTTTTCATCGTCTTTGTGGCCGATGAGATCTATATAAAATACATAGTCACCAAGTTTACCTTTAGCAGGTCTTGATTCTATCTTAGATAAGTTAATCTTTCTATTAGAAAATTCACCTAATAAAGAATACAATAGACCTGGTTTGTCAACATTTGGGATTATTGAGATTGAAGTTCTATCATTTCCAGTTGGCTGGGTAAAACCATCTCCAATCAAAATAAACCTCGTAACATTATTCTTACTGTCTTGGATCCCTTCTTCAATTATCTTTACACCATTCAAATCTTCAGCAGTAGATGGAACAATCGCAGCAGCATCCCCTTTTTTCTGAGATAATTTTTGTGCAGATAATGAATTTGAGTTAGTAAAAGTTATTTCTGACTTTGGAAGGTTCTTTCTTAGATATATTTCACATTGTTCGTAAGCTTGTAAGGTGGTGTAGATGTTCTTAATTTTATTTAGAGGAACGTAAGAAGCCAAATTATGTTTTACTGGAACAATTATCTCTTTCTGTATCTTTAAATTGAACTTTTGAAGACAATCTACTGTAATACCAACAGTTCCAGATATCGAATTTTCTAAAGGAACGATTCCAAGTTCACTTTCCTTCGACTTTACAGAATCAAATACATCATAGATTGTATCTTTGAAAATAATCTTTGCTTCAGGATCATACTTCTTCACAGCTTCATGAGAGAAAGTCCCTTTAGGTCCTAGTGTTGCAACATTCATTTCCTTTTCCTCACAAGCTTTTCAACTATGTAATCGGAATACTCTTCTGCTTCCTTCTTGAAGGAACCTATAAAGTTAGCAGCGTCATTGAAATATTTTACAAAACCTTTCTTATCTTTCTTCTCTATTAAGGATTGCAATTTCTGAGATGCCTTTATATAAGCATCTGTAACTTTAGTAGTATGTGGATTCATAATCTCAATATCAGCGTATAGATTGGGATCTTGATTTAGTATCCTTCCAATTGTATCCATTCTCAATTTGTAAATGGGACTTGTGTATTGCATACTTTCTTCAATACTTACACCAAGATCCTTTAATGCATAACCTATACTTATTGCAGTAAAATGAGTCATTCCTTGTATTATTGACATCATCTCATCATGTTTTTCAGGTGTTGTAACTCTAACCTTGGCACCTGCTTTCTCAAAAAGGTTTGTTGCCCATTCTAACCATTTCTTGCCTCTGCCAGGTGTCAGTACAATCGTTTGATTCCTAATAATCTGAACACCAGGCCCAAAAACAGGATGCATACCAAGAACATTAGCTTTTGAATACTTCAACATTGCTTTAACTGGTTCGGTTTTTAGAGAAGTAAAATCCATCAATAGAGATTCTTCTTTTACATGTGGCCCGATTTTCTTAATAATATCAACAGTACAATCAATAGGAACAGACACAATCACGATATCACAATCTTTAGCACAGTCTTCCATTGAAATAGAGGTTTTCCTACCAGAAATTACAACCTCATAACCACGCAGCTCAAAGAATCTTTTGAACCACTGGCCCATTAATCCAGTTCCCCCAATAATTCCAATCTTCATATTCGATTGGGCCTAGAGTGTATTTATAAAGGTAATGTTAAGGTTACTCTGCGAATCTAATTCTAGCTAACCGATAGTGGAAGTTCAATTGGTTAGCAATCTTTATAGAAAATGAACGTAAAAAATCTAAACCTTCTTTTGAGTATAGTGCTTTGAAATTCTCTAAAAACCGTGTACCAGCAATTTCAGATGCATCAACTACCCCAGGATTTAAAATTCCTTCTAAATCGCTTGGCTGTTCATTAAAATGTAAAAACATTAAAGATCTTGTTAGGTTTAGTTCTTCAAAGTCTATTTTTCGCAAACCATCTGGGATTTTAAGTATAGAACCTCTTAGCCCCCGTATCCCTTTATCTTTTTTTTCAAATCTTACATCTCCAGTCATGGATGAAATCGCATCCACTATTCCCTGAATTAACTTAAGATAATCCTGAGCAATTGCATTGTTAGGTGGATCTACAGTTGTTAATTTTGCTAGGAATGCCTGGTTAAAAATCGAAAGGGGTATTTTTTCATAAGGTGGAGGAATTTGATTTGGGGGTGTGTGGTAACCCGAATATTCTCTTAAGAAATCAACATCAAAGTAAGACATTCCTCTGAGTATATGTGCTTTTTTTTGTAATGGTGTAATATGCATTCTTGGATCAGAAAATGCATCTATATCACTTAGATTTCCACCTTTTTCGGAAAGAAATAATTTGTCATGTTCCCTTGCTCTTTGCATAACTTGCTTGTATCTTAGATATGCAGAATCTACCCCATCAAGATCATAGACATTTAAACAATTTTCAGCTTCAATAACAAGTTTTTCAAGTTCTTCTTGATACTGAGGTAATACTCTTTCATGCTCTAAGTAGTAGAAATCCCTTGAAAGAGCAACCTGAACACTAGGCATCCCCGATCCAGTATATCCAATGTTTTTAACAACGAAGCTAGCAGGTTTTCCAGTAACGGAGGGCATAAAATTGCTGTCTTCAAGTCTTACACAAAATGTCCCACCACTAAGTTCCCCACCATATCTCCCGGGAAGGTCAAGTGGATATGCAACGAGTGATTTAACATCCCCTCTTGATAAACTTGGAGCATCAACTTGCAAATTATATTCTTTTATCTCCTGTTGGTTTAATTTAGCCCCCATAGAAAAGGGTAGCAGGAATTGTTTTATATAATTAGGTAGAATTATCTCATTCAGGTTTCTGGGCCCTCATATGAACTACCAATCCACCATTCTCACCCTTAAAATAAGAAACATTAGCGTATTGATGCATGAATGTAGTTCCAGTACCTAAATTTTCATCATTTCTTTTCTTATTTGCAAAATCATAAAAACTAACTACTTTTTCTTTGTGCCTTCCCTCTCTATGCCAAAGTACAAATGATAAGAATTCTGGATCCAGAATACCCCCTTCGTCCATAACAGATAACTCAACTGCCTGATCTGTAATTTTATAAGCCAAAGTAACGGTCTTCTCAGGATCTCTTTCATTACCATGATGGTAAGCATTCAACACAGCTTCATAAAGCGCAGTAAAAAGGTTCTGTGGATGTCCTCTTTCTTCTGCTTCAGCAATTATTGGTTCAATCCAAGCTCTAATTTCCTTCCTATAGGTTTCACTTTCAAAAGTCCTGCTAGTAACTGTATAATCATCAGGAATAGTATATGTAGAAACATCAAATTCAGCTAAATCAATTCGAGCTTCTTCTTTTACGAGTTTTCTAACTACTGAACCTAAGTCTCCCACATCAAAAATATCGACAGCCTCAGACATAGTAATTATTACTTATTTTACCCTTTTTAAATGTTTCGATTTATAACTACTTAAAAATAGTGAATTTATTTATAAATCATCTCTTGCTTTAAAAGCGCATCTACAAGAACTAGCCTCATCATAGCCTCTACAACAGGAACACCCCTGATAGCTACACAAGGATCATGCCTACCTTCTACCTTAATTTTTTGAGAATGACCTGAAATGTCGACGGTTTGCTGTTCTTTAAGAATGGAAGAAGTAGGTTTAACAGCCACTCTTGCAACAATAGGCATACCATCACTAATTCCACCTAAAATACCACCAGCATGATTTGTGACAGTGACAATCTTATTCCCTTTCTTAGCAAAAACATCGTTTGATTCTGAACCTTTCATATTTGCAACTTCAAAACCAGATCCAATCTCTACCCCTTTTACAGCAGGTATTGACATCAAAGCTCCAGATATCATTGCATCCAATTTATCAAAAACAGGATCTCCAAGACCTGCAGGAACATTCTCACACACAACCTCAATCAACCCACCAATTGAATCTCCTTCATCTTTAATCTTTAAGATTAATTTCTCAATCTTAGCAGCAGCTTCTTTGTCAGGACAATTAACAGGATTCTTTGAAATTTCTTTCAAATCAATATTTTTAGCCTTAATTCCATCTACTTCTTTAATGTAAGCAACAACATTAATTCCTTTCTCATCCAAAATCTTTTTTGCAACAGCTCCTGCAGCAACCCTCATTGCTGTCTCTCTTGCAGAAGATCTTCCACCCCCCCTATAATCAAAAATCCCATATTTTTTCATATATGTGAGTGTAGCATGACCCGGTCTAACTAAATTCTTAATTTTTTCATACTTAGAAGAATCAACATCTTTGTTATATATGATCAAAGAAATTGGTGTACCAGTTGTTTTACCTTCAAATACACCAGAAAGAATCTCAACTTTATCTTCTTCTTTCCTGGGAGTTACAATTTTACTTTGTCCAGGTTTCCTTTTATCAAGATCTTTTTGAATATCTTCTTCGCTAAGAGAAATCCCTGGTTTCATTCCATCTATAACTACTCCAATAGCCTTCCCATGACTCTCACCCCAAGTAGTCACCCTAAAATATTTACCAAAAGTTGAATAGCTCATATAGAATTAGATTTTAATGGTATTTTTAAGATTTTAGTTAAACAAAAAGGGATTTACACAAATTCTGCTTCTCAACATCAACAATTTTATCGCAATATGAAGCATCCTCGGTTCTGCGTGCAACAACCTCATAACATTCATCTTTTCCAGGGTGACCAAAACCAATTTCTTGCATTTTCTCACAATTTTTAGGATAACGTTCAGCTAAAGAATAATAACAACCATTTTTTGTGGGCGGACGAGTGATTTTATCACAAAATTCTGCTCTTCCTAAGGTTAGGGCAACATTATAATTACATAAACCTTTGAAAAAATCCTCCTTAATCATATCGCATATCAAAGGATCTTCCTTTTCAAAACCAACTTCTTTTAAACAGTCATCACGAACTAAAGGATTCTGAATCTTGTTACAAAGATTAACATCCAGGTATTTTACTGCGACAGAGAACTGACATGCATACTTATGGGATTTAAAGCTAATATCCTCACATAAAGCAATATTTCCATTTTCTAAAGCACTATCTTGAGCAGCTCTAGCATCAGGTACCGAACCAAAAATTGTAAAAGAAAACACATAACCATGTAATAAGTATAAAACAATAATTAGGAAAATTAATATTACAAATAAAGGAGTAATCTTCTCTTTATTCCTTTCTTTACCCACTATCCTTCCAATTAATGCTCCCAAACCACCAAATAATAACATTAAGAATGAAAAACCAGCAAACTTAGCAATAACAAACCTAGACAGAGAAATATAACCACCAGGATATGAACTCACTATATCGTAAGCATTACGTCTGTACATCTCATAATCCATTCTCTCCCCAGAAACAATACTTGAAACGCAAGCATCAAAACAAACAGATTGCTTCTGACAAAAATAATATCCAGGATAAGAAGATACTTCAGGATAAGGATCTTTATCTCTAATTTTCTCACAACTATTTATCTCAGAAAAAGTTATAAATGTAAAAATCAGAAAACCGATAATCGCACCAATCCAAAAACCTTTTTTCCACCCCATTTTATTTAATCTTAGATAAAACCTCTTCGGCTTGTTGTTCTATAGTTAAATTATCAGTCTCAATAACTATATCTGCTGCAGCTTCATAAAGAGGATTTCTTCTTTCAAGAACTTCTCCAACTTCATCAGTAAATGACTTTCCAGTCAAACTAGGTCTATGAGAAGCATCTTTAATCCTATTTACAATGGTTTCAACTTTTGCAGTAAACCATATTACTTTTCCATTCTGTTTCAAAGCAGGAATATTATCTGGTCTTTCAATTATGCCACCACCACAATCAATAACTAAATTATCTTTCGCAGCAGCTTCTTTAGTAACTTCAGTTTCCACATCTCTAAATTTATCCCAACCATTTTTATCAACAAACTCAGAAATCGTCATACCAATCTTCTTTTCGATCTCAGCATCCAAAGAAACTAAACTCAATCCTAATTTCTCAGCAACAATTTTACCAGCTGCAGTCTTCCCTGTTCCACGATATCCAATAAGTACAATATTCATAAGTCCACTAAGTTTCCTCCATTTATATATTTTTTTACTTAAGAATAATCATTCCCTAATAAAACCCACTATTTCATCATATGCCCATTCACATTTTGGAGATGTAACTGAGGGGGTTTCTATAACTCCTGCAGTACCGTGAACACATCCAACACCTTCCACGTTTATAGAGTTGGCAAGGAACGCAGTTTCAACTGGCGCAACAATTGATTCCGCCGAAGGACTTTTACAAACATCTAAATCTCTTTGCTCCCTAACTTTTCTAATTAATAGATTTTCGAATAGTTCTCTACTTGCAACATTCATAATTCGACCCCTAAAAGCACACTCTTCTTCATTAGAATTTAATCTTTTCAAAAAGGGTCCTTTCGGTCTTAATTGGCCCGCATCACCAAGGAAAATAAAACTGGCAATAGGCGATCCATAATTGGGCCCCTCAGTACAAATTATTTTATCTATTTTTGAATAACCTTCTTTTCTTCCAAACTCTCTTGCCACTATACAACCCATACTATGTCCAATAAGGATTACTTTTTCAGAACCAGAACACCTAAGTATGAAATCTACTACTTCATCGAGTTTTGATGCATAACTTGGTATCCCTTTGTTTTGATCGTCATTGTAGTATTCGAAATCAACAGCAGAATCTGCTGGCCACCCACCCTGACAAAATGCTGTAATATCATCAGTGGAAAAAACCCCTTTATCCTCAGATATTATTCCATCCTCTAAAAAACCTTCAGCCATAAGTTTGTGGTCTATAGGACCAGAACTATGACCGTGAATAAAAATTATGGGATAAGGTTGGCCTTGATCCACCCCTCTAAAAGCCCTTATACCGTAACCAAACAAATAATCTATTGTGAAAAGGAGAGAGAACAATACAGCAAAAATCAACACTATGACAGAAACACCAATAATCCTCTTTTTATCTTTTTTACGCATATGTACATTCTTTGAATATACACTATATAAATCTTTTGAATTAATATCTTATTTCTGTATTTTTGCCCATCGAACCCAGAAATCAGGAAATGATTTTCTTACACATAAAGGATCTTTTATCTTAACACCTTTAATCTTAAGTGTAGCAATTGCAAAACTCATCGCCATCCTATGATCCTCATAAGTATCTATCTCAGCAGCTTTAAGCACACCAGGAGTTATCTCAAGTCCATCTTTAAACTCTTTTACTTTGCCACCAAGCTTTCGAAGTTCAGTAGCAAGAGCATTTATCCTATCAGTTTCTTTAATTCGAAGGTTAGGAACATTACGGACCTTTGTCTTACCCTTAGCAAATAATGCAACAACCCCCAAAGTCTGCACAACATCTGGAATATGATTCATATCAACATCAATACCTTTCAAATCTCCACCTTTTACTTCAATGAAATCTTTACCATAAAAAACACTGCAACCCATTTGTTCTAATACTTTAGAGAATTTAATGTCCCCTTGTTTTGATTCAGGATTTACATTGGTAACTCTAATCTTTTCGCCAGTAACTGCCCCAGCTCCTAAGAAATACGACGCATTCGAAGCATCCCCTTCAATATTATATTCACATGGAGAATATGTCTGACCATTTCTAACAATAAATTTCTGATAATCTTTATTCTCAACAACAACACCAAATTTTTTCATAATATCAATTGTAATATCAATATATGGTTTAGAAGCCAAATCACCAATAACCTCAATCTCAACATCCCTTTCAGCATAAGGAGCACACATTAATATTGAAGTAAAATATTGACTACTCTTATCACCATTCATTTGTGTATTTCCACCAACCAAAGTCCCTTCAACAACAACAGGTGGGCAACTATTATTTTTCTTAGAATATGCATTAACTCCAAGTTGATTTAGGCCATCAAGTAAATCTTGTATCGGGCGTTTTTGCATTCTTGTATTACCAGTAATAGTCACCTTCCCTTCAACAAGAGTAGCAAGTGATGTAAGAAACCTCATTGTAGTTCCAGCAGCACCAGCATTTAATATCTTCTTGGGATTCTTAAGAGTACCACCATTCACAATAATTGTGTTTCCTTTCTCTTGTATACTTACACCAAACTGTTTCAATGCAGCCATCATTAAGATAGTATCATCACTTAAAAGAACTTTATTCAACTTAGTAGTACCTTTTGCAAGGGCAGCTATTATCAATGCCCTGTTTGTATAACTTTTTGATCCGGGAATTTCAACCGTTTTCATTTCAAACTCTCAAGAACTATCTTTTTCATAATTCGAACTGGGGCTTTTTTATTAGTCCACATCTCAAACTGAGCTACTCCTTGATTGATAAACATCTCAACACCAGAAATTATTTTACATCCAGCCTTCTCAGCCTCTTTCAATGTTTTAGTTTTCAATGGATTATAAACAGCATCAAGAACAATCATTCCTTTCCTATAAATTTTCTTATCAAATGGAGTCACATCAACCTTAGGATGCATCCCTATTGGAGTAGCATTAATAACTATGTCAAATTTTTGATTTGCGATATCTACTGGCAACATTTTTTCACAACCAACATCCTTAGCTAGCGCATCTCTCTTGTCAACATCAGTATCCACAACAGTTAACAATCCACCTTTATTCTTTATACCAAAAGCAATTGCTCGACCAGCGCCACCGCAACCTAAAACTAAAACATCTCTCCCTTTAATAGGCCCCCTTTCTTCAATCGCTTTCAATGCACCAATCCAGTCAGTATTTTGCCCAATTTTCTTACCTTCTTTGACTACAACAGTATTAATCGCATTTATTTTCCCAGCCACCTCTTCTATATCATCAAGATAGGACATCGTTTCCTGTTTATGGGGCATTGTTACACTCAGACCACTATAAAATCCATTAAAATCTTCCATAAATTCCTTAACATCTTCAACTAAAAAATTAACATAAACTGAATTTAATTTCAGATTTTTAAAAGCAGCATTGTGAACCAGATATCCTTTACTTTTCTTCACAGGATTTCCAACTAAACCATATACTTTCGTTTTATCATTTAACTTATTCACCTGATAAACATTACGCATAATGGAAAGATCAATCTGTCCTGGAGCACTTGCATCTCCTTCTTTAGCATAAGTTAGAAATGAACCTTCTTTCAAACAAAGAATCCTACTAATTTCTCCATACTCACCCATACAAAAAGAAATTAACTTAATTTTTTCCTCTTGAGCGCGTTTTAATATTTTAAACGTAGTTAAATTATCAGAAAGGGAATTAGCATTACCAACAATCTTAATAATGTCAGCTTTATCCTTCATCTCATCAAACATCCTCTCTAGATCATTACAATTTGATAAATTATGGTATGAAAGTATGATCTTTGTTTTACCATTTACTGGGGGAATTCGAAAAGAGCTATACTCGACATCTATATAATCAGCCCCATATTTAACTGCATCTTCGAAAAACTTTTCACGAGCAACTTCATCCCCCACAAACTCTCCACCTTCTTCCTTTACACGATTCGTAACAATAATTTTTTTCTTACAAGCAGAAATAACTTTCTTTAGAGAATAATTTTCTGAAAGATCCGCTCTAAATTCAATAATGTCGGCTTTAGATTCCTTAATCTTACTCATTATTTCTTTTTCACAAATCCCAAATACAGATACACATATCATCTACATTCCTCAATAGCATATTTTATAACAGCTTTATCAACATTAATCCTATATTTACCTTTAACTTTTTTAGCTTTTCCGATTTTCTCTGGTAGGGTAAACACAATATTGTTCCCATAAGCCTTTTTATCTTTATGAAGCTCATTAATTACTGCATTAGTATTGATTTTTGGAAATTTGATAGGAAGACCTGCTTTAACTATTAGATCATTCTGTCTTTTGATATCTTTTTTTGACATTAATCCAAGCAAGTTTGATATCCTAGCTGCAACATTCATTCCGATCGAAATAGCCTCACCATGATTGAAACTCCTATAATTAGAAAGTGATTCAATAGCATGCCCTACAGTATGACCATAATTAACAATAACACGAAGATTCTCCTCAAATTCATCTTTTTGCACAATTGTAGATTTAATCTTACAACTTTTTTTAATAATATAAATCAAATTCTCTTTCTTTCTAATATTTTTTATCCTTCTATCCAAAGAATTAAAGAATTTCTCATCATAAATAACTCCATACTTAATCACTTCGGCTAACCCACAACTTAACTGACGGGGAGGGAGTGTTTTTAAGTAAGCTGTATCAATATAAACTGCCTTTGGATGGTGAAATGCGCCAGCAGCATTCTTAACATATTTCAAGTCTACTCCTACCTTACCACCAATACTACTATCAACCATAGCCAACAGGGTTGTAGGAATTTGAATAAAGTTAATACCTCTCATATAAGTAGCAGCAACCAAACCCGCAACATCACCAGGAATCCCACCACCAAGTGCAATTATTGCAGATTTCCTATCGAGACCATATGTATTAACCTTCTCGATTATTTTAGAATATGTTCTAAGATTCTTATTCTGTTCCCCTTCCTTAAAAATTAATAAATTTGCAATCAAACCCTTCTTTCTCAAACTTTGCAACAACTTCTTTCCAAACAACTTTCCGCTTGTTGTACAAGAAATTATCAAATACTGATTACCAAACTTCTTTTTCTTCAAATCAGAACTAATAAATTTTGTTAGATTAGAACCTATGTATATCGGATACGAATTGTCTACCCTCTTTTTAAGATTGACATTAACGACTTCCATTAGATTGTTCTACCAACAGCCTTAGCTATTGGTTTGAGTTCTTTCATTAATTTTGAAAAGTCCTTTGGTAACAAACTTTGGTCACCATCTGAAACTGCTTCTGTAGGGTTTGGATGGACTTCAATAATTAATCCATCTGCACCACAAGCAACTCCAGCTTTTGCCATCGGACTAACAAAATCGACTTTCCCAGTTCCGTGACTTGGATCAACAACAACTGGAAGATGTGACACCTTCTTAATGGCAGGAATAATATTCAAGTCCAAAGTATTCCTCGTGAATTCACAAAATGTCCTAATTCCTCTTTCACAAAGAATCACATTGTGGTTTCCTTCAGACATAATGTATTCAGCACTCATTAAGAATTCCTTTAGTGTGGTTGCTAAACCTCTCTTCAACAAAACAGGAATTTTAGTTCTACCAAGAGCCTTTAACAACTTGAAATTCTGAATATTCCTCGCACCTAATTGATAGATATCAGTGTATTTTCCTACTACATCAATATCTTCCGTACTCATAACCTCTGTAACAATCTTTAATCCAGTTTTCTTTTTTGCTTCGTACAATAATTTTAAACCTTCCCCTTCCATCCCCTGGAATGCATAAGGACTAGTTCTAGGTTTGTAAGCTCCGCCTCTTAGAATCGTTGCTCCAGCAGCTTTGACTACCTTAGCTGTTGCTAATATTTGTTCTCGACTTTCAACTGCACATGGGCCAGCCATAACAACAACTTTCTTTCCACCTATCTTAACACCATCAACATTAATGATACTATTTTCTTTCTTGAATTCCCTACTAACTAACTTGTATGGCTTAAGAATCGGCATAACTTTCTCAACACACGCCATTGCAAGAAGTTGATCTTGATGAAGTAACCTCTCATCACCCACAGCACCAATGATAGTCCTCATCTCTCCCTTGGAAACATGGGGAACAAGACCGAACTTCTTAATTTTATTACTTACAGCATTAATATCTTTATCAGTTGTTTTGGCTTTTAATACAATAATCATTTTTTCACCTTCTTAGCGTCTTCCATAAATTTTTTCAATCCAACATCCGTTAATGAATGCTTAAACATACTCTCAAGGACTTTTGTAGGAATTGTACAAATATCAGCGCCTATTTGACCTGCCACTTTAACATGTATTGGATTCCTAACACTCGCAACTAAAACCTGTGTTTTAAAATCATAGTTCTTATAGATTTCAACGATCTCTTCAATCAAATCTAATCCTGTTTGTCCAATATCATCCAATCTACCAATAAATGGACTTACAACATAAGCACCAGCTTTTGCAGCTAGAATTGCTTGATTAGCAGAGAATATTAGAGTTACATTAACTTTTATCCCTTTTTCACTAAGTTCCTTACATGCTTTGATACCTTCAACATTACAAGGGACTTTAATAATCACATTTTTATTAATTTTAGAAAGTTCAACACCTTGTTTTACCATCTCAGCTGCTTCAAGTGTAGTAACTTCAGCGCTAATCGGGCCATCAACAAGATCTGTTATCTCTTTAATCACTTCTTCAAATTTCCTTCCACTTTTAGCAATCAACGATGGATTCGTTGTAACACCATCTAATATAAACGCATATTTTCTTATTTCCTCAACTTCAGCAGTATCTAAAAAGAGTTTCATTTTGACCTCCCAACAGCAGATTTTACTGTCTTAACAATATTTTTTGAGCTTAATCCATATTTTTCATATAATTCATCAGGTTTTGCACTTTCACCAAATGTATCTTTGATTCCTATCATCGTTAAAGTAGTTGGACATTCCTGGCTAAGTACTTCAGCAATAGCCGAACCTAAACCACCAATCACATTGTGATCTTCAGCACTAATTACTACTCCTGTTTCTTTTGCTAATTTTGTAACAAGTTCTTTATCGATTGGTTTAATTGTGTGAATATTAACCACATAAACATTAATTCCATCTTTCTCTAGTTGCTCAGCAGCGATCATACTTTCATTTACCATCGGACCCGTTGCAAAAATAACTGCATCTTTTCCTTTCCTAACAACAACGCCTTTTCCAAGTTCAAATTTATAATTATCATCAAATATTGTAGGAACTTTCGCTCTTGTTGTTCTCATATAACTTGGTCCTTTGTATTTTGTTAAGAACTCAACTGCTTTTTCAGTCTCAACCGCATCAGCAGGACTAATAACAACAACATTCGGAAGTGCTCTATAAATAGCCAAATCCTCAACACATTGTGCACTACTTCCATCCTCTCCAGTTTTGAAACCAGCATGACTTCCACATAGTTTAACATTCAAATTAGGTCTTGCACATGTATTTCTAAAAAACTCAAATGCCCTTTCTGAGAATATTGCAAAACTTGAAGCAAATACAATCTTTCCAGATGCAGCTAGTCCAGCCGCAGCCCCAATCATATCTTGCTCTGCAATACCCATATTGAAAAATCGATCAGGAAATTCCTTACCAAAGACTAAACTCTTTGTTGAATCTGCTAAATCTGCATCTAAAGCAACAACGTCCTTATTTTTCTTGCCTACTTTAAGCAATCCTTTTCCATATCCTTCTCTTGTTGCAATATCAGGCATCTTTCAATTCCTCCATGGCTTGTTTGTACTCTTCTTCATTTGGTGCCTTACCATGGAACTTTTCATTCAATTCCATAAATGAAACTCCTTTTCCTTTCTTAGTATTAGCAATTATCATTGTAGGTCTTCCATCATCTTTAGCAGCATTATCTAATGCATCGACAATTTCTTTCATATTGTGACCATCAATAACTATAGTTCTCCATCCAAACGCCTTCCATTTATCTTCAACAGGTTCTAGACTCATTATAGCCTCTGTCTTACCAGTCTGTTGGACTTTGTTGTAATCTAGTATCGCAATTAAATTATTCAATTTGAAGTGAGCAGCTGCCATTGCAGATTCCCAGACAGAACCTTCATCACACTCACCATCTCCCAGCATACAGTAAACTTTGAAATCTTTCTTATCAATCCTACCTGAAAATGCTATCCCAATCGAAAAAGCTAATCCCTGACCTAGTGATCCAGCGGAAAACTCAACCCCTGGAACCCATTTTCTATCTGCATGTCCTTGTAGCATGTGTCCAAATCTTCTAAAACCTTTAAACTCATCTTTTGAAAAATAACCCTGATCTGCTAAAACGGTATACAAAGCAGGGCAAGCATGTCCTTTGCTGTAAACAAACCTATCCCTATCAGGCCAATCAGTTTTTTTAGAATCAAAATTTAATTTGTGACCATAAAGAGCTGTTAAAACATCAATTGCAGAAAGACTCCCGCCTGGATGCCCACTTTGAACATCATAGATCATTTGAATAATTTCCCGTCTATGTTGTTTTGCTTTCTTTTCAAGCTCTTTGACATCCATTTTCAATTTCTCCTTCGAATTGTTTTTATAATTTATGCTTTATAAAGCATATTCTATTATTGAGATTCCCGAAGCCCCGAAAACAATGGGACCTATCAATAATAGAAATAAAAACCAAAATACCTGAAACCGTGATCTTTAATCATCACATATAGGTAGTAGAAACTGATATTTAAACTTTTTGATGGTTTTGGCGAAAAATTCATTAAAAAAGGGTGATTTTGTGTAAATAAAATTCATTTCAACAGGAAAAACTTTATTCTATCCGGAAAATATTCGAAATAAAAAGGGTAAATTTATATATTCTGTATCGTCAATAAAACCATGAAAAATAATATTTGGAAAATATTATCATGGATCGCGTTTTTAATCGTATTTCTATATCTCTTTTTTAAGATAATTGGAGTTATTCATAGCCCCCTTTCTATTGATCTTGTGGCATTAATTTCTGGTGCTTACATTGTTGGGAGGTACGCAAAGATGTTTGATGATATGTATGAAGATTTAGGTTTAATTAAATCAGATATGAACAGAATAAAACAAAGGTGCTCAATTTTCAGAAGCAATTAACCCCAAAAATCATACCTCCTACTAGAATCATTAGATCTTTGAACATCTGCCTTATCTATTTCGACAGGTACAAGATAAGTTGTTAAAGAACATGCTACAGATTTTCCATTTGACTTTTCAATTGCTAACCTCAAAAAAGAATTACTTTCTGCTAACAAACCATTAAAATCACCATCACTTCTTTGTCGTCTTATCAGCTCTTCTAAGGTTTCTTGAAACTCAGGATCTGAAGCAAGTATTACATTACCATGCCGCTCCCTTAATTTTTGATATTGGTCTGTAGTATATACCTCAGTATCTAATAATTCTGATGTTGTAACGGGAAATGGTCCTCCGGCTAATCTAATTCTATCTTTAGAAATTCCAAAACCCCCATTATGATCAAATATTTGGACTTTAGCATCCAGAGGATCAAAAGGAACCAACATGTTAAATGTAGGAATATTAGAACCTGTCAATTTAGCTCTTCCATAGAACCCATTAGATCCCTCATGTATAACCGCTCTCGGTGCTTGATAAGTCATCTGGAGAGGTATTTACCTTCCATTTAAGTATATTACTTTTATTCATCATGTTCAATAAAAACCACGGTTGCACCCACGTCATATGGGGAAAGATCTATCCTACGCCCATTTGTTCTATGGTACGTGTTTGCATAACTATGTAAATGTTCTAAAGTATCTTCAAATGAAGGCGTACTGATATCACGTTGACCTAATATCCTTCGACAATCCTCATATTTATCTCTTTGATCAGCCGTAACTGAACCTGTGTTGATTACAGACAGCAGCATATCCTGTTTCACCCTACCAAATTCTAAAAATGCTTTTGTTTCTAAAGTAGGATTTGTAATAGTATTTCTCATTTTGCTCAGAATAAAATGTGGTATTTATAAAGCTTTCGAACAATTAGTTACTAGGAGGTAGTAAAATAATCATACACTTTCCAAACGTAAGAAAATAGAAAAAATGAAGAATTACTTCTTCAAAGGTTTCATGTCTTTCCATGCCATGTCAAATAATCCTTGTAATGCATTTGCAAAGAAAGGCGTATTAACCCAGACACCAATATCATAAGTTGGATGTACTTGAGCATCATCTAAAACCATAAACACAAGCTCTTTTCCATCAACAATACAGAACCTAGCTTTTGAGTTTGTACTTCTAACTTCAGCAACTCCATTTAACTCTTGAGCAGAAGCCATATTTTCTTTTGTTAATGGTGCTGCAATCTTAATCTTAACCCCTCTCTTTTTCATCTTTTCTAGGGTGGGTTTAAGACCTTCAACTTTCCTCATAAGACCTTGTGCTGTCGTCATAATTGTAATGCTGTTTTCAGCATTCTTCATTGTCAATTCAAGATGATTGTACAAATTATGTCGCCCAGTCAATGATCCACTAAGGTCAGAAGGTTCCACAAGTTCAATTCCCTGTGAATGTAGTGTATTCAATTCACCAATCACTTCTGTACTCTTTAAGTCATCTAATCTAGTAATCTTGTCTTTAGCATCCTCATGAACATTCTTTTTTACTCTTTCCACAACCTCCTGGGGTGGAACTGCAATATACTTTATTGGTTTACCTAGTTTCATTATAACGAAACCTTTCTTCTCTAATGTCTCTAGAACATCATATGATCTACTTCTAGGTACATTCGCAATATCTGATAGTTCACCAGCGGTAGAAACTCCCCTAGACAGCAGTGCTGTCCATATCTTAACCTCATATAGGTTCAACCCGAAATACCTTCTAAGCTTACTTAAAAACTCCTCTTTTACAATCATCTTAAACCCCCCTTAGTATTGTTTAATTGGTGAATAACGTGCTAGTAAAAACACCTTCACCCCCGTTTAGCCCTATTAGGCCATAGTAATGATCTGTATTTACTTCAAAATGATACACTGCGTAAGTAATAGAATACAACTTATATTTAAACTTTTCCAGAATTTCCTTGTGATCACTCCTCTTTACAATTAATCCGTTTAAAAGAATTTGTATTATCGAGAAAATAATTGGTGTGTACGCTCCTCAGTTACTTCCGTATATCATCGCCTCTCGGCTCATCTGGTGTTCACTAAGTCATTGCGTACTTAGTAATGTTATGTATGTTTATTTATAAATTTTGACGATATTTATAGAAACTAATTTATAATTCAATTTAAATTTATCACAAATGGCAAAAGCTAAGGGTATAGACAATGTATCAAAAATCATTTTTTTATCTGCAGCAGTTTTATTATTAATAGCTATTTGGTTTATTTCTGATTCGGATGATTCCGTAGGTAATGCATCAAGATTTAATAGAGCATATAATACACCAAAAGCTTCGATATGGAATTCTCCTGAATGTGTCATCCAGCCAGGTGATAATACTTGTACAACTACAATCTTTTGGGAATCAGAAAATATTGACCACAATTACATAAAGATCTATCTAAAGGAAACCGGTCAAGAGTTTCATTGTGGCCCTTCAAATTCTCCTGGCAGCATGGATGCACCTTGGATAACTGAAAATGGATTCACCTTTCAATTGTACCCTGTGAAATCTTGTGATGAACATTATTATGGTAAACCTTTGACCTCAAGTTTAGTGTATGGAAAAAAAGCAGAGAATAAATGCGACGTTAAAAGTATAGAAATGATTGGTGAAGGCGCGTTTCCAAGGTGGTCTTATGATGGGACTAAAATAACATTTACAAAAGAAGTAGATAATCAGTTTGAAGTTTTTATTATGGATGCAGACGGGAGCAATGCACAATGTCTTACTTGTGGCAAAGTTGCTTTAATTGGAACAAGACATAGGGGACAATCATCATGGCATCCTTCTGGAGAATACATTACATTTTCAGCTGAAACAAAAAAATATCGTAGAAAAGGGGATGGCACTACAACAAGACCCGGTTTAGGACGAAACCACGATATTTGGATTATGAAATCAGATGGTACTAAGTTCAATAGAGTAACAGACTATGGAGATAATTGGGGGGCAATAGAACCTCACTTCTCTCATGATGGTAAAATGATTCATTGGGATGAAGAATTTATGATGGAAGAATGGCCGAACGGAAAAATTGGCGATTGTTGCGGAGAGGTATGTTGTGAGAGACACCCCTTCCTCGAAAACTGCAATCCTTTAGACTATGCTTGTGCGGATGCATTCCCTAGTCGCCATCCTGGTTGCTATTGGGGGCCCCTTACTTTTATTTATAGACAAGGCGAAGAACTTTGTACTTGGAGAATTAGATATGCAGACTTCTCAGTAGGTCCAAGAGGGTTTGCAACAATATCAAACATAAGAACGCTTCCCCCCCCATCAGGATTTACTTTGATCGAATCAAATGGATTTACCCCGCAAAATGAGGGATTTACTGCAAGCTATGCGGATCTAGATCAATATAATGGCGATGGCAGACACGGAGATGTCTATATTCATTACAAAAATGGTATGATGAAACAGTTAACTCAAACTCCCGAGCCTGATGAAGATCCTGTTATGTCGCCAGATGGGAAATTGATTGCATGGAAATATTGCACTGAATATCCCTGTGAAGGTCCAGGTGATGATCAAGTTTACTTAATGGATTCGGACGGTAATAATATCAGGCAGTTAACATCATTTTCTCATCAAGATGACAAACAAATTACAGAAATATCTTGGAAGAGAGATGGTACTGCTTTAGCACTCGGACATGTAATCAGTGAAGAGGTAATGGGGCCCCACATACCTTCAGATATTTACATATTAACCTTCAAAGGCAATTGCGGAAATTCTAATTAAGATAGATTAAAGAAAACATTTGTATGATAAAGTGTATGCTCCTCAGTTACTTCCGTATATCATCGCCTCTCGGCTCATCTGGTGTTCACTAAGTCATAGCATACAGTGTTTTTAATTGATTTGAAGTTATAAATATTCCTATTAGAAATGGTAAAGTTATTAAATATATAATTAAGGGAATGAAATATGGGTGTTCGTGACTGGCCTTTTTGGTCATGGGTCTATGGTTTCACACCATGGGGCAAAGAAGCTATTGAAACAGAAGGAGAAGTAATTAGAATTCACAAAGGACTTCTAAAATTAATGAGGGAAGAGAGAGAACAATTTCGAGTTATTGTTGGGATTTTGAAGGATGCAAACTTTTCAAAAAGAGTAATAGAGAATGTCGATGAGTTTATCACTGCAATTGAAGGTGAAAGGTTATTATCAAAAAGAAGAACTATGTTGATTGAGTTAAGAGATTTTTTACTCAGTAGAAAAAATCAGGTAACTTTACTTCCAGAACATACAAGAAGAAGGTTAATGGAAGAATTCCGAATAATTAGATCGCTAATTGAGGAACAAGCAAATTTCATACACGCATTAAATATTGATTACACAAAACTACCAAGAGTGGATTAGCTTTTAAATAATATCTTCTTCAGCAATAACCATGAAGTCACCGATTGCAATTACTGCAGAAAAGGGAATCAACAATTTTCCATCCTTGCTTTTTTCTAAATCAAGCTTTTCACAGTAAGATGTTGGGTTTTTCAGAACTAAATTAATCAGTTCTCCACTCCTTGTCTCGAATACAAGGTCACCTAATTCACCAAATCTTTTCCCAGCTTTACTTACTACCGTCTTTCCCATCAGGGTTTTAGAGAACTTTTTATCGTCTTCAGCCATGATATTACCCTCACACTATGATATACTAATATACGAATAATGGGATGGGTAATATATAAAGTTTTTGATTTGAGAAGAAAAATAGAATATATATCGGTTTAAATATATTGAAAAAAAAGAATCTAGCCAGCAGTACACCGACCAACTCCAAGTCTACCACTAGCGCAAGCACAACAACCACCACAAGTACCCGATTCAAGGCAGGCATTACATTGCCAGGGAGTTGAGGGTGGATTTGATCCCGAACATACAGGATGATTATCTCCACTATACTCATTTACTGAACATCCGCCACACGGTTCATCACAAGCATCCCCAAATCCATCTCCATCAGAATCTCTTTGATTTGGATTATAAGTTGCCACACAATTATCTACATCGTTGCACTCACCATCTCCATCAAAATCTTCGCAATCATCAGAACAAACTTGTCCTTGGAATTCACAATCACCCTTCCCGACTGCATAAACCTCCCTACAAATTCCAGGTGTCCCTCCCTGACATTCGAAATGTCTACATTTACTATCTATTCCTTTCTTACATTTAACATCTCCGGGTTCTAGAGGGCCCTGTTTTACTTTACAAAAGCCATCCTGACAAACATAATTCACTTCCAACTTTTCACAAGCATTCCTGCCTTTTGGACATCCCCATCCAAGTCCATAAAGTTGAGAACAACTTACTTTTCGAGTCCTTATTCTATAACAAGCACCCGACTCACAAACCTGTTGAACAAACCTTTCTTTAAGTGTATCACCATTTCTCCTACACTTATCAACTTTCGGATCTCCCATCGCATTTCCTTTTTTATCAAAAAGAATCACTGAAGAACCTTGTTTGTAATTTTCCCCACCATCAGGTTCGTCATAACTCCAGCCTAACCGAGCTGCAACCACTGCATCCCCAACAACATCCATATTATCAGTTGCATATAAAATCACAAAGATTAGTATTAATAGAGCACCAATAGATCCCAAGATTATTGAATTCTTATTTGTTTTTTTAATTCTCCTGGCCTTCTTAACTTTTTTTGCCATAATAAGCACCTCTTTTTACTTACTCCAGGATTTTTAATATAAATATCTTTTGTAAACAGTATAATTCTTTTTTCATTAAAATTACGTGCTGTTAGGAAATCGTAATTTAAGTTGGAATGTTTCAACCGCAGACATTAGGCCTGTATATTGGTGCTATTCCCTTATTGATTTCATAATTTCCATCTTCAAGACTCATCATATGAAATTCTCCTGGAGGGTGTTCTTGGGGGGACCAAGTATAAAATACCCAACCATCGAAACCAAAATCACATGAATCAGTTATCCATTGACTAGCACGACTTCTCGCTTCATCTATTGTATCACAAGTGACAAAAAAATACCCAAATTCCTGCATAAAAAGTGGTTTATCTAGTCTTCCAGTGTATCCATAATCTCTAATAACTGTTTCAAAGTCACCTTCTTGACTGTCTGCAAAATCCTGATACATTGATAGGCTTAAAAAATCTAAATTACTATCGTAAAGGGTGGAAAGTGGCGGAATTCCAATTGTATTTGGATCAGGGAATTCATTATAATAAAAACCTAGTGTAACAAAAGCATTTTCATCAGTTTCTCTTATTACTCCTGCAATTTCATCAATAAGATATCTAAGATTGTCTTCCATCATTCGTTCTTTTTCACCCTCAATAGACATGTCATATGTACCTGCAGCTGTAGGAACTGGTCCAGAAAGAGTAAATGGTTTTTCATTCTCATGGAATGCTATTTCATTTTCTAAGCTGTATGCAAAGATTGCATCTAGGGGTGCATTTATCATTTTAAGATTATTTATAAAATCTCTAGTCATATCTTTTCTAGCTCGTATACATTCATCTAATAAAAAATTTGCATTATAATGGTCAATATATTCTGGATTAGAGTTCCAGTATTCTTCATAATCCCAATATTCAAAAGGTAAATAATCTCGGAACACCAGTATTGCTCCGATATCATTTTGTTTACACAATCGTAAGAAATCAGCTACATTTTCCATATATTGGGGGCCCATCCCTGGTTCACTAGTGTGAATAGAAGGGTGACCGTTTAAAAAAACTCTAATTGTGTTATAACCAAAGAATTTCATTTTTTGTAGAACTGATGACATATGATCTGAATCATAATAGCCAACATCGAAAACAGCATGTCCCCAGTTTGGATCTCTATCCCCCCAAGGAGGTACTAACCAACCAAATTGAGGATAGTGTGAACCCCTAGGATAAAATATTTCTTGGTTGATTTGATCGTAGAAATATCCGTCATAATCTGGTGTTTGTTTGATAATAATGCCGTCTGGTCTTGATGTTGTTGCACCTATTGTGACTTGTCCAATTGGTTCATTTCCAGATACATCTTCATCACAATCAAGAGCAGGAATAACTTTGAATGTTAGTTCATTTCGATTTATGTAATCAAATTCTTGAGAAGTTCTTACCCAATAATCATCAGAATCTGGGTCATAAATATTTGAAAGACTACATTTCATAAGTTGTGAAGTACCAGTAATATCTTCTACATAAACCTGCACTCTTGGTTGTGGAACATTTTCTGAGCTCCAGAATATTGTAGTGCTACAATACTCTTCACTAGGTTTTATTACACATGAAGAGGGATAAGCCCAAATATTAGCACTACCTTGTTGTTCTCCCCAAACAGTAATTGAATGAATAGCAGGTCCATGTTGAACACAATCAGGTGATGCATGAATAGAGAAAGTCAAATCTCCTGTACCTATCCAAGGGATTGAAATGCTTGGAATTACAGGGGAAGTTCTATGATTCATACCTGAGTCACTACAATTTACTATCACTCCTTCAGGTAATTGCTCATAGCTTACTTTTATTACAACATTTGGTTGTCGTAAAATTTTACTTGACACCCAACTGATAGTTGTTGTACAAGTATCACTACCAGGAGTAATGGTGCAGGGATTTGGTGTAGCCCACACAAAAGCTAACAAATTTGTATCAATCATACCATCACAATTATTGTCTATTCCATCATTTTCATCTTCAACAGCACCTGGATTGACATCTGGATTCCCTTCATCACAATCTTCTGGCGGAACAAATCCATCACCATCTCGGTCAGAAACGCAGCTTGATATTAAAATTGCAATAATTAGCAAGATAAATGTTGAAAAATGCACCCTTTTTTTCATGTTGTGAATTTTCCAATAGAAGTATATATAATTTTCCTTTAAACGACGAAAAAATGTATACAATTTAGTTTTAATTTAGATCTGCACAAAGATCTTTAAGGTAAGATTCGTTGTAACATCGTTCTCTTAATCCACAACTCTTACACTTAGAAGAAGATTTCAATATTGGTGGTAAATCTTTACTCTTTTTCAGATCATTTACTTTCAAAATTAAATCTTTAATCTCATCCCTTAAAAAAACATTAAATGCAATCTTCCTTCTATCATTAATATCAAGATATGTAATGTACCCTTCTTCAACTGGATGACCGAATTTCTCCTCCATTAATAAACCATAAGTTCCAATCTGTATTTTATGCCCTGGCCAAACACCACTCAATGGAGCACTTCCAGTTTTCAACTCAACAGGGATTTTCTTATCGTGATAAACTTCAATTTGATCAATAATCCCACGAACACCCAATGTCTTTGAACTAACACTTAACTCAGAAAGAATTTTTGGAGTTAATTTCTCCCAAAGTTCATCCCCAAATATCTTCTCTTTCTTAATAAAATTGTAAATATTCAAGGCCCTTTGTCTACTCTCAAACATTATATAATGTAAATTCTGAGTAAAAACCTGATCATTAGTAAGATTTACACTGAGAATCCTATTTTCATTATTACCAACAACCTCTCTTAGTATTTTCAAATGAACTTTCTTATAAATAGTTTGTATATCTGAAAAAAAACCAGTTGGTTTAAGGGATTTTACAACATTTTCCTCAATTTTATTTATCCCATCATAACACGCATGTCGAACAGTCCCCAATACAAGCGCTTCTTTCGGAGGCTCCTCTAATTTCAATACATATTGTAAATACAACTTACGTGGACAATATAAATACCCAGAAAGTTGTGAAACCGAAATCATAAATTTAGAATGTTTTTTGGATTTATATGGTTTGCGTCCAGATGACCAGTGGTTTTATTCTACTTTTATTGCAATTTGGTCAATGACACGTTTAAGAATTAATTGATTCAATATACTCACTGATTTCCTTTACAGCAAAATATGCTGCTTTTTCACGGTGACCATCTTCTTGATGTGTCATAATTCCACTATGTTCAAAACCATCCGGACAATAATCTGCTGCACGATCGAGTCCTTTATATGTTGAAACGTGTTTAGCCCCCACATTCGCAAGACAAACGTAAACATCATTTAAGATTCGGGCATGTTCTTCTTCACTTGAATTCCAATAAGGACAATGATGCCATAATGTACCATTGATTTCTGCTCCTATTTGTGCAGAACTTACATGTATAGGTATTGAGCCACCATTAGGATGGGAAGACACTTTTTCTTTAACCATCTGAAATGCATCTACTATATCCTCTTCAGTGAGACCAAAGTTGTGAACTGTTATGGCATCGAAATTTCCATCATCAAGAACCTCATCTAAAAATGGTTCGCCAAAATTAGTGAAATGCCAGTATGGCATTAGATGAGCATAAGCCTCGTCTATAGCCAATGCAATTATAACTTCTGGTGCAACTACTTCAGCAGTAGGATCTAATTCTTTAACAGTGTCATAAAGTATATTCAACCTGTCCTTATAGTTAACGGGGGACAAAGGATCCATTCTCTCAACATTATAACCCCTATAATCATTGGGACCACGCCATGACATACCTGGTTCGCTATTCATCTCCCAGACGTCAACAGCATATCCATACCTCGTTACCATACCCTCAACAACTTCTAACCAATACTCATCACTTTCTGGATAATAAAACACCCAACGTTCTGTGGGTGGGTTATCTTGTGCTGGGGGTGAGTTTGCACATTGTTCTCCGGTGGGATTTCTTACACAAGGATCACTAGAAGCCCATTTAGGAGTTCTCAAAAGACTAGCCCTGATTTTAAAATCGTGATCCCTCTCATTTTCTACCCTTTTTATGGTGTCAAAAAAATTATCATAATGATCCCAATTTGGAAAATCGGGTGGTCTTGTATCAGTATCACCATAAGCTGTTAACTTAACCTGATTTATATCAAATCTAAGAACCTTAACATTTGCATCTACTAGTTTGTTAAGAACACTATAATAACTTTCAGGTATCATTTTTAACCAATTTACTTCTATCCCCAAAAAGTCTTCTGAAACTTCAACCATTGGCCCTCCACCTAATTCGGATGGGAGTGAACATGTTGGTGTGATAGGTTGAGGATCTTGCCTAACAATTTCAACATTATCAAGGAATATACGTCTACCTGAATTACCTGGCTCGCAATTAGTAGCAATGTACAAAGTTAAAATAGTGGGATCTATAATGTCCCAAGTTTCTACCTCTCCTGAACCTGATCTTTCCTTTGTACAAGAGACTACTTGGTCACCAACCATAACCTTTGCATGATATCTTCCAATTCTATTCCAATTCCATCTAACAGTTGTAACGCAAGTAGGATTTCCTATACAAGGATCTGCAGTAATTTCTCCAATCCTTCTTCCAAATGCTTGACCTACAAGATTATCATCAAAATCATTTTGTTGATTGATTATTGCAGCAGTGAGTAAAAGTCCAAGAGCGCCAACAATTGCAAACATAGCATAAAGTGGTGTAAGGTATTTTTTTGTTTGACTATTTTTTCTCAATAACCTTTTTTTAGACATTTATCTCTTACTTGAAAAAAGAATATATAAATATTTGTAAGAAGTCTGTCTTCTTATAGGGATGATTTTTTGGGATTGTCATTCTAACATTAGAATTTGTTTGCCTACAATATTTTGGTAGTCAACATTCTCTGCAGGAGTAACTTGCCTAGCAACATCTAAATAATCTTCAAGTCTTCTAACTGCACCTCTTTCTCTTGAGAAACGAACCATATCAAAAGTAGAGTTATCTTCTCCCGGCTCTGTATTTGAAATAGCAGCTAATTGTTCTAAGAATGCATCATAAGACTCAGGCAAAGATCCTCTTGCAAGGGAAGAATAATAGTTTCTTAACTCTCTTGCTACAGCCATAACTCTTTCTATTTCATCAGGATCCAGTTTCAGTCCCATATCACCCATGGAATAGACAAATGTTTTTAAGTTTTTCTGTAGGTACCACTAAATAGGAGTCACAAGACTTAATCTAAATCTATTTAAACAAACATTAATTAAATTGATCCATGGACATAGATGATAAATTAAAATTAGTGAAAGAAGTTGGACAGGAAATCTTAACAGAAGAAGAGCTAAAACTACTATTTGAATCAAAAACCCACCCAATTGCTTATGATGGATTCGAACCTTCTGGAACTGATATTCATATTGCGCAAGGAACATTAAGAGCGATAAACATTAACAAACTAACAAAAGCAGGCATCAAATTCAAAATGTTTGTTGCTGACTGGCATTCTTGGGCTAATAACAAATTGGGCGGAAATCTTGAAAACATCCAAACAGCTGGTAAGTATATTATTGAAGTCTGGAAAGCATGTGGATTAGATATGAAGAACGTAGAATTTGTTTGGGCAAATGATTTTGTTAAAGATGTAAATTACTGGAAAACAGTTATGCAAATCTCAAGAAATTCTACTTTGAAAAGAATACTTAGAACCTCCCAAATTATGGGAAGAAAGGAATCGGATGTACTACAAGCTTCTCAGATAATGTACCCCTGCATGCAATGTGCAGATATATTTCAAATCGAAGCAGACATTACACAATTAGGAATGGACCAAAGAAAAGTGAATGTATTGGCTAGAGAATTAGCACCAAAATTGGGTTACACAAAACCAGTTGTAATTTCACATAAGATGTTAATGGGTTTAGCTCAACCACCTTCCACTGGCGATGCAGTGGAAAGGGCAATGGAAATGAAAATGTCTAAATCCAAACCAGACACAGCAATTTTTATGACAGACTCGGAAGAAGACATTAAAAGAAAAATTAACAAAGCCTATTGTCCAGCAAAAGTTGTTGAAGAGAATCCATTATTAGAATACTGCAAACACATAATTTTCGAAAAAACAAAATCTATCAAGATCGAAAGGCCAGAAAAATTCGGTGGAAATTTAGAGTTAAATTCATACGAAGAACTTGAAAAGTTGTTTGAAAAAGGAGACTTACACCCAGTGGACCTTAAGAAAGGGGTTGCCGAAGAATTAGATAAAATTCTAAAACCAGTCAGAGATCACTTTCAGAAAAACCAAGCAGCAAAGAAACTTCAAGACACAGTGAAAAAGCTAAAGGTTACAAGATAATTAGTATAAAGGATGCTTTCTTTCAACGAAGGCTCCAGATACAACCATCATTCTTTCAAGTCTCTCAAGCTCAGGAATAGGTAAGATATATGAATCTATAGTACGCATTTTTTCATCATATAAAACCAAATCCCCTTCGTTTAATCTACCATTGTTTTTAACAGATGCATGAGCTGCATGAGGGGGTATTAAAACCTCCATATCTATAGAACTTCCGATAGATGAACCCTGAAGGAGCAATCCTTCTTTCGATATATTCTGAACGAAATATTTCCTTTCTTCAGCCATCCGGCCAACGAATCAAGGCATTATTATAAAGTTTATCTCTCAAGAATAAGTATTGTAGGTTTTGTGAAATATTTCTTAACAACCCTTAAGATATCAGCCCGAGTGACTCTTTTTATCTTATTCACATATGAATTTATTCCACGGGCGTCCCCAACAGTTTCCCAAAAGCAAACATCATCCACTCTTTTCTCAGTGTTTTCATGCAATAAAATGGTACTACCTTCAATGTACCCAATAGCTTCATCAATTTCCTTTTTGGGAACTTTTTTTAACAATGCCAATTCCTTCAAAATGATTTTCTTGCATAAATCAACATTCTTTTTCTCCGTATTCAGATATATCAAAAAAACTCCGAACGATTTATCACTCTCTTGATAAGCACCAATCTCATAAACCAAACCCCTTTTATTTCTAACTTCATTAAACAATATCCCAGATTGACCCCTACCAAGTATAGCTTTAATTACATCCAAGACATAAGAATCAGGATGGTTCCTTCTTGCCGTCTTAAATCCAAGTACAAAATATGAATTCAAAGTTTTTACTTTCTCAATCTTAGTAATAGATTTTGAATTTGGATCAGTAATTTTATTTATCTTATATTTTCCAGAAGGAAATGAAAATTTTCTAGAAATCAGTGATTTCGCATTCTTTATATCTCCAACAACACCAACCACAATATTCTCTGGAACATAATGTTTTTTGTAAAAATCCCAAAGGTCCTTCCGAGTAATGCTCTTCAAACTTTTAACAGATCCAAATATTGGATTCCCTGCAGAAGAATTAGGGAATAAGGCTCCATAGAATGAAATCCACTGTTTTATTCTAGGTTCATCTAGGGACATGTTAATTTCTTTCAAAATCACCCCCCTCTCTTTTTCTAAAGTTTTCTCATCAATTATTGCATTTTGAATAACATCTGACAGAATATCAACAGCAAGAGAAAAGTATTTTTTCTGAACTTTTATATAATAACAGGTTCTTTCCTGGTGGGTATAAGCATTTATAATTCCACCTACTTTTTCGATCTCTGAAGCAATCTCCTTAGCAGTCTTTCTTTTTTTAGTTCCTTCTAAAACCATATGCTCAAGAAGATGAGATATCCCTTCATTTCCTCTTTCATATAGAGAACCAATTTGAACAGAAGCCATAATAGAAACAGTATCAGCCTTCCTTTCATCAACAACTAATTTTAATCCATTGGACAGTGTATATCTTTTCATGAAAGGTTAACACTTAAAAAGTTTAAATAGGTTTTCATCTTTATGAATATAAGGAATCTCCAAATATACCTTAGGAAGAATAAAATTGATGTTTCTATCTTTATGAGTCTAAATTCAACTACGTACGATAACAACCTATACTATTTTTCAGGTTATTCAGGAAACGGTATTTTAATTATACCAAAATCATCTAGACCTTTTTTAGTTGTTCCTGAAATGGAAAGGGAAAAGGCATCAAAAACATCAAAAGTTAGAAGTATTATTGTTTGGAAGAAAAAAGAAGATTTGTTTGAACTCTTAAGGGAACTTTTCAAAAAGAAGAAGATTAGAAGCAAGGTTATAGGATTAGATTTATTCTCAATATCAGTTCTCTTATTCAGAGATTTCAAAAAAGGTTTGAAAAAAAGTAAATTCAAAGACATTAGCAATATTTGCCGATTTTTAAGAACAACAAAAACAAAAGAAGAAATTAAAACCATAAGAAAAGCATTCAGCATCGCAAATAAAATTTTAATTAAAACAATTAGGAATTTTAAAAGATTCAAAACAGAACTAGATGTTGCAAATTATTTGAAAATTGAATCAATAAAAAAAGGATGCGAGTTATCATTCCCCTCTATCGTTGCATCAGGAAAAAATGCGTCAATGCCTCATTATTCTCCAACAAACTGCAAGCTTAAGAAAGGATTCTGTGTTATAGATTTTGGTGTTAGATACCAAGGATATTGTACAGATATCACAAGAACAATTTTCTTAGGAAAACCAAGTGAAAGGGAAAATGAGATCTACAATATTTTATTAGACTCACAGAAAAAAGCGATAAAGCAAGTAAAAAATGGCACAAGTTGCTCGGATTTGTATAACTCAGTTGTTGAAAACTTGGGAGACCACTCAAAATACTTCACACACGGTTTAGGACATGGTGTAGGGCTAAATATTCACGAATTACCCAACTTAAAAGACAAATCAAAAGATAATATTGAAAAAAATATGGTTTTCACAATCGAACCGGGTATTTACATCTCAGGAAAATTAGGTATAAGAATCGAAGATACTCTTTTGTTCTCAAACAAAACCGAAATTCTAACAAAAGTCCCAAAGCATCTGATCACCATTCGTTAGCAAATCTTTATTAATCAGCAAATCTTGAATCGCCTTATGAAGTATGATACTAAAAAATTAAATTCTGCAATCGACGATTACAAGAAACTATTAGGAGATATTGACGGCAAGACTATATTCATAACAATTAACATTGATAATGAAAGTGCTTTCTATTCCATTGCACCACTATCAATCGCAATCCATGAACTAGGTGGCGACTTAAATGTAATGGGATTCAAAGGATCTTCAAATATGTATCATAGTCTGGGCAAAGTTTGGGAATTATTTGGAGAACTAGGGGGAGAAAAGCCCAGCAAAGAAGCAAAATTACTGGACAAATTCATCACTAGCGTAGATAAAAAATCAAATGGGGAGTTTAGAAAAATATTCAAAAGCCCAGATATGTACTTCTACTCAAAAAAGAATGGCTTTGAAGGAATCAACCTTCTCCCTTACCATGATGGATGGTTCAAAAAACATAAATGGGATAAATTATTGGAAACTGCTGACGTAATTTGGAAAGATGTTTACAATTTGAAAGAAGAGAGAGTAGGTGTAGGTTTTATTTTAATTCCAGATAGAAAATATTTGGAGCTTCCACTTGAAGATTATCTTGATTCTTACCCCATAAATTTCGCAATGAAAGAAGCAGCAAAAAAATATGCTCGCGAAGTATCTTACAGTGCCTCTTCACCAAGAATGGCTCAAACTGATTTTCCTGAAAGGATTTCTGATCTAAAAGCAACTTTAATTGGATGTGAATTAGATAAGACTATAAATGAAGAACCATTCAAAATATTCAAACAACTATCAAGTTTTATTGGAACAGATAAAATTCTTTTCAACAGCGCAAATTTCCACATTGCTGCAAAAGGATATTCAGGTAGACATATTTTTGGACAAACATGGGGATACCCAACCCTAAATGGCAAATCTAGGTGGAGTACACCTAGCGGTATTATATACAAGTTCGATTTCTTTCCACAAACTTTCTATGAAGAAAGAGATCCAATTGCAAGAGCAGGATTCACAGAAACACTACCAATAGATATTTTCATAGAAACGTCCCTCATTGACTGGAATGAATTAACAAGAAAAGATCATGTAATTATTGACATCGTTAAAAAATGTCAGAAAATTATTGTAGAAGGTAAAAAGATGGGTAAATATCAAACAAAATTTGAAGTAGGTTTAATTAGAAGTGACGGAGAACATAGATGGGCAAAAGGTTCTGATACTGAATTAAGAAACATAATTAACAAAGATTATTTCAATAGATTAGGCATCAAAGCAGGAACAATGGGAAACATTCCAGGGGGTGAAATGTTCATAACACCAGAATATGTTAAAGGGACCATTGTAGGAGATGTCGTAATTGCAATAGATCAAAGTTATCTTTTAAGCGAAAAAGAACCGTTTATCATTGAATCAAGCGAAGATGGTTATAAAGTTATCAAAGCCCCTAAAAAAATTCTTGAGAAGTTTGAAAAACGAAAAAATGATGCATGGAAGCTTTTAGAAATTATGGAAAAAAACAAATCACTCCCAGAAGAAATTATTGAAATGAAGAAAAGGAACTTCAACCTTCTTGGAGAATTTGCAATAAATACAAATCCAAAAGCAAAAATTTGCGATTATTTAATCGTAAATGAAAAAATTGCAGGAATGATTCATGTTGCTATGGGTTCTGGATTCGAAGCTGACAGATCAACAGAATATCACATGGATGTCGTCGTAAATTCTATAAAACAAAAACATGATATCTATGGTTTAGATAAGAAGGGTAAGAAATATTGGATAAAAAAGCAAGGAAAATTCGTAATCTAAAGTCTTAAAAACCTTTTGGTAAAAAAAATTTCTTCAATACAAATCTTTTTAAACGTGGGTTGATTATATTTCTTCATGGCGGTTAACAACAAAAATATTCTCGACAGCGTGATTTACAGTTATTCAACTACGACAAATCAATTAGAAGAAGAGAACAGAGTTCTAAGAGAAACTTTAGACAAGATGAAAAATGAGTTGGATAAATTTAAACAACCTCCTTTGATGGTTTGTGAAATTTATGAAATCCATGGAACCACCGCTTTGATAAAAATTCCAAATGGAAACCAATTTTCGGTAAATGTCTCAAATGATTGCGGGAAACTTAAACCAGGAGATATGGTATTAGCAGAACAAAAGAACTTAACAGTTATTAAAAAAATTCAGAATGTGAAAGCATTTAATGTTGACAAATTTGTTATTGTTGAAAAACCAACAATTACCTGGCAAGAGGTTGGTGGTTTAGAATCTCAAGCTAGGGAAATCAAAGAAGTTATTGAACTTCCTTTACTTAAGCCAGGATTATTTACAAAAATTGGAATAGAACCACCAAAAGGAGTTCTTCTTTATGGTCCGCCTGGAACAGGTAAAACATTATTAGCAAAAGCTGTTGCACAATCTACAAATTCTACATTCATTGGGGTAGTCGGATCTGAATTAGTGCAGAAATTTATTGGAGAAGGAGCGAAGTTAGTAAAAGAAATTTTTGAACTTGCAAGAGAAAAAGCACCTTCAGTAGTTTTCATAGATGAAATTGATGCTCTAGCTGCAACAAGAATGGAAGTTGGAACCTCTGGTGAAAGAGAAGTAAACAGAACTTTTATGCAAATGCTTTCTGAATTAGATGGATTTACACCTTTGGGGAATGTAAAGGTGATTGGGGCTACAAACAGAAAAGACGTTTTAGATCCTGCAATAACAAGACCCGGAAGATTAGACAGATTAATTCATGTTCCATTACCAAATGTTGATGCAAGAAAACAAATATTCTCAATACATTCCAAAAGAATGAAGTTAGACACAGTAATTTCAACAAAGGATATTGTCGATCAAATGGAAAACTTCTCAGGTGCTGAGATTAGAGCCGTTTGTACAGAAGCAGGCTACTTTGCTATTAGGGAAAATCGTTATAAAATTCTTAAGAAGGATTTAGAAAAAGCAGTAGCTAAAGTCAAAGACTCCGAAACCAAAGAAGGCAAAGACTACATGCAAATGTTTGGCTAGAATTTCTTTTAATACTTGAAAAGTTTATTGTAATTCTTATGATCCATAAATTCAAGAAGAATTGTAATGATCTCAATTTCATTTCCTGTTATAGTGTATAACATTCTCCAGAAATTTCGTAGGTTGATTTTCCAAAGGTTTGTGATTCCGTATTCGTTAATGTAGATAGTAGGGATTTTATCTTTTTGTATTTGAATTCCTCGATGAGGATTTGTGAATAAAATGCCATTTTCTCTTTCTATTGCTTTTAGTAACTGTAAATCAAACTTGTTTTGAGAAAGTTTAAGTTTTGTAAGCTGGTTTTGAAATTCAGGACCGTATTTTACTTTAATCTGTTTATCCATTTATCTAGCATCAACACTTTTTTTGAGTAGTCTCTTCATTTTTGGATGATCATTGTATACCCATAAGACACCTTTCTCTCCAATCATAACTAATCCTTTTTCCTCTAGGTAGCCCAATATTAGGTTTAAAGTAGGTCTCATTGTCTTTTTTGGCAGTCTTCTAAGTAATTCGTTCCTTGAAATTGCTAGCTTAGCGTTTTTTAGTACTTTTTCTACCATAAGGACCGTATCTAATCTTGGGTAATGAAGTATTTGGGTCATATATAAGTATATGTAGATATAAACTTATATATAATTCTTTTGTTTGATGTGAATTATAATTGTTTTATGATTTAAAAAACTCTTTGGTAGAAAAATCGAAAGAAAAATAGGGGCTTTGGAAATATTTTCCCAAAGTTTGATTTTTATTCGAAAAATGACCCAAATAATGGAGATTTTCTATTAAAACCGGCAAATTAGGATATCAACTCTTCAAACAACAATCCTTTATTCTTAGCCATTTCTTTAGAAATAGAATACATCTTCCCACTTTTCTCAACATCATCAATAGATAAAAAATACCAGTCTGTATGATCAAATTTCACTCCAATCCATGGTTCACCACCGAAGAAATCAACAAAATCACGTAGCTGTTCAATGTCTTCTTCAGATAAGTATTTCTTATCGTCTTTACATGTTTTACACTCGATTGCCAATTTACGAACTTTATTTGAAGCCAAAACATCAGGAGAAGGATACTTCATAGAACCAGAACCGGCTACTCGAATTGCACACCAGTTTCCAGTTGCCCAAAACTTATGCAATATATCCCGTTCAGCGTTTATACCTTTAGATTTCCTTGACATTATAATCTTACTCTCTTAAAATCAGAAGCGGCTTCTGTATTATTAAAAGTATCTCGAGCATCCTCTTCTAAAATGTGAGGACTTTTGTATCTTGCACTAAAATGCGTTAAGAATAATTGTTTAACATTAGCAACATTCGCTATCTGTGCAGCTTGTTTTGCAGTCATATGTTTATGTTTCTCCGCTTTATCTAACATATCAGATGCATAAGTCGCCTCACAAATCAAAACATCAGCATCTTGTGCTAAAACAGTAGCATTTGCAGTTGGCATTGTATCTGTAATTAAAGTAACTTTTTTCCCCTCAACAATATTTGTCACATCATCCGCTTTTATCTTCTTACCTTTAAAAGTAATATCCTTGCCCTGCTGCAGTTTCCCAAGCAAAGGACCTTCAGGAATTCCAAGTTTCTTAATTTCTTTCAAATCAATTCTTCTCCTATCCTTCTCAACTATACTGTATCCCAAAACATCAGTTCCATGCTCCAAAGGCAAAGTCTCAATATACAAAACATCATTTTCAAATATCTTTCCTTTCGAAACCTCAGTAATTTTCAAATCAACACCCTCATCATAGATAAACACTTTATTCATCAATTCAATCCTTCTTTTCGAATCGCTAGGACCAAAAATCTCCAAAGTCCGATTATACTCACTCTTACTTAAAGTTGAAATCAATCCAGGTAATCCAAAAACATGATCACCATGCCAATGAGTTATTAAAATTCTAGAGATAACACTAGGCTTAATCCCAGCAATCTTTAATTGCCTTTGAGTTCCTTCCCCACAGTCAATTAACGTCCCATCACCATCTTGGATAACTAAAACTGCACTATGGTTTCTATCCTTTGTAGGAACCATCGAAGAAGTTCCTAAAAATATTATTTCCATACACAAAAAGAGAATTAATGTTTATTTAAAGGTTAGCAGTAGTATTAGAAATTAATTAAAAGATAGCAAATATGTCTTTCCACATGCCATTAAAATATTGCATCCAAAAGCACAAAGCGACTCATTTACACTATGATTTAAGATTGGAATACAAAGGAATAGCTAAATCTTGGGCAGTTCCAAAACAACCTTCTAAAACTGAAAGAAGATTGGCAATTGAAGTAGAAGATCATGAAGTTGATTATATGAAATTTGAAGGAACAATCCCAAAAGGGGAATATGGGGCTGGATCAGTAAAAATCTGGGACAAAGGAACCTGGGAACCAGAGGAAATCACAAAAAAGAAAATCATTGCAAACATTAAAGGAAAAAAATTAAAAGGAAAATTTGCCCTTGTTAATTTCAAAGGCAAAAACTGGTTGTTCTTCAAAATCAAGCATGACGTTTGAACAAAACATAATTCTTGTCAACGTTCACATACTCTTTTCGAAGTTTTAAATCCAATTTGTCTAGTAAAGTATTCAAAACAATAAACGAAACCGCAATTCCAGATGCAAACAATATTCTTTCAAACGCCACTATTGGAATTAACCCTACCCAAGCCGCTGGAGTCATAGAATTGATAAAATAAAGCCACACTATCGAACCTACCGCATGGGCAGTAAATGTTGCTCCAAGTCCTTTCAAGAATGCGTTGTTACTATACTTTGCAGGTAGGACCTTAACTACAATAGGGATCAACCAATAAAGTGAATAAAACCACACTTGTTGACCAACAGGATGCACTATGAATAAAATCATCGCAGCGGCAGGAATAATCATACTTGCCTTGTCTTTCTTTGCTCCAAAATACCATGCAGCAAATAACATAGGTAACAATCTAAGAACACTAACAATAGTAAGTGCCTTACCCAAAACAACAAAACTTCCAATTTCAGCTATTAATACTGCCAAAACACCAACTACAGGACCTAAAAAGAATCCAGCAATGGGACCAAAAAATTGAAACACCGTAAAATATTGACCCTCAGCACCTATTAATGAAGAAAAATTAATTTGATCTCCAATAAAAACCAAGACACTAAATATTATCAAAAACAGAATACCTTTCCTTGTGATTAATTTTTTCAAATCCATATCAAACACCCCAAAACTTCATTTGAGAATTAATTTAAAAAGTTTTCTATTGTAATTACACACCTTTCAGTCACCATTCTAATATTTTGAGTTTTGGGAGATTTCATGTGCGTCTTATAGGGCAAGATTTTTAAGATAATATAGAGCCCCTTTATTATGGAAAAAGAAAAAGGCCCTTCATACAGCGGAGTAGTAGTGGGGAGAGATAGAGAAGCTAGAATTCTTGTAAGTTGTGCTGATTTTGAAGGGAATGTTGCCCTTACTTCAAGCAGAGGTGATAAAAGATATCAAAAAGGAGAAAAACTAATATTTGGAGGTATAAAGGATGGAATTCCTGATTACTTTGACGATTTTTCATCCAGTCACTCTGCAACTTGGTATCGAGCAGAAGAAACACAAACAGCTGTAGAACCTGAGAAAAAGCTTGTTTGGAAATGCCATTTTGATATTGGTGTCGTAATTGACGCTGCTCAGAAAGAAAGAGCTAAGGTTGTATTGTTGTACGATCGTGCAATGAGATATCAAGATTATGGGAGGGGACAGGGTATGAAAATGACGCCTGCTATTATGCTTGCTGATAAAAGAAGTTATCTTGATGATGCTATTGAATTATTTGAAGATCGTGAGAATAGAGCTGTAGTTAGAAATTTTCGTAAAGGGGAAAATGGAGTGATGGGGTATCACGTAGATCTTCCCAGCACTTTTGAAAGATTGCGTGAAGAAAGATTAAGTGGTGTGTACTTTCATGAACAAGAAGGATTACAACCTTGGAGAGGATCTGGCACACCCAGAATTAAAAGTGACACTTTAACAAAGATTGTCGAATCAGTAAAGAAGATTTCTGGATAAGGTAAACCTTTTTAAGCAAAACAAAGCCTCAAATAAATAATGGCAAAGAAATCCAAGAAGGAAGAGCCAGAGAGCGAGAAAAAAGTTGTTGAGGCAACTTTTTCGCGAGAACGAATATTAACTGAAAGTTCTGATCTGGCTAGAGAATTATTCAACACTAGTAGATATGGGACTCTTTTATCTACAGGAAAGGTTCAATTATCCTTACTAGAATCAATGTATTTGTTAGAAAAAGAAAAATTAGTAATATTCGATAAAAGAACAAAACTTCCTTTTGACAAATTCTTAAAAAAAGCAATTAGATTGGAACCAAACTTCTGGATTAGATATTGTGTCTTTAAAGACATTAGGAATAGGGGCTACATTATCAAAACAGCATTGAAATTCGGAGCAGACTTCAGAGTATATGACAGAGGAGTAAAACCCGGAGAAGACCATGCTAGATGGATTGTTTACCCAGTTCATGAGGGTTCTACATTAACCTGGTACGAATTTGCAGCAAAAAACCGTGTAGCACACTCTACTAAGAAGAGACTATTGATAGGTATAGTAGATGATGAAGGAGACGTAACATATTACGAAATCAGGTGGCTCAGGCCGTAATAATTATATATCTCTATTAGTTTTCTAGTTACATGGACGAAAAAGAAGTGATTATAAGCTTAATGAAGCAAAGTGGTCCAGTTATACCTATACAAGTTGCAAAGGCCATTAATTCTGATAGTATGATAGCTTCAGCCCATTTATCAGAGCTTTCTGCAGATAAAAAGGTTAAGATTTCTCACGTAAAGCATGGTTCTTCTCCCTTATATTACCTTCCAGGTCAAGAAACAATGCTTCAAAGTTTCTCAAAAAACCTCCATGAAAAAGAAAGAAGGACTTACGACTTACTAAAACAATCCTTGGTTTTACGAGATTCCGAACAAAATCCTTTAGTTAGAGTCACATTGAGAGAAATAAAAGATTTTGCAATTCCAATCCAAGTTAGCTATGAAGACAAGAAGGAACTTTTTTGGAAATGGTATTTACTTCCAAATCCAGAGGCAGAGAATAAAATCAGAGAACTTTTAGAAGGTAAGAAACCAACAGAAAAAAAAGTCGAGGAAAAGAAACCTGAAGAAAAACCAGTTGAAAGGAAAGAGATCCCTAAACCACAAGTAAATGAAGAAAAACCAGTTGAAGAGACACCTAAACAAGAAGAAACTCCCAAGCAAGAGGAAAAACCCGTTGAAAAAGAAATTATAGAAAAGAAAGAAACTAATGAAGAGAAAACTCCAGAAAAAAAACCGATCGAAGAGCAGAAGAAACTTAATGAAGAAAAAAAAGAAGCCCAAAAAAGCGAATTCATCCATGATCTAGAAAATTATTTCTTAAAAAACAAAATTGAAGTTGTTGAAAGAAACATAATCAAAAAAGACTCAGATATAGAACTCATTGTTAAATTACCCTCTTCTGTTGGTAATCTTTTATACTTCTGTAAGGCAAAGAATAAAAAGCGCGTTAATGATGGAGACCTAAGCTCAGCATATATCCAATCACAGTCTAAAAAAATGCCTATATTGTTTTTAACAAAAGGAGAATTAACAAAAAAAGCAAAAGAAATGAAGGAAAACGAATTTCAATCGATGACTATTAAGCAAATATAAAATGGGATTAGCAATAAAAGAGGTTTTAGAATACAAAGAGATTTCTTTAGAAGACTTGAAAGGAAAAAAGCTAGTTGTAGATTCTTTCAATTTACTCTATCAATTTCTTACAACAATTAGGGGCAGAGACGGAAGTTTACTAACAAACTCAAAGGGTAAAGTAACCTCACACCTAGTAGGTTTATTCTCAAGAACAGCCAAATTGATGAAATCAGGTTTAAAACTCGCATTTGTCTTTGATGGAATCCCTCCTGATTTGAAGAAATCTGAAAGAGAAAGAAGAAAAAACATCAAACAAGAAGCACAAAAACAATATGATAAAGCAAAAGAAGAAGAAGATTTGGAAGCAATGAAGAAATTTGCTTCAAGAACTACGTTACTTTCTGGAGACATGATTGAAGATTCTAAAAAACTAATCACTGCAATGGGTATGCCAGTAATTCAAGCACCTTCTGAAGGAGAAGCTCAAGCAGCGTATATAGTTAGCAAAGGCGATGCATATGCAGTAGTGTCCCAAGATTTTGACAGCCTAATTCATGGAGCAAATTTACTAGTAAGAAACCTATCCATAACTGGCAAAAGGAAAAAAGCTGGAACTTTACATTATTTAGAGGTCAAACCAGAATTCATTTCACTTGCAGATAACCTAAATCACTTAGGGATAGATCAAGATCAATTAATTGCAATGTCTTTGTTAGTCGGGACTGACTACAATTCTGGAGGAATCAAAGGAATTGGACCAAAGAAAGCTTTAGACTTAATTAAAAAACACAAAAAAGACTTCGATGCATTATTTGAAGAAGTAAAATGGGACGATATTTATGATTTTCCTTGGACTGATGTCTTTTACACAATTAAAAAAATGCCAAAAACTGATGATTACAAAATGGAATGGAAAGAACCAGATATCGACGCAATTAAAGAACTGCTAGTTCAAGAAAATGACTTCTCAGAAGAAAGGATAGAAAAAACCTTAGAAGACTTAAAAATTGTAAAAAAGAAAAGACAGCAGAAAGGTTTGGGAGATTTTATTTAGAAAGGAAGATTAAAAGCAAAGAAAAAATTACCACTTGGAATTGTCCTTACCAACATGATCAAATTGTCAACATAATATTCTTTAAAGAAAATTATTGCAAAGGAACATACTATTATTGCGAAAATATACCTAACTATTGGATGAATATTTAACTTTTCAGAGAATTTTGAAAGATCATTCTGTTCTTTGGCATTATATGTATTCCCAACAGCACCAGTCAAACTTACAAATCCAAATAGAAATATGAAAATATGAAGATAATTTAAGAAAGTATAATCATTAAAGAATAAAAATACCAACACAGCTAGTATTGCTTGCGTTACAATTCCTGCAAGAAGAAGTAAAGGTTCAATAAGGGGTATTTCAGGTCCTGAAACTTGTGCAGCAGGTCCTGGCAAAAAAGGAATAAAAAGGTTCGCCCACTTCATCTCAATCTTCCCAGTCCCAAACGTAAAAATCCAATGACCAACTTCATGTAGAAACGTAGAGATTATTCTTGCAACATACCAAAGTATAACTATTATTATCAAAGGCATACCAACAATATTTGAAAAATCCAAACTTAGAATTAAATTCATTGTTGTACTATCATCAATAAGAAAATCATATAAGAAAAATGCAGCAAGTATTACAATTTGAATAATCCTTGTCGCAATGAATGTTTGAAATGACATGAGTATTATTCTGTACCACCCCATTATAAATCTTTACAATAATTATTTAAACAAACTAATAATGAAAAAACCATGAACCTAAAAGAAGCACTACAAAAGAAATTATCAAAGAAAGACTTAGAATTCTTAAGAACCTCTTACGATGTAATTGGATCTATAGCAATAATCGAAATTCCAAAAGAATTAGTAAAAAAAGAGAAAATCATAGGAAATGCAATAATAAACCTAAGAAAAGAAGTAAAAACAGTCTGCAAGAGAGCAGGAATCCACAAGGGCAAATATCGAACTCAAAAACTAACAATCATTGCAGGAGAAAAAAAGAAAGAAACCGTTTACAGAGAAAATGGTTGTGTGATTGAATTAAATGTCGAAAAGGTCTATTTTTCCCCTAGGTTATCAAATGAAAGACTAAGAGTATCTAATCTTGTTAAGAAAGGAGAGAGCGTTCTCGTCATGTTCTCAGGAGTTGCACCATATCCTTTAGTAATCTCAAGAAATGCAAAACCAAAAGAAATCTATGGAATTGAACTAAATCCTCATGCTCATAAATATGCAACAATCAACGTTGAATTAAACAAACTAAAAAATATCACCTTAATCAAAGGAGATGTAAACAAAGTCACTTTAAAGAAAAAATTTGACAGAGTTTTAATGCCATTACCCAAAAGCGGAGAAGATTTCTTACACATCGCATTAAAATTCACAAAGAAGGGTGGAATCATCCATTTCTACGACTTTCTCCACGAAAGAGAATTTGATGAAGCAAAAAAGAATGTAAAAGAAGCATGCAAAAAAGCAAAGAAAAAATGCAGACTACTAAACTTCGTCAAATGCGGCCAGTACGGTCCAGGAATATTTAGGATCTGCTTGGATTTTAAAGTATTATAATACACTATCTAAAAGTATAAAAAAAGTTTTTTATCTCCTTCTTAAATGGCAACAAAATCAATCAAGAAGCCAGTTACATACAAAACAAGACATGGAAAGGATTTTAGAAAGATATCCATTTCTCCAAGTGAAGAAAGGACCGGGCATCTTAATTTATTTATTTCTCTTGACGGAAATGTTAAATTTACAGGATATGAAAGATACGGCGGAGAAAAAGATGTTTTAAGTTTCATAACTTCCAATGGGGAGTTTGGAATTCCACCAGGTATTGCAGTAGAAATCATTGGAGATTATTCCATTGACGGTCTATTGGCTTCTCCTGCTTATATTTGTGGGGATGATGGAGATGTTAGATTAGCATACGCAAGGAGACAAGGTTTGAGAGTTTATGCTGCTTCCCAGGGACTAGTGTCAATCGATGGTTATATTAGAAGAGAGGGAAGGTTTGGCGTACTAGGAACAGCCGCTTCAGATTACGTTAAGAGAAGAAATGAAAACACAACACAAGTTGATATACCTGATCTAGTTTATAGGGAAAGTTCTGTCCATATCAGGACTGGTCCTCAACAACTAACAGAATACAATTGTATTGATGCATGCATTGATCACAATTTAATAACGATCTATAGATTCAAAGGAGATATTCATCTTTTTCACAAAGATGTTGACCTTTCTTATCCCACAAATCGTGTAAGCAAAGTCACCCACCTTATACCAAATAATGTCACCACTAAACAGTAATATTTATAAATAACTATTTAGGAACATACTATAATGAAATATTCAGAAGAGTTAGAAAGCAGACTAGGGGTAAAAAGAGTTATTGATAATATCGAATCTCATTTTGATAATACTGGATATAGTGGCGATTCTGAAGATCCTTTAAAATTACTTAGGCAAATGAAAATATTCCTTTATAGGGAATGGGATGCTTGGAGAAATTATGCAAAAGGTTCCATGATTGATTCTACTGACTGCGTTACTTTATCGACAGTCGTCAACTTACTCTCCTACAGAAAAGGTCTCGAAACAGAACTAGTTCGTCCAAAGAAGCTAACAAAGAGATATCACGCCCTGCTTCAATTTGAAGATTCTAATAGAACAGATACTTATGATGTTACTAGTAAAAAAGATGTCAACGATGTTGTTCCATTATCTACAGACCAAGTCGTAACAAGACTCAGAATATACCGACCAATCATCAACATCATCAACAGACTGAAATTTGGAGAAAGGGGACCCGGTTACATGAACGGCCAATTAGTACCGAAAGACCCAGTTTACTTTATGCAAAAGAGACAAAATAATAACTCTAAAACTATTTAAATCCACAAACCTCTCCCAAATAAATGGTAGAATCAATTTGGATAGAGAAATACAGACCTAAGGAATTCTCTGATATCGTTGGACAAAATCATTTAGTAGAACGTATCAAAGCATTCGTTGACCAAAAAAACATGCCTCATGTTCTATTTGCAGGCCCAGCAGGTACAGGAAAAACATCCACCGCATTAGTCGTTGCAAAAGCACTATTCGGAGACGGATGGAAACAAAATTTCTTAGAACTTAACGCATCAGACGAAAGAGGAATTGATGTTATTAGAATCAAAGTAAAGGACTTTGCAAGAACAAGAGCAATAGGAGACGTTCCTTTCAAAATAATCTACCTTGACGAATGCGACCAACTAACGAGAGATGCCCAACAAGCATTGAGAAGAACAATGGAGAACTTCACTCAAACTTGTAGATTCATTCTAAGCTGTAATTATTCATCAAAAATTTTAGATCCAATCCAATCAAGATGTGCAATTTTCAGATTCAAACCAGTCGAAAAGGAACACATCCTAAAAATCATTGAAAAAATCGAAAAAAACGAAGAATTGAAAATTGATAATAATGCAAAAGAAGCATTATTTGATGCTTCTGAAGGAGATATTAGGCGCTTAGAAAATTTACTTCAAAGTTGTGCATCTATAAGTAAAACAATTACAGAAGACACAGTTTTCTCGGTCGCGTCGGTTGCAAAACCAAAAGAAATCAGAGAAATGCTCAAATTAGCAATAGAAGGAAAATTCCAAGACGCAAGAAAACTACTCTTAGACACAATGCTTAATTATGGTCTGTCGGGATTAGATATAATCAGACTTATCCATAGAGAAATATTAAACTTAGAAATTGAAGATAAAAAGAAACTCCAATTAATTGAAAAAACAGGGGAAGTTGAATTCAGACTAACAGAAGGATCTGATGAATATATTCAACTCGAATCCCTTCTAGCTTCTTTTGGTATTTAATCACCAGTATGTTTTACAAGTAAGTCAGCATCTATAAATTCATTGTAGTCATACCCAAGAGTTATCTCAAGTACTTTCTCATAATCAGTTCTATCAGTTAATTGCTGTGTACACCTAACAGTCCTACTCCCACTGTGCAGAGTTATATAACCAGATGTATCATCACCATCTCTTAAACCTGAACATGCTAATCCAGTTATTCCACTATTAACACTTACATGGACTTTATTTTCATTAGACCTCAAAGAATCATCACAGTCTACACCTAACTTAAATATCTCTCCACTTCCAGTCTCAGAAACTGTAAATATAAAAGCTACTTTATCTGCACCACTAGCTTGTTCTCTAAAAGCAGTCACGGCAACTGGTGCTCCTGAATTATAAACTGTTTTATCTTCGCTTACAACACAAACTGATGTATCAGATTGATCTAACAGATCTTCTTTAATACATATTAATGCATTCGCAATAGTTTCATATTGATAACAAACATCTGCTCTTATTGTAAATTGTGTATTTCCACTCAATTCACCACCATGGTTTAAATCAGAAAACAGAGCATATGTTTCAGTACCTTCTATAATCCCACCATCAGGATCTTGATAGGTAGGTTCAAGATCATCTTCAGGATTTCCAATTAAATCAGCTGCAGTTTTACCAAAATCAGCTGGATTGATACCAGAAATCTTAACCCTTACATCTTCTTTTGCAACAAAGGTTTCACCTAAATTATTCAAATTTACTTCCACATCAAAAGGAAAATCTCCACCATCAAAAACTTCATCAGGAGGGGCTTGCTCTACAAAAGTAGACAATAAACCTGTACTTCCACCTATAAATGGCGTTGTAGGTCCACCTCCATCTCCGTTATCAGTAGAACAACTAGTAAATAAAAACAGTGAAATAGCCAAAAATGTGATTATCTTCCTTATCATGGTAAAACCTCCTTTTTTAAGTTTCTATTGCCTCGAGTATTTTAATATTTCTAAAATCTGATGTTTTATAACCATATTCTAGCTTAACTGTTAATGGTGTGATATAGGCCTCATCTGTTCCAGCAGAGGCATGTGAAAATGTACATATTATATTTCCTTGCCCATTGTACAACTCTATAGGATCTCCAAGAGGTGGTCTGCAACTATCAACTGTACGACCACCAACTTGTACATCTTCAACATAAACCTTGTTAATCTCTCTCCAATCATAACCTTCATTAGGATTATCAGATACTAAAGCTCGATCAATAACAACACCACTTCCTAAATTTTGAATATCAATTTTAAACGATGTTTGAGCACTTGTAACTGTTTCTTCAACATTCGTAACGCCAACTGGCCCCCCTTGTGGAGCAACACTATAACTCTTCCTAAAATTAGACAAACTACATACTTTATCTCTAACCTCAACACTTCTTGGTTGAGTATCAATACATATTTCCTCTGAAGCAGTTGATCTATATTTGTAAGTTAATGAAAATATTAATCTTGGATCATAAACTGCAGTACCATCAGGTAAATCACCGATGCTTATTATCAAAGACTCAATTGTACGACCACCTTGAAGATTGTAAGCGCTTTTCCCCTCTAATTCTTCAGGATCCAAAGCTTTTCTGATATCTCCACCATCAAAAGTTGCTTGCATTATTGAAGACTCGTATCCACCAACCCAAATAAATGCTTCTAAATCACCAAGCTCTTCAAATTGAGGAAAAGCACCATAATTTTCAATTTGGACTGGTATTCTTATATCGTCATCATTCTCATAAACTTGACTTGGGAATCCATCAAGAAAAGTCACTTCTAACGCTCTAGAACCAGTACGGTATTCAATAACAGAGGGCTCATCCCCTCCACCATCACAACCTACTAAAACACTCAATACTACTAATACTATACAAATACACACTCTTTTTTGGTTCATTTATATACCCTTCCTATTTACCTCTTATAAATTTTTCTATCTTCCGAGCTTTTTTATTGTAATATCATGATTTATTGTAGTTCTATACGAATAATCTAACCTAATATTCAAAGGCACCGTATAGGAACCCCCTTCAATATTAAATCCTTCTTCTAAAGTACAAATTGCAAATTTTTCTTTAGATTCCATATCTACTAAGAATGTCTTTTCATCACTCTCAATATCACAATCCAACTCCTTCCCATCAGGAAGGGATGCAGTGACTAAAACTTTGTTTAAATCATCCTCATTATATTTCCCATAACAAACATCATTTGCTTTTTCTGGAGCAAAAACATCACCACTTCCAAAATTATCAATGTGTATAATAAACTGTGGTTGAACTCTTCTTTCATCTGTAGTTGGAAGCATCTCAACTTCAACTCTCTTAACACCAACAGGCCCACCCTGACCACCAGATAACGAAACGTCAGAAGCTTCGCATGCCCTAGTACCACCTTCCCTTAAACCAAGAGGATCAGTATCGATACATACATTTGGCGATGCAATTGTATGATAAGGATAACAAACAGAAACAGATAAACTACTATCTTGCTCTTCAAGTGAAAGTATCTTGGGAGTTTCAATTTTTAATCCAAATGAATCATGTTCACCTTGAATATTCAAAGTGTTCCTCCCAAACAATTGAAAAGAAATATGTGACTCATCTAATTTATTGAAAGAACTAGGTTCTCCAAATCTAGGTTCTTCCCTTACAATCATATGGGTATCATCTAGATTAATTAAGATATATCCATCCTCAACATCGTAAGCCCCTTTATTCCATACATCAAGGTTCATGAAAAAATATCTTCCAACATAAGATTCTTCTGGAGGTTTATTTTCTTGAAATGAAATTTCCATCCCAGTCGTACCTTTGTATACATCCTCACTTGTTACAGACGGACCATTATCTTCACATCCAACAACAAAAATAAAAATCACCAGTAAGAAAAAAATTCTTTTCATGTTAATGCAGCCTCCCCTTCAGGTGCTAAAGGTTTTGGTCTAAAAGTAAATCTTTTTTGAACAGTTTTTCCATCCATATTCCTAAAATTAGAATTATCGTTAGGTATAGCAACTATTGTAACCTGATCCTTTGCAAAAGCTCTATCGGCAGGAAAAATAATCTCACATTCATTTTCACATTCTATAAATTCTTGATTGGTAGAATAATCCCCTTCATACCAATATCTTACTTTAACTGAATCTTCAGGATCTTTATCTTCGACTTTGAATTTTATTATCACTTCTTGTTCCTCAACTGCTTCGCCAACTTCTATCTCAAGTTCTGGTGGAGAATTTCCCACTAAAACTGTATCAGATCCCTCTTGCATACTATATTCTGTGGCACCATCTTCTACTAAAGAAGCAGCGGCTTCCCTCACAAGTCCAAAATCCAATGTACCTTTAGCTTCACAAGTAACCCTTGTTCCACGAGGTTGCTCTGGTATATTCAAATACCAAAAATCTTTTTTATCATCCAAAATAGGATTCTCAATATTTAATTCACCATCATCAATCTTATATCCCATTTCAATTTGTGAGATTCTGAATTGACTGTGACTTGCCGAACATTTCAATCTATCGCTACTTATTGGTTTGTCAGGAGTTAGATCCACATAGAATCCATCTGGTCTCTTAATTGATGCATGACCTGTAGCTTCTAAAGTATAATCGTAATAAACATTAGTCCTAATAAATAATCCCTGAGACGTTTTACCCTTCAAAATGTTATCAGGATCTCCACCTGACACCCTTAACAGACAAGTTATGTCTTTATACGTTTTAAGATCTTTTAAGTTTCTCAATTCTTGATCAGTTAGTTTATATGGAGAATATTCTACTTCTAAATCCTCATCCAATAGTGCCACCTCGTCAGCCTCGACAGTTGTTTCTTCAAATTTATCACAATTGTCATTAAATGTCAATCCATCTGGTAAGAAAACAATCACCTTCTCAATCTCATTTGCTTGCCCTTTCCATTTATTTGTTAATCTTAAAGTCCAATCTATCAAAGTGTCTTCATCTGTTTTCATTCCAACCAAAGGTGTTTTGGTACTCATACCAATAGAAATAGATCCATTGGACGAATGAGATCTAGGTTTCTTTTCAGTGATACCAATATTCCTTAGATTAGAATCATCAGTAGCCTTTTTTACTTCGTCATTAAGGAACCAGAGTTTGAGAAATCCCCATGTCTTAAAATTAAATCGAGCATTGAAAGTTATCTTCCTTACACCCTGATCAAGTTTTCCACCTTCAAACTTACAATTAACTAACTTCTGATCTTCCTTTTGAACAAGAACATCAATATCATTTATCTCAGCTAACTCGCCATCTTCTTCATAATAATCTGTTGTAATTTCTCCTTCAACAACATCACGTGGCTCTTTATTTTGTGCTGAACAATACAAATTAATCTTAATCGCTTCTTCATCATCTGGTAAATAATCATCAGGATTGGAAGGTATATTTATTGCTGACAATGTTCCAGACATCTCAACATCTTGATTCGGTGCAAACTCAGAACTCGAGGGCTGTAGGCCCCCTAAGGAAACCCCTAAAGGAGCTTCCTCCACCTCAGTAACAATCTCATTATAATATCCACCTGACCCCTGTACTAAAATACCAGTAACCATTTGGTCAAAACTAATTTTCATATTAGCTACAGAAGCTTTCCATGCTTCCCACCCATCATCAAAACTATAATCTGGTCTATATGCATCAAATACTTGTGGAAGACCAGATGCCTGAGCAGAATTAAAAATAAAAGGTATAGCTAATGCAACAATTACCACAACATAAAGAGCTCCAATCCTTCTTTTCCATTTATCATCAAAGGGCCCTTTTTCTAGGAAGAAAATCCAACCAGCAGGCATAGCGAACGTTAATATTAACGATGGCATGTGTCCATTTAATTGAAATGTTTTTTGTAGCAAACCAAGTCCATAAGGTAGTAAAAATGCAAAAGCCCAGAGAAAAAACAATTCTTCCATTACCCCTTTTTTTTGGGAACCGTCAAAATATCTACCTACCAACAAATAAGTAAATAGGCACACAAGAAAATACATTAAAGCTCTGAACAATGGAGCAATAAGCGAAAAACCCATGCTCCAATCTAAGGCATATGCAGATCCAGCGATAAAAACAAAAAAGAGTGTAGGAGCATTACCTTCGGCTTTTGAACCTTTATCAAGTTGTTTCTTCTGCAGATCCAATTGGCTTTTTCTGTATGCAGCTTCGTCAGCCATGGCTTTTTCTTGAAGCCCTAACTGAGCTTTCATCATTTCATTAGGATCTGGAGGTTGTTGTGCGCCTTCTCCTCCCTCAGCTCCTTGGGGGGCCTGCCCATCCTCAGAAGGTTTTTCTCCACCACCTTGTTGACCACCAGTTTCTCTCTCTAAACCTCTTTGAGCTTCTTCCCTTAGCTTTGCTTCATCAGGTGGTGTGTTTTGATTACTCATTCTTGCAGCCCTTCTTCTCCTTTGACTCTTAATATCCATAGCTGAATCATCATCTGTCATATTCCATATAAACCAGAATTCAAAGCCCCTTAATCGTCATCTTGTTCTTCGAGGACTACCTTCAGATCAACAATATTCAATCGGGTTTTCGGGCGAATCTCTACATAATTATTACCCTCTTCAATCCAAGTGGTAATTCTTCTTTCATAATCAGGCTCATCCTGGTCAACATTTGTTAAGTGGTCATTAATATTAAGATCGAGTCTCTTCACTTCATCGTCATCAACAAATCTTAATCTTATGTAAGCTTCTCTTGTTCTGTTGTCAACCTCTTCAAAAAGAGTTTCATTGACTTCAAAATAATAGATAGGATAAACTTCTTCAGCCAATTCAGTCTTAACCATAACTGAATCGATTAAGTAAGTTCCTTCTGTTGTAGTAAATTCAAGTGTATTTTCACCACGGTCTATTAAACCAGGACTAAATTCAATTTTGTTTAAAGCGCCACAATCTGGAATTCCACTAAACAATTGCCTTCGATTCAACACAACCTGAAGAACTCCTACATCAGATGGTTGACAATCAGGATTGAACCTAAAAGAAGCACTCTCTATATAATCAATTTCCTCTTGACTGACAAAGAACACTGCTTTACTTGATTCCCTTGCAACATCAGCAATTTCAGCTGTTATTAATAATCCATCAAATTGATATTGATTAGTTGTCCAGAATTTCCATCCAACACCAGAAACTGAAAACTCCAACACATTATCTCTTTCTAAATCCTCACCAGCTAAAGTAACTGGTGGAGGAGTTGAAACTTCTAATTCCCCTTCAAAAATAACATCTCCATTTAACTTTATCATTAAAATTCCCTGAGCTTTTCCAACAGAAAAGGAAAGTAAAACATTCTCAGTTAATTGAGTATCGTCGATAGTAAACCTAACTTCTTTGGATCTATAATCAAAAATCCCATTCCTAACTTGATAAGGATTTGTTTTCTTTAGAACCTTAGCTCCTGTTGTTCTAAACAATGTAAAAGAAGGGATATCATGCTCTACTTCGTCTAAATCACGATCTTCAATAGTACCAACACTCTCCTCAAGTACAGTGATATTTTCATCAGACCTACTTGAAGAAGGCTTACCATTATCACCATTTTCTAGTATAGTATCCCTATCTTCTTCAGGGATTGCAAGTATATATAGAAGAATGAGCCCAAACATTATCGCTACTAGTATAGAAGCGTTTATTGCACCTTGTCCTCTTTTTATCAAAATCTCACCTATACCTAAATCTATTTTAATTTCATCAATGAATAATTTTATATATAAATGTTTTCTTTTTATCCTTAGTATATGATACAAACCCACACTAATCTAAAAAAAGGCGAAATAAAGTTAAAACCCGAAAATAAGGATGATTTATGGATTTTAAGTCAGATTATAGACTCAGAAGACCTAATTAAATCAAGAACATTAAGAAAGATTAAAGTTGGTGGCAAAGATGAAAGATCTGGTTCAGTAGCAAGAAAACCTATGTTTCTTTCATTAAAAGTCGAAAAAGTTGAATTAGCAGAAAACCTAAGAATCTTAGGCACAGTGACGGAAGGAAATGAAGATGTTCCAAAAGGTTCGCATCATTCTTTCAACATCGAGGAAAATGACATATTAACCATCATCAAACCAAAATGGCTAAAATTTCAATTAGATAAAGTTAAAGAAGCAACAAAAACAAAAGTAAGCCCAATATTAATTTGCGTTTTGGATAGGGATGAATGTTACATTGCATTAATGAAGAGAAGAGGTTTTGAAGTAATTGCCCATTTAGAAGGAAATGTTCAAAAGAAAGATGTTGAAGTTAAATCTGTAAATTTCTACGAGGAGATCATTAAGAAATTAGAAGAAATTGTTGGAAGACAAAGGATAGATAATATAATCCTAGCATCACCTGCATTCTGGAAAGAAGATTTAATGAAAAAAATATCCAAAGATGAAATTAAGAAAAAAATCCACTTAGCAACTTGTTCTGCCGTCGGGAAATCCGCAATAAATGAAGTCTTGAAAAGAAAAGAAATTCAAAATGTAATGAAGGAAGACAGAACAACCCAAGAAATAAATTTGGTAGAACATTTATTCGAAGAAATTTCTAAAGATGAAAAAGCAGCTTATGGAACGAAAGAAGTAAATGCTGCATCAGATTCAGGAGCCATTGAAATTCTCTTAGTTACAGACGGATTAATTAAGAAATCCCGTGAAGATAATAATTATCAAGAGTTAGAAAAGTTGATGAAAAACGTCGATTCTATTAAAGGTGAAGTCCATTTAATTTCTTCTGACAATGACGGAGGAAAACAATTAGATGGTTTAGGAGGAATTGGAGCAATTCTAAGGTTTAAGATGAATTATTAGGTTTTCGACCTTCATCTCCCAATATATACTGCCACCCTTTCACCAACTTACCTGATTTTTGAACCAGTTTAAAATTACCATTTTCTTGAAGAACAGTATCATAAACATTGTATCGCAATTCATCATCATTGAATCTTCTTTTTACTTTTCTTACAGTATCTCCTTTTCGCGCAGTGTATATCCTCCTTGCAATAAAATTCTCCATACCCTCAGCATAAAGTAAATTTTTTCGATCATTACAAGACAGCCTATCAGATAAATCAGGCTTAGTAGTATCACATTGGGGGACAGTCTCTTTACTTACAAAATGTTTCTCAATTGAATCACACGTTGGAGTCATAAACATCAACGAAAGCGTATAAACTGCAGCCCTATATAACCTACCTACCAAACTTTGTTGAGTTTTATATTCCATCACGACGAGACACTCAGGGTTTTATTTAAGTATTATCATTATTTATTTTCTATATAGAAAATAAATAACTAACCATAATCTTTTTAAATAAACCTTTGTTTTTGAGAATAAAAGCCCGAGTCTAGTATTAGGCGCGATTAGGGTTCTCTTAGAGAATTCTTTGGCTATATAAAACATGGCAGAACAAAAACAAGAAGATAAGGATTTTAAGTATCTCGTTAGAATTGCTAATACAGATCTCGATGGTAATAAACCAATAGTGGTTGCGCTCCAAAAGATCAAAGGTATCGGTTACATGATGGCTAACGCTGCATGTTCCATTTCTGAAATCAAACTCAACCAACAAACTGGAAAGTTAAGTGACAGAGAAATTGAAAAACTAAACACCTTCGTTAGCGATCCATTAAAGAGCAATATTCCAAAATGGCTTATCAACAGAAGAAATGATGTTGAAACAGGAGAAGATAAGCATCTAATTTTATCAGATCTTCAATTCACAAATGAAAACGACATTAAAAATATGAAGAAAATAAAATGCTACAAAGGTGTAAGACATATTCACGGTCTACCAGCAAGAGGCCAAAAAACAAAATCAAATTTCAGAAAGAATAAAGGAAAAGCAATGGGAGTTAAGAGACCAGCCAAGAAAGGCGGTAAGAAATAAACTCTAGATTAAAATGGGAGATCCAAGAAAACAACGGAAAAAGTACACGACGCCAAAACATCCTTGGCAAAAAACAAGGATCGACACAGAGAGAGAACTAATCAAAAGTTACGGTCTTAAAAACAAAAAAGAAATCTGGAAAATGAACTCCCTGCTCAAAAAATTCTCACGTCAAGCTAAAAGTTTTGTAACGTTAACCTCAGCTCAAGCAGAAAAAGAAAGAGCAAGTCTGTTAAAAAAAGTCAAGGATTTAGGGCTTCTAGGAGAAGAGGCAAAAATGGACGATATTCTTACGTTAAGTATACACGATATCATGAATAGAAGACTTCAATCTGTAGTTGTAAAAAAGAACCTAGCAAGGACTATGGGACAGGCAAGACAATTTATTACTCACGAACACATTTTAATCGGAGACAAAAAAATCAGTTCTCCATCATACATTGTTTCTGTTCAAGAAGAACAATTAATCAACTTCTATGGTTATTCAAAATTACTAAGCCCAGAACATCCAGAACGTTCTGTTGAACCTAAGAAGGAAAAACCAAAGAAACACATAACTAGGAGAAGGGAGACAAAATATGCCAAGACCAACACAAAGGCCCACACAAAGGCCCACACAAAGACCAACACAAAGACCAATGCCAAATAGGGGAAGAGAAGGCAGATGGGGAATGGCCCACATTTACACATCTTATAATAATACTATTATCCATATTACAGATATTTCAGGATCAGAAACAATTACAATTACATCAGGTGGACAAATGGTAAAAAGTGATAGAATGGAAAGTTCACCTACAGCTGCAATGATGGCGGCAAAGAAAGCTGCAGAAGTTGCAAGAGACCAAGGAATTCAAGGATTGCATGTTAAGATCAAAGCTCCTGGTGGACATAACGGTCCAATGAACCCAGGACAGGGAGCTCAAGCAGCAATTAGGGCATTATCAAGAATGGGAATTAGAATAGGTATAATTGAAGATGTCACCCCAATTCCACACGATGGTTGCAGAAAAAAAGGTGGAAAGAGGGGTAGGAGGGTATGATGGAAGCCAAACTGTTAGAAAAAGGAAAAGAAAAATCTTCAGTTATTTTTAAGGATGTCAAACCCGCTTTTCTAAATACAATTAGAAGATTAATCGAGGAAGAAGTTACATCAATGGCAATCGAAGATGTTGAAATCAGACAAAACACCTCAATACTTTATGATGAAATGCTTGGTCATAGATTGGGATTAGTCCCTTTAACTACCGATCTAAAATCTTACAACCTTCCAGAAGAATGCAAATGCGAAGGAAAAGGTTGTGCAAGATGCCAAGTAAAAATGACTTTGGAAGGAAAAGGACCTGGCATTGTTTACTCAGGAGATATCAAAAGCAAAGACTCAGCAATAAAACCAGTTCATAATAAAATCCCTATCGTTCAATTACTCAAAGGACAGTCAATAGAATTAGAAGCAACAGCAGTATTAGGCAAAGGTAAAACACATTCAAAATGGATTCCAGCAATTGTATATTACAAACACAAACCATTAATCACAATTAGCAATAAATGCGATGAATCTTACTCTAAATGTGTTGAAGTTTGCCCTACAAAAACATTAGAAATGTCTAATAAAAAAGTTTCAGTTTCAAAAGACCACTTATTAGATTGCCATCTTTGCGGAGCTTGTGTTGAAGCGAGTAATGGAGAAATTACAGTAGAGCCAGACAAAGAGATCATCTTCACAATAGAACCATTTGGACAATTGGATAATAAAAAAATTATGCAAGAAGCAATCAAGAAATTTCAAGATATGCTCAATGATTTTACTAAGTCATTGAAAGAGGCCTAAAAGCGGGGATGGCAGAGTGGCCAAATGCGCTAGGTTGAGGGCCTAGTTCCTTAGTGGATGCGCGGGTTCGAATTGCGAAACGAAAGTCCCGTTCCCCGCACTTCAAGATGAAAGAGGTTCGACCAGATATAAGGGGAGCAATGCTCGTAGAAGGAGTAAAATCACTAGCTCCAGTATTATTGATAGTATTGGTCATAGTAATATCGAAATTGTTCGGTATAACTGACATAATTGCCGATGCTGGAATAATAACAGAGTACTTCCCTAATATGGGTGGTTTAGCAAACACGGCTATCATGATGGTTGTCATCGTGGTGGTAATGATATTAGCGCTTGTGTTTATGTCAACAAGAAACACAAGGTATGAACTATATCCAGACAGAATTATTGAGTATAAAGGATTACTCAAAGAAAAAGCAGGTATGGAAATTCCGATATCAAACATCGCAAGGACTACAATCAAGATGTACCCTTTTGTTAACATTGGAAAAATCAAACTCGAACTTTCGGGAATGGAAAAAGAAAGCAAAAATTTAGATTACATCGAAAATCCAACCGAAATCACACAAGAAATTGAGGCATTGAAAGGAAAATGAAAAAAACAGGATCTTCAAACGAACACCTGATGGGACTTATTGCTAGTTTGAAGAAGGCTTCAATTGAGCAAAATAATAATTTATGGAAAAGAATCGCAACAGATTTAGAAAAACCTTCAAGAAAAAGAAGATCTATTAACTTAGGAAAAATTGCAAAAGTATCTAAAGAAAATGATCATATAATAGTTCCTGGAAAAGTATTAGGGAGTGGAAATTTACCTCATAAACTTACCATTTCTGCTTTCCAATTCTCAGGAAGCGCATTAGAAAAACTCCAACAAATCGGAGCTTCAATAGTCCCACTTAATGATTTATTAAAAGAAAAACCAAATGGAAAAAAACTTAGAATTATAGGTTAAAATGATAATCGACGCAAATAACAAAATCGTAGGAAGAATTGCAACAGTAGCTGCTAAAGCCTCTTTATTAGGTGAGAATGTAGACATTGTTAACTGCGAAAATTCATTTGTATCTGGGAATAAATATTCAGTAATTAAAGATTTTGAACACAAAAGAGAAAGAGGAAGCATGGCAAAAGGACCTTTTTGGCCAAGAAACCCAGAGAGGGTTGTAAGGAGAATAATCAGGGGCATGTTACCTTATAAGGCGGAAAGAGGAAGGAAAGCTTTCGAGAGGATTAAGTGCTATGTCGGAGTTCCGGATGGTATGGATATTACCAACTCAGAGAAAGTTAAGGGAGCTGAGATAACCAAATTGAAAACATTAAATTATATTCAACTAAAAGACGTTTGTAAACAACTAGGTGCAAAAATATGAAGACAATAGTTACATCGGGAAAAAGAAAGCGAGCAATAGCAAGAGTTGCATTAAAAGAAGGTACTGGAAAATTAAGAGTAAACAACCTATCTATTGATAATTTCAAACCTACTATGTATAAATTGAAAATTCAAGAACCATTGCTAATAGCATCAGACATAAGTCCTAAAATTGATATTGAAGTTAATATTAATGGCGGCGGAATGAGTTCACAAGCAGATGCTGCAAGGTTAGGTATAGCTAAAGCACTAGTTCAATATTCAAAAGGAGATAAATTGAAAGAAACATTCCTTAATTATGATAGAACTTTGTTAGTAGGAGATGTTAGGCGTAAAGAAGTTTGCAAACCTAACGACTCTAAAGCTCGTGCTAAGAGGCAGAAGAGTTACAGATAGTTAGTCTTTAATTAGTAGTAACACACAGATTATTCTTTACTTCGAAAGTACCCACAGGACATTCGAAGATTTTTCTCGAAGATAGACCACTGGTCATCGGACATGTTCATGTGAGATATAAAAATCATTATTCACTTTCTTTCATAAAAAGAACACGCAAAACTGCCAAATTATGATTTTCGGTTAACTTGGAAATTTTCAATTTCTAAGTTCCCAGAAATCTTCGATTTCTGAGGACACCAAAAATCAATTACACAGTTTTGCTTAATGTTCTTTTCTTAATTGGGATTTCTTTTATGAAACGAAAAGAAATCTCAACAATAGAATGGGATTCTTGGAGTTAGCAAAATGAAAGAAGAGAAAATAGATATGTTAGAATTTGTTCCTAAAGAGGTAATTAGCGGAAAAAACCATAATCACTATAGGTTGAACACAGACAAGGATAACTTGTATATCTATTTGAATTACCAGGTTGATCAACATAATTCAAAGAGAGAACATTCTTGGACAATCCCGAGGTATATTTCGAGAACAAGTAATATGTTTGAAGTTTTGGGTTTATTAAAAGCGGAGATGGGAAAGAAATGTGATGGGAAAATTGTTTTTTGTAACCATGAATTCAAATTAGTTAATAAGATCCTTGATTGGTTTGAAAGGGAATTAGAGTTTGGAAAAGAAAAGTGGAAGTGGTACATTAAAGTTAATATTAATGAACCATTGAATTTTTTTTACCGAAAGGAAATTGAAGAAAAGGTTGTAAATCATTGGGCAAAAAATACTAATCTACCAATCGATCAATCATATCCAAAGAAAGTGAGTTATATTAGTAACACAAAAAATACCCAAATTAAGTTTTTTGATTTTGGATCTCTGATAATTGAACGAAAAGTGAATCTGTTTAGTCAGATAGTAAAGAATTTTGTAGAGGCAATGTCAAAAAATATTCTTAACTTTGAAGACAATGAAATAAGATCTTTCATGAGGGGAATAATCGCAGGGGAATCTAATATAGAACTGCATAAAGCTTCAAAACATTATAGGGTGTATATCACTGCTAAATATTATGAAGAAAGAAAAATGTATCAAGATTGTTTAAAGAGACTAGGGATTGACTCAACGAATTATGAAAACTTTGAAGGATTAATAATCTCTAAAAAACAAAACAACCTCCAACTCTTAAAACAAAAATTAGTCTGCTTAAGCCCTAAAAAATATAACAAGTTTCTAAGAATGGTGGGTATGTATCAAGATATCCAAGATTCGAGATATTTTACTGGTATAAAGATACCACATAATATGATTCCGGATGAAATAGTAAATGAAGCTATTATACTTCATCTTGAGAATCCTATTTTACCTTGCTGGAAAATTGCTGAATTATTAGATATTAGTCCAATTAAAGTTAACCGAATTTTAAAAGAGCATAATTTAGGAAAAAGATTACCCAAGACATCGAAAGATAAAATTAGTGAAATCATCAAAATACATAATGAAAATCCTAGATTGCACGCTTATCAAATTGCAAAAATGTGCGGTGTTCAAGAAGGTGTAGTATGGAGAATTAGAAGGAAACATAGACTAAAAAAGATCCAAAAGCTTTAAAAATGGATGTGGTCTCCTTTGACTATATGATAATACCAATTCGTTGTTGGAGCTGCGGAAAACCCATTGCACAGTTATGGGAAGAGTACAAAGAGAGAGTTGAGAAAGGCGAGCAAAAAAAGAAAGTCATGGACGAACTTGGCTTAGAAAGATATTGCTGCAGATCCATGTTCTTAGGAAATGTCGAACTAATAGAAACAGCAGCAGCTTTTAAGAAGAATTAATTTCATTTCCTTCTTTCTTTAACATATGCCAATGCATAGGTTGACCTGTCAATACTTTTAGAATACCTAAATTCACATAGTAAGTTACAACAAGCCCATAACTAAACGATGCCATAAACACTTTATCCACTCTTGCCATATCTTTATCCATAATAACTGCAACTAGACTAGCTATCAACAAACCACTTGTTAGCAAAATATTCCTACTCATCTCCCCAAAGAACCTTGGCAGATCCATTGGGCCAGGTGGGTGTGTAATGAATGCTAATGTACCAAATAATAACAAGGTAAACAAAAGGAAAGTAAACATATATCCTGAACAAAATGAGAAAATAGCAAATTTAGATCTAAAACCCAATCTCCTACTCATCAATGCTCTCCAATGCATTTTAACAGAAGAAAAAACACCATAAGCCCATCTCATCTGTTGTTTATACAAATCCTTTGATGTATGTGGAACTTCACACCCACATTCCAAATCTTCTAAATAAATTAACTTTTTATTTTTAAGCAATAATCTAATTGAACATTCAATATCTTCAGTCATACTTCCAGATAACCATCCACCAACTTCTATCAAATCCTTCTTTCTAATAGCCTCAGCAGAACCACAAAGCAAAGATACTTTTCCAAAATTCTTTACAAAAGGCATGATAAAATAGTGGAACACTTTGCTCATCGTGGCACCGAGCATTGTTATCAAATTTGTATTGGGATTTATTATCTTCCACCTTGATTGAACGACTGATAGGTCTGGAATATGTTGATAAGGAGCAATTAACCTTCTCAAAAAATCTCTCTCAGGTAAAAAATCAGAATCAAATAAAACTAATATTTCTCCATTTGAGAATTTTAATAAATTATTAAGATTCCCTGGCTTATATCCAACATTTCTTTCCCTCTTGAAAACCTTGATTTGTTCATGTGCATTTGCAAATTCAATTATCTTTTTCGAAATCTCTGGATTATTGCTATCATCACCTATCAATATTTCAAACTTATCTTTAGGATAATCAAATTCTAAACACCTTTTAGCACAATTTAATGCAGCAAGCTCATTTAAAGTTGGAATCTGAATAGAAACATAAGGTGCTTTTTCAGTGTCAAAAGAATAATGATGAGTTTTTTTCTTAGATGTTAACTTATGAATCATTACAACATAAAATAACACAGATATTACGACAGTAACACCTAAGAAAGCATAGAATGTATTATTGAAAACCAAGTGTGTAAAATCTAGAAAATCTCTTCCAGCAGCATTGTACCACTCGAAAAATTCCCTTCCAGACACAACCGACCAATGTATTGCGTTTCTCAGAAACTCCGGTATCATTCTCCAAAATACTGTATTTCCCTCCTTATTATTCCAAGACAAATATTAGCATTTAAAAACATTTTGGAGGGAAAGCAGAAAAATTCAGAAAATAAGATTTCTACAGTGAAAGCAACCAAGTTTCCAATGAAGGGAAAAGAAGTATGATGACATATAGAAATCCAAACCAAAGTGGCAATATACCTAATATTATCCCTGTGATAGCATACCACTTTCCTCCATAGACTTCAGGCTTCTTTTTAATCTCTCTAAGTGCTTTAAAACCATTATAAATAGCAAAAACTCCCAATATTAGATTAAAGAGAGGAACAAAAAAGAATAGTCCCAGTATAAATGAAGTTTTTGCTCTAACTTTATTCTTCATAAAATGAGATTAATGCCCCCCTTAAAAAGACTTTTGCAAAAAATTTTTAAATGGTTAAATACTCTTGAATTGCATGGATAAATATGAAAAAGGAGGTATTGTAGTAACAATTCTGATCCAATTAGGTTTTATGTTTGCAGGATTTCTTGAAGGTCGTTTTTGGTTCTATCCTGATAACCTTATTTTCATCGCCCTTGCTATTATTGCATATGTTTACTTTGATAGACTAAGATTAAACATTGGAATGTTAATTCTAGCAAATGTTTTTTTTGTCTTACACGCATTAGGTTTTGCAGATTTTTATGCATTAAACCTACTTGGAATACCTTATGATAAAATCCTTCACTGGTACGGATTCGTTGTTGTTAGTATTCTGTTAATGAGGGTCCTTCCTAAAAGAATGAAGTTAACTAATCTTAAAAAATTCTTGATAATTGTTCTAATGTGTGTTGGTATTGGAGGAATTACCGAAATGGTTGAATTCAGCGGATTCTATTTCCTTGGCGAAGGAGAAGGATTCTTCTTTTTTGGTGCAGGAGATGGTGGATCAAAACTCCAAGGTTCTTGGCAAAACGCAATGACAGACATGATGGCAAACTTATTGGGTGCGATAACAGGAGTTATATTAGTACTTGTTTCTAAAAAATTTAGCTAATTTTATATAGTGGTACTACCAATTATCCCCTTATGAAATACATCATATTAATTTTATTATCTTTAATCTTATCAAGTTGTTGCATTGATCAAGAGATTTGCAGAGATCCTGACTACAAAGATTGTTGCCCCAAAGATTGGGTATGTACTGATGGAATTGAATGCAAGGGATGCGGAGATGAAGTGTGCAACCTTGATGAAAACGTATCGACTTGTTCTAAAGATTGTGTAGAACCACAAATGTTTACTATTGCGGTTCATGATGAATTATTCAACGTAATGATTACTGATCCAGAAGAGATTGAATTGGCAAAAGAAGTATATTTCGGAATTGATCCCAGTAAAGGAAGTTGGAAAATGATTATCGGTGATCTTGCTTTAGGGAATGATGGTTACAATGCAGATTGGAGTTGGCACTTAATCCCAAATACTGTAAGAGTGATAGATTCTAGTATCGAAGTTTGTGATGGAACTCCAAGCCATGTTGAAAACAATTTAAAATATTGGATGAACGTAGTTGGAGATTTCTGTCCTTGGGCAAGTAAGGTAGTCGGAATTTGCGGAGATAGTATTTGTGACTATGAAGAAAAAGATTTCTGCTTTGGAGATTGTGGAGAACCCTCCTAGATAGCTAATTTTATATACTATCTTTGTAAAAATAACTAGTTATGAACAAATTATTAATAATTATTATTCTACTCTCTACTTTACTATTTTTATCAAGCTGTGAATGTATAGGAAGGGAACTCTGCGAGGATCCTGATTATATACACGAATGTTGTGATTGGGGGATGCAATGTTTAAATGGGGTTAAGTGTATAATAGGTTCTTGCGGTGATGGTTTCTGCGAACGAGGTGAAGAAGAAACCTGTCCTGAAGATTGTGTATATTTTGCCTTAAATGTAACAGATATCCTTGGAAAATATGTATTATTGAATAGCCAAACTACTGGTAAGATAGATTTTTTTTCTTTTGACTGGGGTGATGGAACAACAGTCGTAGGAAACTTCCCACAAGAACACAAATACAATTACCCTGGCACATACAATATCAGTGTTAAAGCATACAAGAATGAATCCATGATTCTAGAAAAATCATCCACAATAAATATTGATGATTCCTGCATTATTAGTGGTATACCTATAACTAAGAATACTATGTTGGATTTTGAAAATGATGTAAAGTATGACGTCATTGACATCTTAGAGGTATCAGCCACGCAAGTATCAAAAGAATATTTACAACTTTCCTTAATAGTCAAGAATCCTAATGTTCCCTTTATGGGGCATGCAGGTCCAAGATTTAATTTCCATATCGACACCCTTGATACTCGTGGTGGAGAAGATTATCGAATAGAGATAATAGATGTTAGTGGGTCGGGAGTAAATGAAACATGGCATTCATGGCTTATGAATAATAATGAAAATGGAAGGATAATCCAGCACTACCCCTCTATTAAATTAGGAAACACTTTCATAACATTAGTTCCACTTAATTTAATGCAACGGGAGCGTGATACTATAATCGTAAGAACAGAATCTTCTTGGCAAAACATAAATGATCACGTCAATAGTTTTTCAATCACCTTAAATAATACGGACACACCAATAGTATCTATTGATTCCTCCGGTGATAAAATTTTTGGAAATAATGCACATTTCAACAATTTAAGCAAAGGAGGATTATTAACTTTTAACCTAGTAGATAACTTTGGCCCAAAACCAATTAATTTCCCTGTCGAATTTTATAGTAGTTTTGAAAAAAGATTAAACATCATAGAAAAAGATACTTTTATTGGTAATGGTGTTGGGATATCAATGGTGTATGCATATATCGATAACTGCTTTGTTGTCCCAGAACCAATAGTTGTAAATAATGGCAACTTTCTTTATGAAGGAACAAGGACAGCCTTTATTCTCGGAAACAATTATACCCAATATTCTTGGGCAACACAAATTACTGATATCTTGAGTCAAATTGAATCCAATTTAGTTGGTAATGATCCTCATGAAGGCCAATTTCTGATAGTAGATGAGAGGGATAGCAACGTATTAGCAGGCCCTGAAGATCCAAATCCAATACCTGTTCCACTATATACCCCTACTAGTCCTATGAATGCCTGGTGGTATTTTGGACATGAATATGGCCATCACTTCCATGGAAATATTTTCATATTTACTCAATTAGTACCGGGTCAATATGGAGAATCCCTCCCCTCTGAAATATCACTTTATGCTTTACAGGAGATGATATCTCTACATGAAGAATTTGGATTAACACCTGAAGTAACGGAAAATCTTCAAAGGAATTTGGATAGTACGAAAGACGATTTCATGAGAGATCTTGGAAAATATGAAGCCGAAGGCGCTCCTTTCAAAGCTCTTTCTCAATGGCAAACCCCTTATGATCCAAATAATGTATTTAATGGTATGATAGTTAGAATTGAAGAGAATTTTGGAAGAAATACGATAGAGAATTTTTTCAAATTGTTTCAAAAAGATTACAAATTCATTGATCCTCCAGTTATCAATCAGATTAGACCTAATACCTTAGAAGAAACGCACACCATGTGGGTTCTTTTATGGAGTCTTGCGGCAGAACAAGACTTGAGACCATTCTTTCAACAATGGAATTACCCAATACAAGAAGAGTATTATAATCGAGTTAAACCAGTTGTAGAAAGCCTTTTGTTAGTTTAGACAAAACCCAAGCCTGTTCTAGCTATTTTCCACTAAACATTTAAAAGTCACTTCTTTTTTCTATGCACAATGGAAGACCTAAAGAAGATAGATGATAAATGGCAGAAGAAGTGGGAAGAAAGTAAAGTCTTTGAGGTAAAAGAAGATCCAAAGAAGAAGAAATTTTACTGTTTAGAGATGTTTCCATACCCTTCTGGTTCTGGTTTACATATGGGTCATGCTTTCAATTACACAATAGGTGATATTTATTCTAGATTCAAAAGAATGAAAGGTTTTAATGTACTTTATCCAATGGGTTATGACAGTTTTGGTTTACCTGCAGAAAACGCAGCAATCAAAGAAAAATCACATCCAAAGGAATTTACAACTAAAGCAATTAATAATTTTGTTAAACAACAAAAAGCATTAGGATTATCTTACGATTGGTCAAGAAAATTATCAACTTGTGAACCAGAATATTACAAATGGAATCAACTTATGTTCTTAAAATTCATGGACAAGGATTTAGTTTACAGAAAAAAAGCACCTGTTAATTGGTGTCCTAAATGTAACACTGTCTTAGCCAACGAGCAAGTTCATGATGGAAAATGCTGGAGACACACAGACACTGAAGTAGAACCAAAAGAACTTGAACAATGGTTCATCAAAACTACTGCTTATGCAAATGAACTTCTAGAAATGACTGATAAATTAGAATGGCCAGAAAGAATCAAGATAATGCAAAGAAACTGGATTGGAAAATCTATCGGTGTAACACTAGAATTCGATGTTGTTGATGAAAAAGGAAAGAAAATCGACACAATCTCAACATTCACAACAAGAGTTGACACAGTTTATGGAATAACCTACCTAGTCCTAGCTGCAGAACATCCTAAAGTTTTAGAATGGACTAAAGGAACAAAGATAGAAAAAGAAGTTAAAGATTTCACAAAAAAAGTTCTAAAACAAAGTGTCATTGAAAGAACTGCTGAAGGTAAGGAAAAAAATGGAGTTTTCTTAGGCAAATATTTCATCAATCCCTTCACAAACGAAAAATGTCCTTTGTGGGTTGCTGATTATGCCTTATATGAATACGGAACAGGAGCAGTAATGGCAGTCCCTACCCACGATCAAAGAGATTTCGAGTTTGCAAAAAAATACAAATTGCCATTGAGAGTTGTAATATCCCCTCACGATTTCGATTTAGATGTTGACAAAATGTCTAGGGCATTCGTAGACGATGGAATTATGACCAATTCAGGGGAGTTCGACGGTTCAAACAACAGAGATGCAATGGAAGAGATTGCAGATTTAACAGAAAAAAAGAAATGGGGAAAAAGAACTGTTAATTTCAAACTTAAAGACTGGTTAATCTCAAGACAAAGATATTGGGGAACACCAATTCCAGCAATTCATTGCGAAAAATGTGGTATTGTAAAAGTTCCAGAAAAAGACTTACCAGTCCTACTTCCAGAAGATGTAAAATTCGGAAAGGGAAATCCATTAGCAACAAATGAAAAATTCCTAAAAGTAAAATGTCCAAAGTGCGGGAAAGACGCAAGAAGAGAAACTGACACAATGGATACTTTCTTTGATAGTAGTTGGTATTTCATCAGATATGCAGACAGCAAAAACGACAAAGAACCATTCAACAAAAAAATTGCAAACTATTGGATGCCTGTCGATCAATATATTGGAGGGGCAGAACACGCTTGTATGCATTTAATTTACGCTAGATTCTTCACAAAAGCATTGAGAGACTTAGGTTATATTAACGCCGATGAACCATTTGCAAAGTTATTCAACCAAGGGATGTTACACGGTGAAGATGGCCACGTAATGTCTAAATCAAGAGGCAATGTTGTCTTACCAGAAGTAATCTCAGAAAAATACGGGATTGACACAGCCAGATTCTTCCTAGTTTCAATTGCATCTCCAAACAAAGATTTAGAATGGAGCGACACAGGGATAGAAGGAAGTTCAAGATTCATTAAACGAGTTTTAGGTTATTTTGACACTGTAAAAATCAGTAAATCAAGTAAAAAAGTTGAAAGTAAACTTAACAAAGCAATCAAAGAAGTTGCAGAAGATATTGACGATTTTAGATATAACCTTGCAATTATCAAAGTAAGAGAATTATTTGAAAGCCTTGAAAATGAAATAAACAAAAAAGACTTAGAAAAGTTCCTTAAAATCCTACATCCTTTCTGTCCACACATAACAGAAGAACTTTGGGAAAAGATTGGAAACAAACCTTTCTTAAGTCAAGAAAAATGGCCAGAATTTGACGAATCAAAAATCGACGACAAAGTGGAAGTAGTCGACGATATTATTGAAAACATCAGATCAGATATCAGTGCAGTCTTAAAATTAATTGGAAAAGAAAAACCAAAGAAAATTAAATTAATTTTTGCAGATAAATGGAAATATGATTTTTTCAAAATCGTAAAGGAAGAATTAGAAAAAACCAGAGACATGAAAGAAATCATGGGTAAGGTAATGAAAGGAGATTTAAAGAAACAAGGTGGTTCAATCTCAAAACTGCTTCCAAGAATCCTTAAAGACCCTAGTAAAATCCCTCAAGTAATAATCGACAGAGACTCAGAAATCAAAGACATAGAAAGCTCAATCGACCAAATTAAAGATGTTTTCAAATGCGAAGTAGAGTTTGAATTAGAAGAAAAAAGCAAAGAAAAGAAAGCAGCTAATGCATTACCTCAAAAACCAGCTATCTTAGTTGAAGGATAGATCCTTCTTGGATTTGATTATTCTTAACGAAACCACTTGGAGCCTCTATTAAAAATGAAGCCTTATTCTTTGGTTTAAAATGAGAATAAGTTTTAAGATTCTCACATATTTCAATTACTTTCCCACCCGATAAATAAACCAAATCAAGAGGATAATAACAAAAAAATGTATGAATAGACATTTTCTTATCAGGAAACTTAAAAATCAATATTTTCTCACTCTTAGAAAACATTAATCCAATTGTCTGAGAAACGGCATCATCACACAACTTACCTTTCCCTATAACTTTTCTATTCTTTATTATTTCCATTCTAATATTTCCTAAACCTATGTATTATCTTCAGTGTTACAAAAAGAATAAAAGCTAAAAGTACATATAATAAAATTGGAATTCCAGAATCAACGACATTCTCAGCTTTAAAAAAACTTGAATTATCCTCTTCAACTATCTCTTCATCACCAAATGCAAGCTGGTAAAGAAATATTTCATCAATCTCAGTAACTCTTCCATCGGGGGTAAAATAATCTATAGATAAATTAAAATGATATTCAACATCTTCAGAAGAAGGTAGGGGACTTAATAATTGAGAAAGTAGGTTTCTAGTACGATCAGCTCGTAATTCTTCAATTTCTTTATAAAAATCGATACCAGGATAATTAGAACTTAAATTTATAGTTATATTCGTAATCGTAGTCTCAATACTAGGATTTTCAATTGAAAAATACAACGTAGCATTATGTTCTTCAGAAATCTCTTTTTTATCAATCTCAAATTGATAATCCAAACCAGGAAGAATAGTGAGAATCTCCATCTCATTCTCTTCAATCCTTCTTTCACCAAATGAATTATAATCAATATATGTTTTTATCGAAGAAACCCCTTCTTCAATTGACTTGATCTTTAAAATAAATTCCTCAGAAGAATTCTTATTTAAATGCCCCACCCATATATACCCATCTACTTGCTCTTCCAAATTATACGAAGCATGGGTAACTTCTAATGTGTAAGGTAACTCAATTCGAAATTGAGTAATTGTTAGACTTTCATTTAAAAAATTTGTAAGATTAAATTCCAAATCAGTCTCCATTCCAACCTCAAGTTGATCTCTCTCCAATTTTGAATTCAATATTAAATCCTTTTGAGTTACTCTAATATCTTGCTCATCAATCCTAGTGATAGTTTCTTCTTCATTATTGTATGTTAACTCAGTTTTTATTGAATAATTACCTGTTTGTTTTGGGATCAATTTATAAGAACAAATAAGATTTTCATTCTTACGTATAGTGCCTCTAAAAACCAAATTATCGTCCTCAATACTACACCCTTTTGGATTATGTATGATAAAAGAGGCAGGAACCCTTTCAATAAAAACAACATCAGTTGCATCATTCTCATCCGAATTTTGAATGTTAACGTTAACTGAAAACTCCTCACCAACCATAGCGTTTGTATCACTAACCCTAGAAATTGAAAGTAAAGACACCGCAGCATAAACACCAATCTTTCCTTTATAATATTGACGATCTTGTGTATAATTAATGAAATCTTCCTCCATTAAAGCACAGAAATTTTTATTTTCCTTTGCTCTACAACTATCATTCTCAACAATTATGCTTAATCCACCATAATCAATATAGGCTTTCTGACCATCTATAGAGTAAGACGCTGATAAGTTTTCACCATGTACTTCAATTGATTCTCCATGTACTAGCCAATCATCATGAATTTTCTCACTATATGTAGCAGAAACTGGAACAATTAACAGTAAAAAAAATATTAAAGCATATTTCATAACCCAAATGTCATTCACCGATATAAATACCTTATGTTCCTTCTTCCCAAGACGAAAGATATTTCTTTTGATCTTCTGTTAAGGAATCGATTTTGATACCCATTGCTTCCAACTGTAATCTTGCAATATTGTCATCAATCTCTTCAGGTAATACAATGACATCATTCTCCATATTCCCTTTATTCTTAACTATATATTCACATGCTAGTGCCTGACCACAAAAAGAAGTAGACATCACTTCAGATGGATGACCTTCAGCTGCAGCTAAGTTAACCAATCTACCCTCACCACATATGAAAATCCTATTTCCATTTTCAAGAGTATATTCATCTAAGAAAGGACGAACAGTTCTCTTATTCTTAGATATCTTCTCTAATCCCTCAATATCAATCTCAATATCAAAATGACCCGAATTAGCTAAAATTGCTCCATCTTTCATTGAAGATATGTGATTTGCAGATAATACATGCTTATCACCAGTTACAGTCACAAAAATATCTCCTATTTTTGCAGCTTCTTCCATAGGAATGACATTATACCCATCTAACCTTGCTTGTAACGCTCTAAAAGGATCTACTTCTGTTACATATACAATTGCACCATGTCCTTTAGCACGTAAGGAAACTCCCTTACCACAACTTCCATATCCACCAACAACGACATTCTTTCCAGCAACTAAAATATTTGTAGCTCTTAATATTCCATCCCATGTTGATTGACCAGTTCCATAATAATTATCCAGTAAATGTTTTGTCTTATTATCATTGACAGCAATAATTGGATACTTCAAAGCCTTATCACCAACCATTGCTCTTAATCTAATAATCCCTGTAGTAGTTTCTTCACATCCACCTAAGATCTTAGGAATCAGCTCAGGATGTTCTTTATGTACAACAGTTACTAAATCACAACCATCATCAATAGTAATTCCAGGATTAGCAGCAATAACGTTCTTCAAATATCTGTAATAATCTTCTTTAGTTTCACCTTTGTATGCCCAGACTTTAACACCTTCTTCTGCTAATGCTGCAGCTACGTCATCTTGTGTGGACAATGGATTACATCCAGTTATTGCAACATCAGCTCCCCCAGCAATTAAAGTTCTAACCAATACTGCTGTTTCTTTAGTAACATGTAAAGCCAAACCAATAGTTATACCCTGAAGAGGCTTCTCTTTCTCAAACATCTCTTTAACTTTCATTAATGCACCCATATGATTCTCAGCAAGTTCGATATTCATCTTTCCTTGTTCAGCCAATTTTAGGTCTTTTACTTCATAAGTTTCTCCTTTGTCCATAATGATCACCTTTCCCCTAGTGATTATAGACACTTTAAATAAATTTCTACAAAAAAAGAGTAATATGTCCAATTAATTACTGAAAAAATAGACAAAAAACGAAAAGTATATAAGTAAGTTGGACAATAAAAAATATCAATGGCCCTGGATGAGAAGGACCTGAAAATTATCAGGGAGCTCAAGAGAAATTCAAGAGAGCCGATAAGGGGGATCGCAAAAAAAACTGGATTGAGACCAAGCACGGTCCATCAAAGACTCGTCCAATTAGTTAAGAAGGGTACTATTCAAAGTTTCACGTTAAAGTTAGACAACAAAGCAATAGACCAGAACTTTGTTGTGTTTATGTTGGTTAAAGGGGGTACGTCAAATTACATCGATCAAAAGCTATTACACAATGATCACGTCAAAGAAGTCTTTGGCGTCACAGGTGAATATGACCTTCTTCTCAAATTACGCTTCAAAGATGTTGAAGAATTCAACAAATTCATCATTTCATTTAGAAAAGACCAGAAAGCAGTGGAAAACACACTAACAATGGTCGGAACCGCGAACATAAAAGAAGAACTATAATGTTTTTACGGCTGGGATATTGGAACACCCCCAACACTAGGCAATTCTCCCAATATCCCAGTTCTTTTTTTAATAGGAATAAATTAATCTAAGCAGATTGAGCTTCAAGAAGAACATCTTTCTTTAATATCTTGCTTGCACTAAGAATTTCCACTCCAATAACTTTATCATTCTCATCATAATCTAAAATTATGTTATCATTTAGCTGAACAGTTTTCTTTGCTCCACCTTCTTTAATGGGGTACTCAAAATAGATATAAGCGGCATCTACTTCTTTATCATATTCGAATTTCATTTTAATCATATTACTGTAACTACTTTTATATAAGTTTCCATTTCAATAAAAACCACTTTTATCGACTGGTTTTCAATAGTTATTTCGGCAATTTTCCGGCACCCATAAGATCTTCTAATCTGACTTGAAAACTTCAGCGCATGTAAAACATGAATATGGGAAATCCCTCTTTGTTTCATTCTCTTGTAAGCATGACTCGAATATCTAATTCTCATTCAAAAGGTATTGTTTTCAATATTTCGAGACTATGTGGAAGAACGCGATTGAATAAATGAAAAGATTTATATAAACACACATAATACACATATTATACATAAAATGACAACTATGACTTTAGCAGTACCGGATGAACTCAAACACAAAATGGAGGATTTTCCGGAAATAAATTGGTCTGAAGTAGCCCGGCAAGCATTCTACCAACAAATCAAAGACATGGAATTTTTAAAAAAGTTTAAATCTAAAAGCAGATTAACTGAAGAGGATGCATTAAAACTAGGTTCAGAATTAAATATTTCTCTTTCCAAGCGATATCTTTCCAATGGTAGAAAAAAACCAAAAGGTTTATAAGTAAGAAAATTCTTACTTTTATTGGTGAATAATATGCCATTAATAAAAACGATTAAAGTATCGGATAAAGGTCAAATTGCAATACCCACTGAGATTAGGGAAGCTATGGGAATCGATAAAGGAGACGAGTTAATTATTTTAGAGTCAAAAGGGAGATTATTATTAGAAAGAACAAAGGAATTTACATCTAAAATTGAAGATGATTTTAAGGATATTAAAAAATTAAGCCAGAAATCATTAGATAAAGTCTGGAATAACAAAGAAGACGAAATATGGAGTGGCTATTTAAAAAAATGAAATTATTTCAAAGAGATATCATTTTGTTGCCCTACCCTTTTACTGATCTGAGCGGGAAAAAAGTCAGACCAGCTTTAGTAATTTCAAACGATGATTATAATAATGAGACTAATGATTGTATTATGGTTCCCATTACTTCTGTTATTAAAGATGACCCTTTTTCAATAAGTCTTACACAAAAAGATTTGGAAGAAGGGAAATTATTTAAGCCAAGTAGAATTAAATTTGATAAAGTTTTTTCTTTAGAAAAGGATCTCGTAATTATGAAGATCGGAAAACTAGATTCAAATGTTTTTAAGGATATTAAGAAGGGCGTAATTTCTCTCTTTTAATTCTCAAACAAAGATTTACCCAACCTAACCATATTCGAACCTTCTTCAATGGCAACTTCATAAGAATCGCTCATTCCCATAGATAAAATTTCCATTTCAACATTCGGAATCTTCATCGCTTTTATCGAATCAAATAATTGTTTAGTTTTCCTAAATGCCATTCTTGGATTTTCTACAGGCCCCATAGTCATCAAACCTTTTACAATTACATTAGGTAAAGTAGAAATCTTACGAACTAAATCTAAAACTTTAGTAGGATTAACTCCAGACTTTTCACTCTCCTCACCACTATTCACCTCAATTAATACAGGATATTTTGTAGTAGCTCTCTTACTTATTTCTGAAGCAAGTTCAAAAGAATCAACAGTCTGAATCATGTCAAATAATTGAATGGCATCCTTGATTTTATTCTTCTGCAAGTGACCAATCATATGAAATTCAAAGGAACCTTTCAACAAAGCCTTCTTCTCTTTTGCTTCTTTAACATAATTCTCACCAATTATTGAAATTCCATCATCAATAACTTTTTGAATCTCAGAAACAGATCTAGTCTTCGAAGCTGCAAGTATTTTCACATATTTTGGTATCATTTAGTCGGTAGAATCCAGACTTTAATCTTGCCTGAACCATATTCTTCTCCGTCAGATAAAATCCTAACATCATACTGTCCATCAGTCCCATAATCAACTCCAGTAACATTAAACATAGGACTAATTAAGGTTTGAGTTTTATTTTCTCTTATTACTAAAGGATTAGAATCTAATATCTCAACTTGATCATAAGGAAATTCATTTCTTTTTGACTCATAACTTAAATCTGGACTTAATTCTATTGTAAAATTCTTTTCAGCACCTCGGTTATAGATAAAAACTCTAAAAAATGCAGTATCAGACAAATGCACAGGACCAGAAGGAATATAATAATCAATCCCGCCCTCAATCATCATATCACTTATTGTTTTCTCATACATTCCTTTTTCTTGAGAAATCTTAATACTCATCCACTTCATTTTTTCATCTCTTTCATTCAAGCTATTTACAGAAAAAACTAAAGCTACAACTAAAATAACTATTACGGGTACATAAATCAAATCTCGATAAAACATAACCTAAGAGAACTTAAAAATGTATATAAAGATTTAGAATTCTTGCATCTCTCTAAACTCATGGAATCTTTTTTCAATTTCTTCTGTAGTCAAATCCTTTAATCTATTAACACCAAATTGTTCAGCAGTAAAAGAAGCTACAGAACTGCCATATACAATACCTTTCCTGATATTCTTTTCATGTGGATTATCAGTTAAAGCAACATATCCAACTAGAGCACCACCAAAACTATCTCCACATCCCGTTGGATCTTTAACCATCTCTAAAGGATATCCTGGTGCAGAGAAATGTTTATCATGAGTAAAAAGTAAAGCCCCATGTTCACCTTTCTTAATAATTACAGATTGAGGTCCTAAACGTAAACATTCTTTCGCAGCTTTTATCAAAGAAGCAGTCTCAAACAACATCCTCGCTTCACCATCGTTCAAAACCACCATATTTACATTCTTAATAGCTTCCATCACATCTTGTTTTTGATGTTCTATCCAGAAATTCATAGTATCCATTGCGATAAAATGTGGCCTCTTCAATTGCTTAATAACATTCAATTGAATTTTAGGATCAATATTAGCTAGAAATACATATTCAGACTCATTATATGATTCAGGTAATTTTCCAGTAAATGTAATTAAATTATTCAGTTCTGTCCTTAACGTCTTCGCTTCATTCATATCAAACTCATAATAACCCTCCCATCTGAAAGTTTTCCCATTCTTCTCCAATCCCTCAACATCTATCCCTTTCAGTGACAAAAGATCTAGATGTTCTTTTGGAAAATCCTCTCCTATAGGTGCGACAATCTTAGTTTTAGTGAAAATACTAGAAGCAAGTGCGGCATAAGTAGCAGATCCACCTAGTACCTTATCCACCCTACCGAATGGAGTCTCAATTGTATCAATTGCTGCAGCTCCAACGACTAACACCTCTTTCATAAACCAAGTGAAACTATTGAATGATTTATAAAGATTATTGGGATCCAGTAGAAACACCAGTATATAGCCCCTGGAATTCCCTTATAAATCTAATAGCAATATCCCCATTCCGTATAATCAATATATTCTCATCATTATGGGTATTCCCATTTTTAGTTGGATTATAAGAACCAGTTATAACGGTTGAATTATCAATGATAAAGACCTTATGATGCATTGTTTTAGGATTTGTATCATTCCTTGAATTAACAACGGAAATAGCTTTCTGTCTTTTCTCCAACAAAACTTCAACGCTAACATTTGCAGAAGCAAGAAAATCAGATATTGGATAAGAAGTAAAACTAAATGCCATTATTTTAATTGAATTCTTGGCTTTCTTCAACTCATGAATAACCCGCACCTCACAACTATCTTCAGGACAAAAGTAGCTTTCTAAAACAAAATCATTAATCTTTACAATTGAACTTGTACTCCTTCCTTCACCAAAAGTTCCATCCCACATCTCCTGAAATTCACTTTCATAATTCTTAGCCAACTTGCGAGACTTAACTACAACAACATTGTTATTATTCTTGTAAATTCCATTATTAGTAGGATTCATAGAGCCAGTAATGGTGATATAACCATCAATCACACAGAATTTGTTATGCATTGTTTTAAATTTAGGAGCTTTCTTAGCACCATCAATATAATTTTGATTAACAATTACTCTAACATCACTTTTCTTTGACTTTACAGCAAGCAAATCAATAATCTCTTCTGACTTTAAATCATAAAAAGCACAGTGTATGGAAGTTGCATTCATGAAATTCTCAATAAAAGGTTTCAAACAATCATCTTTAGGACAAAAATAAACCTGTATAGGATCTGGAATCTTTTCAATAGTCTCATAACTATCCAAAAAAGAAAGTAAAGCTACTAAAAAAACTAAAAAGATAAATTTTTTCATAAAAAGAGATCAGAATACAAATTAATAATCTTAACTGACAATTTTCCGTAAAATCATCGGTATTTCTTATTCGCTTCTTTTAATAAGAAATAATCTGGAACATATTTGGATTTTAAAATTTTCTTTTTAGATTGATAATCCGGTTGATATCTCAACTTCCTTTTACCATCTGTAGCAGCATTATATATACATCTCGCAACACTTAGTGCAGAAGCACAATGTGTAATTTCCTTCAATCTTCTAATTTTATCATCAATTTTTTTATCGTAAAAAGGAACAATAATATCACTTTTCTTACCCTTGTTGTGCAAAGAAGATTTTGTAAATCCTGGCTCAATTATCTTTACTTTTACATTTGTTCTACTTAACTCATGCCATAAAGCTTCAGAAATTGCCTCAACTGCATGTTTTGTTGCACAATAATAACCTGATAAAGCAGAAACAGACTTTCCAACTGTACTTGAAATATTAATTACAACGCCTTTGTTTCTTTCTCTCATCTGAGGCACTACAGCTTTAGTTACCTCAACCAATCCAAATACATTAGTGTCAAATATTTCCTCAATCTGATACTTCGAAGAAGATTCTATAGCACCAACAACACTCATTCCAGCATTGTTAACCAAAACATCAATCTGACCTGCCTTTTTAATAGCTTTTTCTATGCTTTCTTTATCAGTTACATCTAATTGTAGGACTCTAACATTTAATGGCCATTCGTGTGGATGTAAAGAACGCATTGTTGCTATGACATGCCACCCTTTCTTACTAAACAAATCAACACAAGCCTTTCCAATACCAGAACTACACCCAGTTATTAATACACTTCTCATTTTGTTACTACAAACTTCTCTTTATAATCAATTTTTTTGATATTGTCAATTATCTTCTCAGGTATGAAAAAACGAATCCCTTGAACATTATACTCTTTTTCTCCTTCAGCAGCTTTTTCTTTCAAATCAAAATCCATTTTGTCAGAAATCCCAATACCCCAATTTGGATGTTGTGTCTTCTCCTTCAATTCCTTTATTCTTGAAACAGCAGCATCAGTTACAGTGAAGGGATCTTCAATAGCTTTATTCATTTTCTTAATAAGCTCATCAATCTGTTCATCTTTCATTCCATGGACTTTCATGCCTTGTTCTAAAGACTCCCACATTGCTGCTTGACATCCAACGCAATGCATACCAGCATTAGTTAATATTTCCGCTAAATCGTAAGCTTTGTCAGAATTACCCTCGAAAATTTGTTGGATAGTCATATCTTTTGTTATTTTCATGTTATCCACTAACCCGATTCAGTTTTTAATACTTTCCTTAAATTTTTAAAACACCTCTAAAGAAATCATTGACTGAGTTTGTTTAATTCCATCCATATTACTTATCTTAGTTAGAATCTGTTTATTGAATTCATCAACATCTTTTGCCCTTACTAAAGCGATAATATCTGAAATACCAGTAACAATATCCACTCTTTCTACATTAGGAATCTTCTTTATCTCTTTTGCTAAGGAAACCTTAGTTCTCTTCTTCTGCTTAAGATAGGCTAAATCAACTGAAATTAAAACATAAGAGGTAAAACTTTTACCAATTTTCTTATTATCTAACTCAACTGTAAATTTTTTAATAATTCCTTCGTTTTTTAATCTTCTAATTCTGTTGTTAATTGTTGTAGAAGGTATCAACGTTGATTTAGCTATCTGTCTAGTTGTATAATCACTGTGTTCTTGTAAAATATTTAGGATTTCCCAGTCTTTATCATCTAATGTCATAATGGTACATATGTCCCACATACTATAAATATCTTTCTAAATTTGGCCATATTAACCATATTTACTGGGATAGGTTTTAAAATCATGAACGCGCATTATATATTGGGGTGCTTGAAATATGGGTTATGATTTGGAGATGGATGACGAATTGGTTCTGGATGAATTATTAAATAAAGAGAAAAAGAAAGAAGAGGAATAATTTGCCTCGCCCGCTCTTCTTTCTATAGTGATTTCTATAACAACAACTGGAAGATAAATGAAAAGGTCGGAAGAAAAACTAATCTAGTGCTAAACTTACCTTGAGGGCTAGGTTTACTTTTTCCATTATTAAATTATCAAGAGAGCTAATTTTCTTAATTATTCTAGATTTATCAATGGTCCTGACCTGGTTCATCAACATCGTAGATTCTTTATCTAATCCAGATTCTGAGACTGATAGATGAACATTAATTGGATATTCCTTCAAGAATAACTTTGATGTAATGGGCGCAATAATCGTTGTACTTCCAAATTTATTGCCTACATCATTTTGAATTATTACAGCAGGTCTTGTTTTACCTTGTTCAGAACCTTTCACAGGATCAAGATTAACTAACACTATATCTCCTCTTTTCATATTAATCCCAGTCTATATCAGAAGATGACCAATCCTTTGTTGTTTTCAAAGACTCTTTTGACATTTCTTTATAACTCTCAATTAAAACATCTTTATTCCTTCTCTTGTTTTTTTCAACCTCATTAATTAAAGAAACGATAACTTGCTCGTAAGTCTCATTTTTTCTTTTAATTTTATCCAACATATTCTTCACATTCTTATTTAACTGAATTGTGGTTATCATACAAACTATAGTTCAACTATAGTATATAAACCTTATTATTAGAATCACCTACTCCCCATTAAAACCTCGTTCGGTTTTCTCGGAAGGATTGCAGATCGATTGCCTAAAAATGTAATGGCAAGTAGAAAACTCTAAAATTTTATAAAGTATATTCTTAAGATATCTATATGCTTAGCCCATTTTTACAGAAACTTGATTTTGTTCACCAATTTAAGATGGGGAATGGAAGTATTGGTATTCTTGGATTAAAACAGATTATGTTACCTTCTACTCTAATCTCTGAATTGGGAAAAAAGGAAGAAGTTTATGCTCTTGCAAAAAAATATTCCCTAGATGAAGTAAATACCTACATGAAAAAGATCGATTGTAGTGAAGGCGAAAAAATCAAAGTACTTGAACAAATCTATGAGACTTTTGGACTAGGAAAATTAAAAATTAAAATTGTGGATATTGGAAAAAAGGCATTAGTGGAAGTCGTTGACAATCCATTGCAAGGAAGCAATCCATTGGTAAGAGGAGTAATTGCTGGTGTTTTTAGTTATCTTTTCAAAAAAGATGTAAATGCCTCTATTCAGAGCAAGAAGGGTAACGTTTGTATATATCTCGTGAAGTAGGAAACCTTTTTATACGATGTTCTTGAGGAGATAAGTAGGATGAACATACTATATACGATACTACTTGCACTGCTGTTATCTTGGGTTTTTTCTGGAATACTTAATAGACTCAAACTTCCAAGCGTATTATCCCCTCTTATCGTAGGTATAATCCTGGGATTACAACAAGTTAAGGACATTGTATTAGCAGATTCAATTAATCTTGAAGTTTTATCATTATTTGCAGATATTGGATTAATCTTTTTGATGTTTTATGTAGGCTTTGAACTCAACATAAAACAAATGGTTAAAACAAGAAAAAGATCGTATTCCATATCTTTTTTTAGCGCAATTTCAACTTTAGCATTAGGGTTTCTAATCGGTAAATTATTTGGTTTTTCAAATCTTGTTTCAGTCATTTTAGGATTCTCAATTTCCATTGCTAATGAAGCTATCGCAGTAAATATTTTAGATGAATTAGGTATGTTAAAATCAAGATTAGGAAGCATAATCCTGACATCTGGAATCATAGATGATATTGTTGGTATTTTTCTTATCGCAGTCGTCGTTGCTTTAACAGGCGAATCAAATTTCTCCCCCATCTATATTATACCTATCTTAATTCTTGTTGCCTTCCTAGTACTTTTTGTTTACAGATATTTATTGCCAGCATTATTACTAATGGCTGAAAAGAAAAATATTGAAACAAATATTTTCATGATTTCTGTTATAATGGCATTAATATTTTCTTTATTATCTGAATTACTGGGTTTCGGATTTATTTTAGGTGCATTAGTTGCAGGATTCCTCATGAATAATGCTATTGAAGAAAGAAGAAAAGTCGATTATAAAGAAAGTAGGAAAGACCTTTTCAAAATGAGTGCAAAAGAATTCAAAACACTCAAAAAGAAAATGACAATTCATGATACAACTCTTAATACAGTTAAAACAACAGCATTTGGTTTCTTAGTACCTTTCTTCTTTATCTGGATCGGTCTTAATGTAGACTTGTCATTATTTATAGAATCACCTTTGTTAATATGTGCATTAACTATTGCAGCGATAGTCGGAAAGTTAATTGGTTCCACAGTAGGAAATATGTTAGCAGGAGGATCATCAAGAACTGGTTTTCTTATAGGTTGGGCATTGAATGGAAGAGCATTTGTTGAATTAGTGTTTGCTGAGATTGCAAGGGCCACTAATATCATTTCAAGCGAAGTTTTCTCAGCAATAGTATTTATGAGTATTTTGACTTCTTTAATATCTCCAGCAGTGTTTAATTATTTAGTAAGGAAGAAGTAAATCAATAAGGTTTAAATATCCTCACTAGGTAAATGTATAAAAAAGGGGTTGGTATGAAAAGAGTTAAGACAGGAATACCTGGATTTGATCCATTAGTACAAGGAGGCTTTCCTTATGGTTCTTCTATTTTAATTACTGGCAGTCCTGGAACTGGTAAAAGTATCTTTGGTATACAATATATCTATAATGGAGCCACTAAATATGGTGAAAAAGGGCTCTATGTTAGTTTTGAACAAAGAAAAGACGATATAATCAATCAGGCTTCTCAATTTGGATGGAATTTAAACAATCCCAAAATCGAAGTCTTAACAATCCCTATTACTCAAGTTAGGGGCGAGACAGTTGAATTTATCAAAGAAAAAATCAAAAAAGAGAAAATCAAAAGAGTTGTGATTGATTCTTTAACAACATTAACTGTCAATGCACCAATTTACTCTTCAACCAAGGACGTCGCCATTAAAGATGTCATCTCAGAATCTACAGTATTCTCTCCACCAATAATCGGAGATTACTTAGTAAAACACTTCATCTACGCCTTCATCGAATCTCTCCAACAAGTAGAAGATGCAACAGCAGTCCTTATCTCCGAAAACTCCAACGAACCAGGATTCCTATCCCGAGACACAGTGTCCGAATTTGCATGCGATGGTGTGGTTGTGATCAACTTCGAAAGCCTTGGTGGCGACTTCTCAAGAACAATGATCGTCAGAAAGATGAGACAGACTAAGAATGACGAAGACGTCCACCCCGTAGAAATCTCCGACAAAGGGCTTATCGTGCACAAGATTGAGTGATAATCTTTATAATTAACTCTTCATTTCCTATAAAAAAGAAAAAATTATATGCATTATTGGCAAGTCTGATCTATGGATGTAATCCAACACCAGTAAAAGTTGAACCTAGCCAAGTACCTGAAGGAGTAAAAGCTGAAGAACATTCAATTTTGGAAAGTTTAGCCCTAAATTCACCTACCGATATAGGAAATATTAAGAAATCGCTTTTAGTATATGAGGCACCGGAAGGAGCAGTTCCAGGTACGAGCGATGTAGCACATTACTTAGCAGACTTACTTCCTGAGAATTGCAGTGCTGTTCAGTTTTTTGGCTTAGCGGATTTTGCAGCACGCGCAGTTGGAGAAAATTCAGATCTCAGAACAAAAGAACCAATAATTGAAGGAAGGGAAATCTACTCAGGATTACATAGACAGGCTCTACGATCAAGGGGTGTTGCAGACATTGTTCAGGGAGTATGTCCAGAGGAGTTCGGTCAAAACGTCATGCAAGCCTATAACACTATCTGGAAACCAACAACCCAATCAAACAACATTGACTAACCAAACAATCCTTATCTTTATCTATATTTCACTAACAGTAAATAGTTTTATATATTAGTTTTCTCTTTTTTCAATATAATGGTAAAAAAAGTTGGTGAATTTTTTCTGCACTTATTGGCATATGGGGGAGTTTCTATCGAAAAAGGTGTGCTATATGTGTGGAATGATCCTGCATATTTTATCCCTACTACTTCAATAACTCGTCTTTTCCATGATATAAAAATGAAGTTAGGAAAAAGTGGAGAAGAATTATTATATTGGATTGGAGAATTAAACGGCTCTAACGGAGATAAACTTCTGATGAACAGATATGGATTCTCAGAAAATGATTTTCAGAAATTTATGGAAGGTGGATCTATGGATGGTTGGGGGGAAATTAAGAAACAAAAAGATAGGGTTTCAAATTTGAACCAGTTTTATCTCGAAGTTGATAATTCAACATATGCTGAACATTATAAAAAAATATACGGAATTTCGAAAAATTGTCAGGATTTCTATTTATCTGGACTAATAGGGGGCGCAAAAGTCTTAGTTAAAAAACCCCTATTCTGCATCGAAACTAATTGTATTTGCAAGGGTGACAAGTCATGTACATTTGAACTTAAGAGAATAAAATCACCTTACAAGTTTAATTTTCTAAAAAATATTGATTTAGATGTTGAGAGGTTAAAAAGGAGTTCTTACACATTATACTCCAGTAGACAAAATAAATTTAAGGTATTTAAAAAAATAAATCTAAACATTGGTGGAGGTGTTTTTGAATTCAATAATACAAGGGGGGTAGTAATTCAGACATATATTATTGTAATTCTATTCGAAATATTATCAAAATTACTTCAAAACAAAGAGTACTGTAAAATGATTTCGGACTTCTCAAAATCTATTGTTGAAGAATTTAATAATTCAAATAAAATTCCCAACAAAAAAAAATCAATACAATCACTAATTGAAAAATCAAATGGTCTTTCTTGGGGAGAATTCAGATTGATATCTTCCACAAAAAATCATTTTCTTATCGAACATACTAAAAATCCGTACTCTGAGGATTATAAAATTCTGTTCGGAAGACCAAATAAATTAATTGATGATTTTTCTGCCTCTTTGTTAAAATTCTTTTTTGAAAAAAACTTAAATAAGAAAGTAACTTCGAAGGAAATTAAATGTAGGGTTAATAATCATCCAACGTGCATATATGAGTTAAGGTTGATTACGTAACCATCTAATAGTAGTTAATTACACTAAGATTTAAATATCCCGCTTTATTATCTCAGTTATATGGCAAAGAATGATGAAGCCTTACTAGTAAATCCTTCAGTTGAGGAGTTAGAGGACCGAATTGTCCCCTTATTTCTACAACATGGTACTCATCATTTTGCAAGTCATACAATTCTACAAGACGGATTAAATTACTTTGTGATGGATGGAGTGGGGTATATTGCCTTTCTTGATGGAAAATTTGGTGGGACTCAGGCACCCTTAACATTAGGGCCAGTGTGTTCCGAGGAAAATCTACCTGACCTTATCTTAGGTTTTGAAGAACAAATTCGGAAACCTATTAGATATGATCCCTCCTTTTTTTATGTGGATGAACCTACAGCAAGGGCTCTACATGACCTGGGATACAAAGTGAATCAATGTGGAAAAACAACTACGCTTGATTTAACTGAATGGAATACAGAAGGCCCTCTAAAAGGTCAACTTAGGAGATCTCGAAATAAGGCTCAAAAAGAAGGTATAACTGTTGAAGAAGTTTTAATGAATGATGTGAATATGGGAGAACTCCAGAGGACTGTTGATAAGTGGATGGACCAGAAAATTGCAGGGGGGGAGGAATTTCATTTTTTAGCCAGACCTCTTGTATACGGTGATGAATTAGTAAAAGGTGATGAAGGAATTTTAATGAAGAGAAGGGATGGATTGAGTTCTGAGGGATCTCCTTTAGTAAGGAAATTTATTGCAAGAGATAATCAAGGGGAGATTATCGGAGTGTCTGTTTATGATCCAATAATTAAAGATGGCGAGATTATTGGGTATATTGAGTCCATTAGAAGAAGTTCCATTCAAACCGCAGCTGGAATTCAGGATGTAATAACACTACATGCTATAGATCAGTTTAGATCAGAAAATAGAAATTTTTTCTCGCTTGGACCTTCAGTTTTATATAAAATTGATGATAAAGGCGAATTCGATTTTGATAGATTTGTTCAATGGAATCTTGAATTTAGTTACAGGAATTGGGGGCAAACAGTTTTCAATTATGCTACCTTAGCTTATCATAAATCAATATTTAGGGGTAAAGAAGAACAAATATATTTTGCTTCAAGGAAACCAGGTATCCTTTCAACAAATGATTTACTTGCTGCTTATTACGCCACAAATATTCCACTTTTTGGAAAATTGTTAAAAGGGTGGAAGGAAGAAGGAAAAAACCCATATCCACATTTGGGAAGTGAGCTCGTTAGAAATAATCTTTTCTTAGGAAAGCCCTCAAATAAAGTCGCTATCATTGACGGAGATTCAAAGAGAAGGAATGAAATAGCAAACAGATTATGGAAAAGATATCGAGTAGTAGAATACAATACATCTTCTTATCAGGGAGTTGGGGGAGCAGTTAGGGAATTAACACATGATACTGCAGCCCTTGTAATCAGCAGCGATATTTCAGGAGAAAGTACTTTAAAAGGTGTGAGAAGTCTAGTTGAGCGTGGAGAGAAAAAACCAATAGTACTTTATGGAACTGTATCAAAGCAACCATTGGATAAAATTAGGGAAGCAATTGGAAGATCCCATGTATACCAAATTGCAAGCACAGATCCAAAAGAAGTTTATTTTGAAGTTGGAATTGCATTACAAGGACCTAAGAGATAATAATTATTCTTTTTGAACGTTCCATTTTAGAGTCATTGTATCTCTTCTGTTATTCAGGAACCTCTCAAAAAGAAATGTTAATCTATCTTGTGTCATGGGGTGAAATTCAAAATCAGTATTCACTTCTCCAGCAATTTCATAGACATTGTCAACATTCCATTTAGGATCACGTCCTTCAATACTTCCTGTGTACCCTTTGTAAACACCATGTGCAGCATTCAAGAATCTCTCAGTACCGGTGGGGGCAGGATCACTTTTCGTATAGGGAATATTAGGTTTCAATCTAAAATCAGGATTCATTAAGTCCTCCCCACCTAAAGATCTAGACACTCCCACTAAAGGTTCAACAATCTCGGTATCTTCATATATTTTTACAATTTCATCTTCTTTAAATCTAACAAGCCCTTTAGAATCAACAGAACCATACCCCCTATCTAATATCGGATCAAGATATCTACCATCAACTCTTTCAGCTATTGGCCCATCACCAACCATATCAACTGGCAAGCCCATAACTGAAGTTATCGCTGTTGTAATATCTCCTGTAGTAATATTTTCTGGAGTAGCAGCGTGAATAACTTTTTGATGGGCGTAATCAGACACCCTTGCCATCTCCATTATTTCAACAACATCATCCACGCAAATAAAGTTTTTAGGAACCTTTGGATCTATAGTAATTCTTAAATCGTGTTCTTGTGGTTCTTTTTTCAACCCCCTTTTAGCAGCTTGGAATGAACGTGCAAAATGATAAATTGTAGTTTCATTACAAAAACCATCATTTGAATCTCCAACAACAATGGTTGGTCTAACAATTACAAAAGGTAAATCCCTATTACTAGCTACTACTAACTCAGCACCATATTTAGTCTCTTCATACATATTTCTAAATGAATATTTCAACCATTCCCCATTTTCTAAAGGAGCCAATTCTTCTGCAGGTTTTGGTTCTTCATCAGAACTAGAAATTTCTGGTTTGCCTTCAACATAAGCAGTACTTATATGGACAAATCTCTGTAAATTCTCACAATTACGAGCAAATTCAACAGCACGAATAGCACCCTGTACGTTGAGTCTAAAGTTTTGGCCTTCCACTTGATCTTCATAGTTAGTTGAAGCTGCACAGTGAACGTAATAATGTATACCCTCTTCACCAGATGAAGTAAGTCTTGACCAATCACTATCACTCATGCCAAGATGTTTTTCTGTAATGTCTCCTCGGACAAAATGCACTCTATCTCTGTATTGTTCAGGAATGTCCATCCTTTCATCAAATGGTTTTCTACCATCTCTAACAATCACATACAAATGAATATTTGGATCAGAATTCTCTAAAACTCTTCTCATATAAGCTTGTCCAATAAAACCTGTCCCACCATCTAGCGCAATATTAACTCTGTCACCAAGTTCTTTTGGACCATCTTTAAATCGAGTAACTTTGGAAGATTCTTTATAATCCTTTAAGCAAGATCGAACTTCAGGATCATCTCTTAAAATTCCTTGCAAATAGGTTCCTAGCATTGCAACAACACTTTTTGATAATTGTTGATTAGATTCAGATAAATCATTATTAGATTCTGAGAGCATACGATTGGATTTCTCAAGCTCCCTCGTCAGTATGATATGCTCTAATCCAGCCCTTACAGCAACAGCAATTGCTTTGACACCATCGGTTTTATTAATTACACCAAAAGGATTATAATCCCTCATTAATGTAGTTCCCTGAAAATTACCTTGAAGATCTTGGAAAGATGTGCCAGCCTTTCCTGTTACAAAATAACTAAGAGTATTCGGAGAAATTTTATCAATTTCCTTTTTGAAAGCTAAGCCAGCTCCTACCTTATCATCAGGACCCATAATAATATCAAGTAATGCAACATCAACTTTGTTCTTCTTAACCAGATCTCTTGCAGCGTCAATAGTCGATGCTTCAAGAACAATATAATCCTGATCCTCAAGTTCACTCACTATTTGACTTCTAATAGTATCTTGATCATCGACAACAAGAATTGTAGGTGTTCCTGGTGGTTTCTTCTTTAGACCAAGCTGTTCTTCCCTATTCAGCAACACATCTATTCCACTAGGCATTTTATTCACTATAGAGTAGCGATAACTATATAAATATTTATATTCTATGCAGGTTTATAAGGCAATTTAACAGTCATCAAAACTCCACCGTCTGGTTTATTAACTGCCGTTAGTGTCCCGCCATGCCCTTCTACATGCATTTTTGAATAAGATAATCCAATTCCAGCACCATCTTTTTTTGTAGTAACGTAAGGATTAAAAATCTGTTCCAATATTACAGGATTTATTCCAGGACCATTATCACCAACTCGGAAATAAACAAATTGAGGATCATGTGATGTTGACAAAGTAACTTGGGGATTTTTTATACCCTGAACAGCATCTAAAGCATTATCAATAAGATTTAATATTACACCTGTTAAGTAAGTTTGATCTCCAGATACCTTTGGTATTTCAGGATCGTAATCCTTAACCACAGAAACACCCTTTCCTTTTGAAGTTAATAAAATTCCTGCATTGTCTTCAATGAATGCGTTAACATCAAAATCTCTAGTGCTATACTCAGTTTTTCCAATTTTTTTAAGTCTCTTAACAAGTTCGATCTGTCTCTGAGACTCCTCCATAATTTTCCTTATAAACTTTAAAGTCCGAGGATCATCTGAAATTCTTTCAATTAATGTAGCTGCACCATAAATGACCTGTTGACCATTGCTAGTTTCATGTAAAACGCTTGCTAAGTTCTGACCCAGCTTTGCAAAACCCTCTCTAGAAGCATAGAATTGGAGTAAATTCTGATGATCTATGCACCTCTTAACAGCAGCCCTTACAGCAATATATGTGTCTCCTTTATTTACAACTGAATAAGGATCATGGCTTACCTGTAAATCTTCAATAGAATAGGGTTCACCAACATGTGCGGTAACTAAAATCACAGGAGTGTCAGGACAAACCCCATCAAGCCCTTCTTTAACTTTAAGACCTGCATCATTCACACGATTCATAACAATATCTAATAAGACTAAATCAAATTTTTTCTCAGATGCAATTTTAATGGCGGTTTCTCCATCAGAAGCAGTTGTTACCTCATAACCATCATCTTCAAGACTTTCTTTGGTAGTATCCAAATAACTTTGCTGATCATCAACTAAAAGAATTGAAGGCTTCTTAATCCCATCGCTATTTAATGCAGCGTCCCTACTTAACAACCGGTCTATTGATTCTGGTCTCATATGAAATCGTGAATCTTGTAAAAACACCTACCTCGCTCTCTATTTTTATTCTCGCATTATATGCATTCACAATACTGTCGACAATGTCTAATCCTCGTCCGCTGCCCTTATCCCTATCTTTTGTAGTATAAAAAGAGCCAAAGACTTTCTCCCTATCTTCTTCAGGAATCCCTACTCCGTTGTCTTCTACCGCTAAATGCGGCTTACCATCTTGAGCGTAAGTACTTATTTTAATTTCTTTCGTTTCTTTACCCGATTCTCGAGCAGCATCTACTCCATTACCAACTAAATTCTTCAGAACTTCCTCATAATGCCTATCATCACCATAGAACACAAGATTTGGATCCACATCAACTGTAAATTGAATATCACGATAAATCTCCCTACTTGCAATATCTCGAATTAGTTGACCAACATCAACAATCCGTTTTGGATCATAAGTCAGATCCTCTTGTCGACTAAATGCATCGACCATCCTTTTTAGCTTATAAATTGTTGGTCCTGCATTCTGTAACGCATGAGTTCTTTTGGCTAACGTTCTATAAATATTACTTAAAGAACCTATTACGGTAGCCTCTTCCTCCATTGCCTTTGCTTCAGCTTCCTGAAGTCTTCCCAACTCTTCCAAATACAGTGCCTTTTCTTTTGGATCTTCTGAATCTCTAGCTAAAAATGCAGTTTCCCAAGATTTTTCACCTAATTCAATAATTCGTTGTTCTAATAATGGTGTAACTATTGATGCTGCACTTCCTAAGTGATCAATGGCAGTATCTAATTTTGAAGTATCTCCTAAAGCCATTTCTTCATTTACTAATTCAGCAATGATATGTCTAAGATCATGAACATCGTGACCCAATCTAGCTCTTTCTCTAGCATACCTTTCTTGAAGTTTATCATATGAAGTTTGAACTTGCTCTTTTGCCTGTTGAAGTTCATAGACCTTTCCAGTCAACTCCCTTTCCCTCTCAAGAAATCTTGTAACAGTACTTAAAATCGAACTCGATGAATATTTCATTCTTTGAAGAATGGGAAGATCTTGCCACTCAACTCCAACGACAGTAGCAGGATAACAATCAGTGTGTACACCTCCTGATTTTGGACCATAAATGACACCTTCTTCAAGAATTTTAACTTCTCTTTCTTCACCTTCCTCAAATGAACTAGGAGCAATAACACTAACTTCTTTCTCAACAAGAAAACCAGTAACTAACTCATCAAGATTGCTCCTCTGAGGATCCCATAATTCCATGAATAAACCACCATCATAAAATGGAGTTTCAACAACTTCAAACACATTTCTCCAAAATTTACTAGTGCGAGTTCCCCTAGGTTCCAGTAATACTTCATGGCCAACTTCCTGACCATCAACATACAAAACTCCATCAGAAATTTCTGCCCTATGTCCGAATTGTGAAAAAAAGGTATTTACAATAGTTAATGGATGATGGCGGTTCATATATTCCTTAATTCTTGCGTCAGGAAGAATGGGTGCATTATCTTTTGGCATTCCTACCAAAGTGCCCTTTACAATTTCATCAAACGAAATATCTGTCCTTGCTGTAAACTGTGGATCCACCCTATAACTAAACAAAGCACTACCGCCCTTTCTTCCACCCTGAATTTCTAGCAAATCAGAAATATCAATTAAAGAATAATTTTCCATTAATGCAGGGATATTTCCATAAGAGAAAACCAAAGGCAACATCCTCGCGATTAAAGCAAGAGTATCCATGGACCTAGATTCAAATGACTCATATCCCAACCAAAAAGAGTCTCTAAAATTATAATTGGCCATTCCATTCCGGCCAGCCCACCAAACTCTTTCAGCAGTATCAAAAGTAGACCATCGATCTGTATTCATTAAACGATTAACTTCCTTTGCATCAAATTCCCTATAAGGATGAAGGGGATCACCATGCCTTGCAAAGAAATGAATATTACTTGCAGTATTTGTATTCCTATAGACTTCATCAGTTTCTTTTACTTTAATTCTGTCTAATTTTTTCCTTAATTTAAGCCTACTAAGAAGCAAATGATAAGGTATTGCTCTATCTAGCCACTCTGCAACTGCTACCATACATTAGGGAAAAAGGTACCTTATTTTAAATCTTTTTGTTATTTCTAGGTAGTTACAATTTGAACAATTATCTTTAAATAATAGCTAATTGAAGGATACTATCATGAAAATAGTACTTTTAACATTTGACAGTGTTTATGCAAACATAATCCTCAACAAGGTTGCTAAACATCTAAAAAACGACAAAGTAATATTAATCAAATCAAAAGAATATTCTCACGAACATTACCCTTTCTTCAAAATGCTAGCTAAAACATTAAGAGACAATGGAGTTAGAATGACTTGTTACCTATATCTTTACATTATATTTTACCGTTACTTAATCTATTTCACTAATATTCTAAATAAAATATTCTTCAGAAAGAACTATCCAAGACCACTAAACACTATAGCAAGAAAGAATACTATTAAGGTATACACAAAGAAAGACATTAACTCAAAAAGTTCCTTAAAAATAATAAAGAAATTCAAACCAGATGTAATTTTCTCATTCCATTACGATCAAATTATTGGAAATGAACTTCTTAAAATCCCAAAGAAAGGGATTGTAAATCTACATTATTCGTATCTACCTTTCTACAAAGGCCTATTCTCAAACTTCTGGGAGATTGTTAACAAAGAAAAACACGGTGGAGTAAGTTTGTTTGTTATGGACAAAGGAGTTGACACAGGAAAAGTAATCATAGAAAAGAAAATACGAATCTTACCAGATGATACTTTATTCTCACTTAACTGTAGATGTAGTAGTAAAATGGGTGACTTGATGGTTGATGTGTTAGAAGATGTAGAAAAGGGAAAACACCTAAAACTAAAGAAACAAAAAAAGGTCAGAAGTTATTTCTCATTCCCACACATTAAAGATATTAAAAAATTCAAAAAAATGGGTAGAAAATTCATGAGTTGCGGGGAATATCTAGCTTTCTTCTTTAAATAAGTTTCAATTTCTTCCCAACCTTCCAAAACACATTAAATATTGTATCTAGATCTTGTTTGGTATGATTTGCCATCACACAACATCTTAAACGACCTTTATTTCGAGGTACTGCAGGGTAAACAATAGGACAAACAAACACACCCATTTGATTTGCTATTTTTGCAAATTCAAATGTCTTCTTATCATCACCAATAACGACAGGAATTATTGCAGTATCCTTACTCTTTAACGTATCAAAACCAAGACTCTGGATCCCTTCTAAGAAATAATGAATATTTTGTCTTAATCTCTGCCTTCTTTTACCATCTCTAATAATTATATCAATAGCCTTTGATGCAGAAGCTAAACAAGGCGGAGGCAATGCAGCAGAAAATATGAAAGGATGGGCTGAATACTTAAGATAAGTTATCAAATCTTTTTTTCCAGCAATATAACCACCTATGGAAGGAATTGCTTTGCTTAATGTACCCATATAAACATCAATATCATCGGACTTCAATCCAAAATACTCTTGTATACCTTTCCCTTTCTCACCAATCACACCAATAGCATGTGCCTCATCAACCATAGTCATTGCATTATACTTCTTAGCCAATTTTACAATCTCTGGCATAGGCGCAACATCCCCATCCATGCTATACACAGCGTCAACTATAACAATAATCCGATTATATTTCTTAAAATTCTTCTTCAGAAGCTTCTCCAATTCATTCATATCATTATGATTAAACCGCATCCAAGTCGTACCACTCAAAACACATCCATCATAAATACTCTCATGATCATAATGATA
>JBHPEA010000002.1:0-54565 GCA_042577505.1 Nanobdellota archaeon
AAGAATTAATAATTGCAACAACTAGACCTGAGTTACTTCCTGGTACTTTCCAGCAAGAGAAGTCATTTTACCATCTTCAGTAATTGCCATCCTTATTGGTAAATTATGGGCTTTCTGCCACTCCATATCGGTCTGATCACCAAATGTACAACACATTACAATTCCTGTTCCTTTCTCAGGATCAGCCCTCTCATCAGGCATTATCGGAACTTCTAAATCAAACAAAGGAACCTTAGCTTTCTTTCCCTTATACTTCTGATATCTTTTATCATCTGGATGATAAAAAACTGCGACACAAGCAGGAAGTAACTCAGGTCTAGTTGTTGCAATTATTAATTCTTCTTCTCCAACTTTAAACACAATATCGTTAAAGAATGAATTCAATGTTTGATCTTGACATTCTACTTGCGAAACTCCTGTTTGACATTGAGGACACCACATTGTTGGCGCTTCTTTTCGATATTCCCTTCCATTTTTATACAAATCGATAAAAGATCTTTGACTAATTTTTTGACAATGATCATTAATGGATGTATAGAAAATTGACCAATCACAACTCATTCCAATCCTTTTCCAATCTGATATGTATTTAGGACGGAACTCTTTTTCAAGTGTTTCTAAACATAATTTAACAAATTCCTCACGAGGCATATCTCTTGCTCTCACTCCTTTCGTTTTCTCAACTAATCTTTCAGTAGCAAGACCATTATCATCAGTACCAAAAGGACAAAAAACATTGAATCCTTTCATTCTCTTGTATCTTACAACAAAATCTTGCTGTGAAAATGAAAATGCATGACCAATATGCATCTTTCCAGAAACTGTAGGTGGAGGAGTATCTACTGAATAAACCTCATCCTTACTATTAGGATCAAAAGAAAATACATTTTCATCTTCCCAATACTTCTGCCACTTCGTTTCAGAAACTTGAGGATCATAATTTTTTGGTAGGTCCATTCGTCATTGAGACATCATTTAATTTTTAAATGTTGTGAATATAAGTGAAAAACTTAATAAGTCCAAAATATACCCTTCAAATATGCAACTTTGGACAGAAAAATACAAACCTAAAAAAGAAGAAGAAATAATTGGACAACAAGAACCTTTAGAAAAAATAAAAAGATTCATTACAAATTACAAAAAATCCAAAAAGAACGCAATTCTAATAACTGGACCCAATGGATCTGGAAAATCTATTATACCCAATATCGTAATTTCTAAACTTAATTGGGAACTTGTAGAAGTAAACTCGTCAGATTTTCGTGACAAAGAAAAAATTAATACAAAATTAAAATCTGCTCTCTATCAACAATCCTTATTTTCTCAGGGAAAATTAATATTCGTTGATGATGTCGATGCGACTTCAGCAAAAGATAGAGGATTTCTCCAAGCTCTTCAAAAACTCATTGAAGATTCAACATACCCTTTCATTTTAACTGCAACTGATATCTCAGATTTCAAATTTAACAGCATAAAAAAAGTCTCAAATATTATAGAACTTAATCCACTTTCCACAGACATAATCTCAGATAGATTAGAACATATTTGCAAAGAAGAAGGAGTTAATTGCAAAAAAGATTTACTAAAAAGAATTGCAAGACGTTCTGGAAATGATTTAAGAGGTTCTATTAATGATCTCCAAAGTCTTTTCATTAAAGGAAAAGAGATCACCTTAGATGATATCGAAACCCTTTCAGAGAGAGAACATTCCGAAACTATCATCAACGCTTTGACCAAAATCTTCAAAACTACAGATCTTGATGTTGCAATTAAATCATTTGATTATGTAAGCGGAGATATCAAGCAATATATGTTGTGGATAGATGAAAATTTACCAAAAGAATATGATTCTCAACCAGATATATCGAATGCCTACAATAATATTTCCAAAGCAGATATCTTTAATAGAAGGATCATGAATCGCCAATACTGGAGGTTCTTAGTTTACATTAATGCCTATCTAAGTGCAGGTATTGCTCTTTCAAAACAAAATAAATACAAAAAGATGACCATGTTTAGCCCCCCTGGAAGACTCTTAAAGATATTCTGGGCAAATCAGAGATCATTTAAAAAGAAATCAATTGGACAAAAGATATTCCTTCACGATTCATTAAAAGATTTTATCAAAAATGATTTTCCATATATAAATGAAGCTTGTAAAAATGATAAAAACCTAGCTAAAGCAATAGCAGAGCAATATGAATTAGATAAAGATGAGCTAAACTACCTTTTAAAATAAGAACTACTTCTCAATGGTTTACAAAATGTATATACCCCCTATATAGAATATGCGATAGATATATATTAATTAAATAACACTATACTATTAGGGGGGTGAGGCACTGCAGACAAATATGCTTCACCACACCAATGATGCGAAAATCATTCGGAAAAACCACCATATCATAACCTAAGATGTGAAAAACATCAAGCACGAAACCGTGAAATGTGGAATTGGTGAAGTAAAAATTACCCAAGAGGTGATGAAACTGTTTGCAGAAAAACCCCCTGTTTTCTTACACTTCTGAACAACAAAATATTTATACTCTTTAGCATAAAAACCTATTATGACAGCAGGTCTTTTCATCGGTAGGTTTCAGCCATTTCATAATGGGCATCTTGCTGATATTAAGCTAGCTCTAAAAGAAGTTGATCAACTAATCATTGGTATAGGATCATCGCAACATGAAAAAACTAAAGATAATCCATTTTCTTTTGAAGAACGTGCCAGAATGATTGAAAACGTGCTAATCAAAGAAGAGATATCAAACTACACCATCTTCCCAATACCTGACTTCAACAACGATAAAAAATGGGTAGAGCATCTAGAAGTCCTTCTTCCTAAATTCAAAATTATTTATTCAGGAAACGATCGTGTACTAAATATATTCAAACCAATAAAAAAATTCAAAACAAAGAGACTCGAACTAATTGATAATATTTCTTCAACTAAGATACGCAACTTTATCAAAGAAGGAAAACAATGGGAGAAATTAGTACCAAAAGAGATTGTAGAATACATAAAAAAAATCGATGGAACAAAGAGAATAAAATAATCACTCAAACACTTTACTAAGTATACTTTTTTTATTGGTACTCTTTTGAAATTCCTTTAACATTTCTTTTTGATTTTTAGATAATTTCTCTGGCACTCCAATAATAACCTCTACCTTCTCATTTCCACGTCCATGACCTTGCAAGTAATGAATTCCTTTATCTTTCATATTAAAAACCGTATTAGATTGGGTTCCCGGAGGAATTTTCAATGTAGCACTTCCCTTTAATGTAGGAACATGAATTTCTCCACCAAGAGCAGCAGTAACAAAATCAAGAGGGACTTTTACATAAATATCATTTCCTTCCCTTCTAAAAACTTTATGAGGAATTTCGTGTAACACTACAAACAAATCCCCATAATCCCCTCCTTTTTCACCAGCTTCTCCCTCTCCTCTTAACCGCAAATGCATTCCTTCTTCAGCACCTGCAGGAATATTAATCTCAATTTTTCTACTCTTCTTAACAACACCAGTTCCATCACACACAACACATTCTTTCTTGATATACTTCCCTTGTCCTTTACATTTAGAACAAGTTGTTGTTGATGCAAATAAACCAAAAGGTGTCCTCTGCTCTCTCCTTACAATCCCTTGTCCATTACATCTATCACATGTATCAACATCACTCTCAGATTCAGCACCAGATCCACCACATTTAGAACATTTCTCTAATCGTGGAACAACAATGGATTTCTTATCACCAAATGCAGCGTCTTCTAATGATATTTCAAGATCGTACCTCAAATCATTTCCGCGAGCAGGTCCTCTCCTTCTCCTAAAGCCCCCTCCACCTCCAAAGAATTGATCAAAGATATTCTCAAAATTAAAACCAGCACCCATGAAATCTCTGAAATCAAATCCACTGAAAGGTTCTCCTTCTACAGTTCCAGTCTGATCATATCTACCTCTTTTTTCTTCGTCACCAAGAACTGCAGCAGCTTCATTGATTTCTTTAAATTTTTCAGCACTACCACTATCCTTATTCAAATCAGGATGATATTTTTTCGCTAACCTCTTGTAGGCCTTCTTAATATCTTCCTTACTAGCATCCTTGTTAACACCAAGGATCTCGTAGTAGTCTTTACCCATCTTACTTTTTCTTGTCCTCGTCTACTTTGAAGTCAGCATCAACAACCTTTTCATCAGTTTTTTCCTTACCCTCTTTCTTCTCTTCAGGTTGAGCTTCTTTTGCTTTCTCCTTAGCAGCTTTTTGATAAAGTTCAGTAGATAATTTCTGCACAATTGTATTCACTTCATCAAGTTTCTTCTTAATTTTCTCAACATCTTTCTTTTCAGGCTTAAGAAGATCTTCTAATTCCATGATTTTTCCTTTGACTGTCTCTAATTCTTTCTTGTCAACCTTTCCTTCAAAGTCCTTAAACATTTTCTTTGTTTGGTAGACTAGAGAATCTGCCATATTTATGACTTCGATTTCTTCTTTCTTTTTCTTATCTTCCTCAGCATGCGCTTCTGCTTCTTTTCTCATTCTCTCAACGTCTTCTTCTTTCAACTTCTGTGAAGCAGTAATCTTAATTGACTGTTCTTTTCCAGTCCCAAGATCTTTTGCATTTACGTGTACAATACCGTTCGCATCAATATCAAACGTAACTTCAACTTGCGGTATACCACGAGGGGCTGGAGGAATTCCAATCAAATCAAATCTACCTAGACTTTTATTATCGGTCGCCATTGGCCTCTCTCCTTGAAGTACGTTAATTGTCACAGCAGTTTGATTATCTGCTGCTGTACTGAATATTTGACTCTTCTTAGAAGGAATTGTTGTATTCCTTTCAATTAAGGGTGTAGCAACTCCACCGAGAGTTTCAATACCTAGTGTAAGCGGTGTTACATCTAAAAGCAAGATGTCCTTAACCTCACCAGCTAAAACTCCGCCTTGGATAGCAGCTCCTTGAGAAACACATTCCATTGGATCGATTCCTCTTTCAGCTTTTTGACCAACAAAGTCTTCAACAAACTTTCTAACAATGGGCATCCTTGTAGGACCTCCAACTAGAATGATTTTACTCAAATCTTTAGGAGTTAATTTAGCGTCCTTAATAGATTGTTCCAATGGTCCCTTACATTTCTTAACAATAGGTTCAATAAGAGATTCTAATTTACCTCTTGTAAATTTCATAGTAAGATGTTTTGGTCCATCATCATTTGAAGCAATAAATGGAAGATTGATGTCAGTTTCCATCGTAGTTGACAATTCGATCTTGGCCTTTTCTCCAGCTTCTCTGATTCTCTGCATTGCCATACTGTCTTTTTTCAAATCAATTCCTTCTTTACTTTTGAATTCTTCAACAATAGCATTAACGATTATCTCATCCATATCTGTTCCACCAAGTTGTGTATCTCCAGATGTGGATTTAACCTCAAATACTCCCTCTCCAAATTCCATGATGGTACAATCCAATGTTCCACCGCCGAAATCAAACACAAGAATCTTGATATCTTGATCAGATTTATCAAGTCCATAAGCTAAAGAAGCGGCTGTTGGTTCATTAATTATTCTAACAACCTCTAAACCTGCAATAGTACCAGCGTCCTTTGTGGCTTGACGTTGATTGTCATCAAAATAAGCAGGAACTGTAATTACAGCTTTACTAATTGGTTCACCAATAAACTCTTCAGCGTCCTTCTTGATCTTCTGAAGAATAAAAGCGGAAATTTGTTGGGGTGTGTACTCTTTATCATTAACCTTATAGGTCTCACTTGTCCCCATCTTTCTCTTCGCAGCCATAATAGTCCTATCAGGATTAGATACTGCCTGTCTTCTTGCGGGTTCACCAACTAACATACTTCCTTCTTTTGTAAATGCAACTACACTAGGAAACGCTTTCCCATATTGTGTTGCTCCTTCTGCACTGGGAATAATAGTTGGTTTTCCTGCCTGTAATACAGACGCAGCTGAGTTTGATGTTCCTAGATCAATTCCGATTATTTTTTCTTTTTTTGTCATTTTCTTCACCTCACCCAAAATAATTTGGTGTTTCTATTTTCTTCTCTTCAGTATTCTTCGATTTTTTCTCGAATTTTTCTAGTTGTTTAGGTTTCTCAATTTTACCGTACTCTTTCTCGTACTTCTTTATGATATCACCTAAGAGCATGTAAATTTTCTTTGCATGGTAAGGATCCGTCAAAATTACATTATGTTTTAAATTTATAGAAGCTTTCATCTTTGATCGAGGATCAATTCTTGGTGTCACACTCTTAAAATCAAAAACGAATTGCAACGGATTAAAATTAATTGAAAGTTCGTGAGCAAAAAATGCATCGCCTTCAACAATATTCATATTTATTCTATCATCTGTCATTTGAAACGCCTCCTAAAGCCTTTGATCTTATTTCATCAACTCTCTCATGAGTTAGTACATGTTCACCTTTTTTCTTAGGCAATAATTCAACAACTTCTAACAATTTAGTCAATTTATTTACTTTAAATTTGTCATACTGTTTTATACACCCAATTGCCTCATACAATGTATACGAATCAGTTACTAAATCTACTTCTGAACTATTACAAATTATCAAAGTATCAGTCTTATCATCATCTGATATTAAAAACTTCAATATCGTTTCCGGTGACACAAACAATTTCTTCTTCATACCTTCCATTTTCATCACTTCAGTTTTTTTCCTCCTGATTTAAGGTAAATTTTGTATTGCTCTTTTGATAATGCACTTTTTTTATCGACAAGGTAATTTTCCATGAACCAAAGCATCAAATCCTCGCCATAATCTTTACAACCCATTGCAAGTCTACATTGTAAAGGTTTTACATCATGAATTTTACACCCTTTATTCTCTCTAAAAAAAACACACTTTCCATATGGTTTCCCATTTCTCTTAATTTTCGGTCTTAAAAATATTCTTCCAAACTGCTCTGTTTTCTCTAAATATTTTTTTTCCAAATCCTCTTTTTTTATACCCAAAAACTTTGCGAGTTTTTCTTTATCTTCGCCAATCAATATCCCGCTTCCATATTTACAACCATGTTCACATGCAGTACAATTACAATCATGAATAAATTTTTGAACCTCTTTTAATGACATATCTTTCCTTATCATTTCTTGCTAACCTTGACTTTACTGTGTCTTATTACAACATCACCAATTTTGTATCCCTTTTGCAACTCATCTAACACAATATCATCCTCTTTGTCTGATTTTTCCTTGAGCATAACTTCATGAAAATAAGGATCCAATTTCTCCCCAACACATTCGATATGTTCTAATCCTTCTTTTTCCAAGATTGTCTTAAATTCTGAAAAAATCAACTCAACTCCTTTTACGAAGTTTTCACTTTCTTTATTTTGAATAGCAAGTTCAATTTGATCTAGTAAAGGCAACATTTTTCCAATCAACTCAATCTTTCCTTTCACAAGGTCGTTAGCTTTTTTACTATCTACCCACTTTTTGTAATTTTCAAAGTCAGCTTGAAGTCTTTGTAGCGACTCTGTCATATCATTTATACTCTGCTTCGGCTTCTTTCCTGATTCTTTTTGTTTTTTTGTTTCCATTTTATTTGTTGACTTAAAGTCAACGGAAACTTAGTTAAAGTAGACTTATATATAAAGCTTTCGGATAAACTTTAAATAATATGAACCATGTTTTTCCCCTTATGGCACTACATAGACATATCTCATTAATTTACATCAAAAAGCCTGTCAGCCCTAATATAAACCACAAACTTCAATGGTTAGGTAGCTCACTTGGCTTATTCAACCTTAGAGATAGAGATAAAAGTTGCTTTAGGATTTTCATCGAACTTATCAAAACATCCAAACATAATGAACCAATTTCAAGTGACGAGTTATCTTCTAGAGCCCATTTAACAAGGGGTACAGTTGTTCATCATCTCCATAAACTAATGGATTCCGGTATTGTAATTAAGGAGAGAAGAGGATACATATTAAGACAGGACGAACTAACTTCTATCGTTAATTTAATTGAAAAAGATTGTATAAAAATGTGTGAATCTCTAAAAGATGTTGCAAAAGAGATTGATGAAAGCTTATCGTAATCTATATAAAGGAGTAACTTGATGAAAGATCTATGGTCTTCGAATTCCTTATTAGTCCTTCCAAAGCAGAGCGTCATCCTTGGGAGATGTTAGTTATTGGAGCTGTTTACGCAACTCTAGGATTATTTTTAGCTTACTGGATCTTCAGGGATTATTCCTCAATGGTTATGGTCTTTCTGATGGTTCTCGCATCCATCCAAATCATACATAGCGCCATTGCAAAAGAAGAAGCAAAGGATATGAAGTTCAAAGATAAAAAACTCCTACTTAAATCTCATACAAAAACCTTGCTTTATTTTATGTTCCTCTTTTTAGGATTCACATTCGCTCTTGCTTTTTGGAATATTGTACTTCCTGATCCAATGTCTGATACTTTATTTCAGGTCCAGAATGAAGCGATAAATATTGTCAACCAAAAATTCGTTGGAAATGTGGTCACTGGAAACGAACTTGCTGATATTTCTGTCACAGGGAATGCTATTTCCTCTGAAAAATTCTTAGGTATTATATTCTTCAATAACTTAAAAGTGCTTTTCTTTGCATTACTTTTTTCATTCTTCTACGGTGCAGGTGCCATTTTCATTTTAGCATGGAACGCCTCAGTAATTGGTGCAGCTATGGGTAATTTAATTACTGCATTAATATCTGGTGGAGTATTTACTGCAATATTCTCGAGTTTTTTTAGATATTTTACGCATGGGATTTTCGAAATAGCGGCATACTTCACAGCTGCTCTCGCTGGAGGAATTATATCAATAGCAATAATAAGACATGATTATAAAAGTAAACGATTCAAAGAAGTTTTAGTAGATTCACTAGACCTTACAATACTATCGCTACTTCTATTATTGATTGGTGCACTTGTAGAAGTTTATATTACTCCTTTACTATTTTGAGACTAATCCTCTTTGTGCCCTTCCTTTCTGAACAGCAACTCTCCTTAGAATGTAATCTCTCTTAATAACAGGATGCTCCCTATCTAAAAGGATAACTTCATACCAAGCATACTTTCCGTCCTTTAAGACAAAATAGCTATTTAGAACCTCACAATTGGGATATTTCCTAGAAACCCTTTCAGTTGCAACCATCTTTAAGTTCTTTGAAACAATTTTTTTCCTTCCAAATCTCTTTGGCCTTCTTCCATGCTTAATTTTCTCTTTTTGTCTTCCACCACGAGCAACCCTTTGCCTTACTAAAATTATTCCGGCCTTAGCCCTATAACCTAGTGACCTTGCTCTATCAAGTCTAGTAGGCCTTTTTATCCTTACTGTAGAAGCTCCTTTTCTCCATTCAATAAGTCTACTTTTTATTAACTCAGAACTCTGTTCAGGTGATTTCCAAATATCTCTTATATATTTATACAATGCCATTTTAAGCCTCCATTTTACAATTTACTCTTCAGGTAAGCTACTACCCACATCGAGTTAATCTATGGAGAAATCTGTCCTTTTTTAAATGTTATGAATCGAAAAGTATTTATTTCAGCTTCCGAATCATATTTATATGGTTACTGATAAATCTAATATGGTTGCACTTCTCGATAGTTTCCCAAAACAAATTAACGAATCTCTTACATTACCCCAAGGTATCACCGGAAGAAGAGATATCAACAGAATTGTAGTTGGGGGTATGGGTGGCTCTGCTGTTAGTGGTGATATTCTAAAAATCTTTATGGAAAAATCAAACCTTCCAGTAATTGTTGTTAGAGATTATGACTTACCCTCCATTGTAGATGAAAACTCATTAGTCTTCTTAATATCCTATTCAGGAAACACTGAGGAAACACTATCCCTACTTGAACAAGCAAAAAAAAGGAACTGTTCCATAATTGGAATCACCTCTGGAGGAAAATTAGCCGAACAAGTTGATAAAGTTATCAAAATTCCTTCTGGTTTACCTCCAAGATATGCCCTAGGATATCTTTTCTTTACCCTTATTGGAGTTTTATCCAATTCTGATCTTATCACAATTAGAAATGAAGAAATCAATGAACTATTATCAATTTTAGCCTCTAAGAGAGAAAGTTTCAAAGAAAAAGCTAAAGAATTGGCATCAAAACTAGACGGAAAACTCCCAATTATCTATTCCTCTCCTCGTTTTGAACCAATCGCTTACAGATTCAAAACCCAGATTAACGAGAATAGTAAATCACCTGCTTATAATAACACAATCCCAGAACTTAATCACAATGAAATTGTTGGATATCAAACTATGGATAGAAGACAATACCTTACAATCTTCATTGAAGACTCAGAGGACCATGAAAGAATTAAAAAAAGAATCAAAATCTCGAAGGATATTATGAAAAGAACTGTAGATATCGTATCAATTAAAACTGTCGGGACATCTTTATTCTCAAGAGTATTTGCAACAATATACTTCTTAGATTATGTCTCATATTTCTTAGCTTTAAGAAAAAGAACAGATCCCTATCCAGTTGAAATGATAGATGAATTAAAGGAAAGAATGAGTAAATAACTATCTTTTTTTGGCTTTCCTGCCTTTAACCGGCTTCCTAACACTAACTTTTCTTTTAGATCTCTTTGTAATAGCCTCAGATGATGCCTTAATTCTTCTCACTTTCGCCTGCATCTCTTTCTCAATTCCTTCTTCCTTTCTAAGAGACCAAAAAATATAGAACAACAAAGCACCATATATTAATATGAATATAAACAAGACAGTAACTAAAGCATTAAACCTTCCAGGAGATAACTGAAGATTTTGTTGGGCTGAATTAGTATCTATAACCAAACCCACAAACCAAATAAAAGCAGCTGCAAATGGTAAACTTAATACTATCTCTTTTGTTGAGATTTTCCTCTTTTTATGTTCCTCTTTTTTCATCATAAACCAATCCTAAACATAACAGATATTTAAAGTTTATGGATACGCTTAAATACATAAAAAACAACCCAGGGTATATGCAATTAAGGTCAATTAAGATTAAGAATATCAGATCATACTCAAACCAAGATATAAATTTTCCTTTAGGATCGACACTTCTCTCTGGTGACATTGGATCTGGAAAGTCATCAATTCTCCATGCAATTGAATTTGCCATCTTCGGAATAAAAAGGGGGGATTTATCTGGTAGTATGTTACTAGCGCATGGGAAAAAAGAAGGTTTTGTTGAACTCACAATCAAAGTTGACAATAAAGATATTATTATCAAACGAACTTTAAAAAGATCCAAAGATGATGTGAAGCAAGACTCAGGATACATCATTATAAACGGACAAAAAAAAGAATGCAGTCCTGTAGAATTAAAAGCTGAAATCTTAACTTTATTAGGTTACCCAAAAGATATAATCTCAAAACCAAAAGATTATCTTTTTCGATATACTGTATACACGCCTCAAGAAGAAATGAAATCAATTCTCACTGAGAGCAAGGAAGTTAGATTGGATACCCTTAGAAGGGTTTTCAACATTGATAAATATAAAAACATAGCTACAAATGCTTCCATTTTAATTCGAGACTTAAAAGAAAGAAAAAAGATAATCGAAACCAAGGTCTCAAATTATTCTGAAATACTAGAAAGAAAACAAAAACTTGAACTGGATTTAGAATCTTCAAAAAAATTACTTGAAAAGATAATACCAAAAAAAGAACTAATAACCACTGAATTAAAAGGCAAACGTGAGCAGATAACAAACCTAGAGAAGGATATTAAATTTTTAATAAAAACAAAACAAGAATTCGCTACCCTTGAAGTTGAACTTAGCAACCTTATCAAATTAAAAAGACGTGGTCTAGAAGACCTCACAGCCATAGAGAAAGAGTTATCCCAAATAAAAACGGAAACGATTGAACCCACTAAAATAAATGTCCATGAAGAAAGAAGAATTAAAGAAGGTATTGTTAATGAACTTGACAATAAAACAAAAGACATTGTTGCGTCAATTGGTCAAATCAGGGCTACTATTTCACTTTCAGAAACAACCAAAAAGAAAATCCAAGAGTTAAATAATTGCCCGGTATGTCTTCAAAATGTAAATCCAGACCATAAAAAATCGATTATTAACAGAGAAGATTCAAAAATAAAAGATATTAATGAAATTCTTCAGGAAAATGAGAAAAAACTAAAGGATTTTGAGACTCAATTCATCAGGGAAAAGAAAAACCTTGATGAAATCAGAAAAATGGAGGCAGAACTTGCTGTTATAGAATCAAAACAAAGAACAATAAAAAATCTTGAAGAGAGATCTAATAAACTCAAAGAAGAACAGACAACTATTAAAACTAAAGTAGGAGAAATAAATACAAAGAAATCCCTATTAAATTCTGAAATTGAAAAGTTCTCAAATTTAGAAGAGGTATTCTCCAACACAAAAAAAGAAGTGGAAAAGTTACTTGATAAGGAACATGCTCTCGATTTGGAAATCGTATCCCATAATAAAAACATTGACGTAATTAATTCTGAAAAATCTTCAATTGAAAAAGAAATTGAAATTAAAAAGAAATTGAAAGAAGACCTAATGAGATTGTCTCAAATCCAAACATGGATTGATGATTTCTTTATCAACCTAGTAAAGAACATTGAGAAACATGTTATGGTAAAAATTAATTTAGATTTTAATGAACTTGTCCAACGTTGGTTTTCGCTACTCATTGAAGATGAGACCATCACAATTAGACTTGATGATGAATTCACACCAGTTATCGAACAAAATGGATATGAAACCTCATTAGAATCCTTATCAGGAGGGGAAAAAACATCTGTTGCTTTATCATATCGTCTCGCATTAAATAAAGTCATTAACGATTTGGTATCCACAATAAAAACAAAGGATATAATCATTCTTGACGAACCTACTGATGGATTCTCAACCGAGCAATTAGATAAGGTTCGTGAAGTCCTAAATGAGTTAAATATGAACCAAATCATCATAGTCAGTCATGAGTCCAAAGTTGAATCTTTCGTCGATAATGTTCTCAGAATATCAAAAGACTCTATTGGGAGCTCTATAGGCTAAATATTAGTGACAACATTTATAAATAACCTCTTTTCCCACCATATTAGTTCGAAGCATACTCAGCATTCAAAAAAAAGGGGGAAAGGTAATAAGATGGATACTGAACTTATTGAAGAAATAAAAAAAGCCGAAGATCAAGGCGAAAAAATCATTGAGAAAGCTAATAAAGAAGCTGATGGAATTCTTACAAAAGCTAGAAAAGATGCTGCTGACCTTTCTGACAAAACAAAGGTAGATATAAAGGCAGAAGGTGAAGATATATCTAAAAAAAGCCGTGAAAAGACAGATAAGCAAAAGAACAGCCTATCTCAAAAATCCGAGAAAGATATTGACAAATTAAAAGAAAAAGCGGCTTCTAATGCTGATAAAACCATAGAGTTTATTCTGCAGAAATTTAAAGATGCAATATGATAACACCAGAACCAATGAGTAAAATTGTAGTGATGACTACAAAACAATTAATGCCCAAGGTCATTGATAAACTCTATAACCTGAACGTTTTACACATATCAGAACATTCTAAAACAGAAGAGTTAGACATTGGTTCACCTCAAGAAGAATCCGAGAAAGTTGCTTCTTTAATTGTTAAAATTAGAGCTGTGAAAAACCTATTAAAAATTAATGGTATAAAAACTGACGAAACCAAAGTAATGAAAAATTATAACAAAATATCAAAGCTAGTAGATGATTTAAATCAACATGTAATCGAGAAGAACGTAGAGATAAAAGATTCTAACGATCAAATTTCCAAACTGATAATTGAAAAAGAAAAGTTACAAATTCTCCAATCATTAAAACTTCCAACAAGTATTATCAAGGATTTCAAGAAGATTGGTTATATTATTGGAAAGGCAAAATCGGTTAATATTCCTTCCTCATTACCCCATGAAATTTCAATAAAAGAAGGTAAAGGTAAAACGATTTTCGGGGTATTCTTCAAAAAAGAAGATGAAAATAAAATCAGATCATCAATTACTGATCTAGAGGAAATAAAATCTTTTGAATATTGTAAATCTAACGTTGAGACTGAAATAAATAAAATTGATAGGGGTATAAGAAAACTTGAAAAGGATAAGAACAGAGCAGTTAAAGACATTGAAGACATTAAGAAAAATTGGGACATTTTCTTGAAAACTAACGAAGAAGAACTTTCACAAAGAATAGAAAGACTTGAAGCTCCATTAAAATTCGCTTCAACTAAAAACTCATTAATTGCTACAGGATTTGTGCCAACATCGCGGTTTGATTATGTTGAGAAAGAACTTAGTAGACAGGTTAAGGGTAAGTTATATGTAGAAAAGGTTAGAGTCAAGAAAGAAGATAAAATACCTGTGAAGTTAAGAAACTCAAAATTGATGAAACCTTTTGAATTCTTTTTAGATCTTTATTCTCTACCTTCATACAAAGAACTTGATCCTACATTCATGTTGTTCATAACATTCCCACTATTCTTTGGAATCATGTTGGGAGATGTCGTTTATGGTATCTTACTATTAATCTTATTTACTTATCTTAAGAAGAAATTACCAAGTGCAAAGGGTTTATTGAATTCAATGTCCCAAGCAGCCATTTTCACGATCATATTTGGATTGATATATGGTGAATATCTTGGATTCGAAGAAATTGGACATTTCCATTTTCCACACCTATTAAGCCGTGTAACAGGCAACATATCTCTTGGAGGCAACGAAGTTCCAGCTGTATTGGCACTAGGTGTATTTATCGGATTCTTACATGTCAATCTGGGTTACATATTAGGTTTCATTAACGAATATAAAAGTCATGGATTGAAAAAAGCAATTTATGCTAAACTAAGTTGGCTTACCTTCCAAGGTGGTATTGCACTACTAATCCTCTCATTAATGGATGTTGTTTCATTCCACTGGGGAATTGGAGCAGCAGTCATGGCAGCTTCAGTAGTAATGTTATACAAAGGGGAAGGAGTACAAGGACCAATAGAACTCCCAACAATGTTTAGTAATATGTTATCTTATTCACGTCTTGGTGCTGTCGGACTTGCATCAGTTTATCTTGCATTAGTTGTTAACGAACACTTTGTAATGCCTATGTTACATAAAGGAGGCATTTTCATTGTCCTAGGAATCCTGGTAGGAATAATTGGCCACGCAATAAACATTGCGTTGGGCATTATAGGACCATTCTTACACTCAGTAAGGTTGCATTACGTGGAATTTTTCTCAAAGTTTTTCCACGGGTCAGGATTACAATACGCCCCTTTCGGGGATAAGAAAATACAGGAGGGATAAAAAATGGCAGACGCTGGATTAATTGCAATGGGCTCTGGTCTCGCTATTGGTTTAAGTGCAATAGCAGCTGCTTACGCAGAAAAGGCAATTGGTGTCGCAGCTATAGGAGCGATGGCAGAAAAAGAAGAACTATTTGGAAAGGGTTTAATTTTAACCGTTATTCCAGAAACAATAGTTATCTTCGGATTTGTTATATCGATCTTAATACTCGTCTTTTTAGGCGGCGGTGCGTAAATGGGTCTTGAAGAAGTTCGAGATGAATTTCTCGACGAAGCAAGTAGAGAAAAGGATGCCATTATTGAGAAGGCTAATGAAGAAGCCTCTCAAATAATGGATCAAGCAAAAAAACAAGAAGCTGAAAAAAAGGAACTAGATATTGAAAACATCAAGAAATCTTCAGAAGAAAATGAAATGCGTGAAATAGCAGCAGCAAATCTTGAAGTAAAAAAGAACTTGCTTTCGGAGGAAAAACGATTGATAAAAGATGTTTTGGATAAAACCAAAACACGCCTTTCAAATTTGAAGGCAAACGAGAGGGAAGAAATCGTTGAGAAACTTCTAAAGAAAGCAGAAGCTGAGCTAGAAATTGGCAAGATTCTCTGTAGAAAAGATGATGCTTCTTTTTTCAGTGGGAAATATGAAGTTGAAGAAACCAATATTATTGGTGGATTCATCGCAGAGAATAAGGATGGCTCAATATCTATAGATTTAAGTTTTGACACATTGCTGAATGAATTGAGTGAAAAACATTCCCAGGAGATTTACAAGACATTACTAAAATGAGACTTCGGGAAAATCCATATGTGTATGTACGTACACGAGTAATGAAGACTTCCTTACTTAGGAGATCAGATTATGATAAGATCCTAAAGATGGAATTAGGTGAAATCTCTAGATTTCTTGAGGAATCAATCTATAAAAAAGAAATTGATGAATTTGCATCCAAGTTGTCGGGTGTCGATCTACTTGAGTCTGCCCTTGATGCTAACTTACAAAACTCCATGGCGAAATTAAAAAGAATCTCTGGAGAAGACTTAGAGAAAGTAATTAACCTTTACCTAAGAAGATGGGATTTTGAAAACATTAAAACAATTATTAGGGGAATTGTAACAAATGCAGATCCCAACGTTACAAAAGACTTCCTAGTCCCAATTGGAGATATCAATGAATCAAAAATTAATGAATTGCTAAATATTAAAGATGTTGAGGAATTAATCAAAAAATCTGGACTAGTTGCTGTATCAAATGCTAAAGAAATCATTGGGATTTACAATAAAAAAGGGACTTCTTTCCTTGAAAATGAATTAGATCAGATTTATTATAACGAGGTACTAGCTTTTGTTGAAATTCTTCCAAAAACTGGAACACTATTTAGGGATTTCTTAAACGCAGAAGTTGAAATAAAAAATCTGATAACCTTAGTAAGATTAGTTAGAAATGAAGTATCAAAAGATATTATCCATAAATCTCTAATTAAAGTAGGGGATGATCCTGTTCTTCCAAACTCAAAAGTGTTTAATTCTAAAGATCTAGATGAGTTATTTGGAAATCTTAAGAAAACACCTTACCAAAAGATTGCAAAAGAATCACTACAAAAATTCAATGAAACAAAATCTCTTATTGATTTCGAAAATGATATGAAGCGTCATTTGCTTGGTAAAACAACTTTACTCTCCCATCAATATCCTTTATCAATTGATGTAATCTTAGGTTTCATGTTTTCTAAGGAACTTGAAGTAGAAAATTTGAAGACAATAATTCGTGGAAAACAACTTGGACTAGAAGAAGATTTCATTTCAAGTCAACTGGTGGTCGCTTAATGTCAGAATTAGCTGTTGTAGGAGAAAGTAAATTCATTTTGGGATTTCAGTTAGCTGGAATTCAAAACACAGTAGAAACTAACCAACCAGAAAAAGTAATAGAAGTAATGAGTGATAAGAGATTTGGTATAGTGATCATAGATCAAAATATTATGAAAAATTTTAAAGAGCATCAACTTCAATTTGTTCAAGAATCAATCAATCCCGTTGGAGTCATCCTTTCAGAAAAACCAATGGAAGACGATCTAAGAAAAATGATAATAAAATCAATCGGAGTAGATGTGTGGAATAGATAGGTGGTAAAACATGGAAAAAGGAATACTATACAGAATTGCCGGACCAGTCGTCGTTGCTAAGAATCTAAAAGCAAAGATGTATGATGTTGTTCGAGTAGGAAAAGAAAAACTTATGGGAGAAGTTATTCAAATCGATGGTGATAACGTAATTATTCAGGTTTATGAAGATACTTCAGGTATCAAACCTAATGAAGAAGTCGTTAACACCGGACAGTCATTATCAGTAGAATTGGGACCTGGTCTCTTAACTTCAATCTATGATGGAATTCAAAGACCGTTACCTGTATTGAAAGAGATAATGGGTGACTTCATTACCAGAGGTATTGACGCTCCTGGATTAGACAGAAAGAAAAAATGGGACTTCAAGCCACTTAAGAAAAAAGGAGATGATCTAACAGGCGGAGATATTCTAGGTGAAGTTGAAGAAACACCTGGTATTATTCACAAGATCCTCGCTCCTCCAAACACCAGTGGAAAAATAAAAGATATCAAATCTGGAAGTTTCACAGTTGAAGAAAACATTGGTGAGCTTGAAGATGGAACCGAGCTGAAACTTATGCAAAAATGGCCCGTTAGAAAGCCAAGACCTGTTAAACAAAAATTACCGCCAGTAATTCCACTTATTACAGGTCAGAGAATATTTGATGGTTTCTTTCCTCTTGCAAAAGGAGGAGTAGCCGCAATCCCTGGACCCTTCGGAGCAGGAAAAACAGTTTCACAGCAACAACTCGCTAAGTGGTCTGATGCAGATATTATTGTATACATTGGATGCGGTGAGAGGGGAAACGAAATGACTGAAGTTCTAACAGAGTTTCCTGAACTTAAAGATCCTAGAACTGGCAAACCATTAATGAATAGAACTTCATTAATTGCAAATACTTCAAACATGCCAGTTGCAGCTAGAGAAGTTTCTATTTACACAGGTATTACAATAGCAGAATACTACCGTGACCAAGGATTCTCTGTAGCTTTAATGGCAGACTCAACATCAAGATGGGCAGAAGCAATGAGAGAAATCTCATCAAGATTAGAAGAGATGCCTGGTGAAGAGGGTTATCCTGCTTATTTATCAACAAGATTAGCAGAGTTCTACGAAAGAGCTGGTAGAGTTGTTCCTCTAGGAACAGATAAAGAAGGTTCTGTATCTGTTATTGGAGCAGTTTCTCCTCCAGGTGGAGACTTCTCAGAACCAGTGACGCAATCAACTCTTAGGGTTACTAAAACTTTCTGGGCACTAGATGCAAAACTTGCACAAAGAAGACACTTCCCATCGATTAATTGGTTGAACTCATATTCTTTGTACCTTAAACAGTTAGCACCTTGGTTCAAAGAAGAAGTTGCTTCCGATTGGATGGAATTAATCAATACATCGATGAAGATCTTACAAGAAGAAGAGAAACTTCTTGAAATCGTTCAGTTAGTTGGTTCAGATTCACTTCCAGAAAAAGAACAGCTTACATTGGAAGTTGCTAGACTAATCAGAGAAAATGTGCTTCAACAAAACGCTTATCATGAGGTCGATACATTCTCTCCTCTACCAAAAACATATATGTTAGTTAAATCGATTCTTCACTTCCAAACTTTAGCTCAAAACGCATTATCAAGCGGACTCAGAGTTAAACAAATTTTGGATACTAAATCAAAAGATAAGATTGCTAACGCAAAATTCGAAGAAGACTATGAAAAACTCCTCACAGATGTTGATAATGAAATGAGAGAAGAGTTTAACAAACTTGGGTGATCGCAATGTTAAAAGAGTATAAAACAATAGAAAAAATCGCAGGGCCATTAATTTATGTTAAAAAAACAGAACCCATAGGATACGCTGATTTAGTAAGAATCCAACTCCCTTCTGGAGAAGTAAAAAATGGTCAAGTACTAGATACATCAGAAGACATTGTAGTTGTCCAAGTTTTCGAGGGAACATCTGGTATTGATAAAGAAACAAAAGTTAAATTCCTTGGAGAAAATATTAAACTTTCAGTATCCAAAGATATGCTTGGAAGAATCCTATCAGGAGCAGGTAAACCTATAGATAATGGACCAGAAATTGTACCAGAAAAACGTGTAGATATTATCGGTGCAGCTATAAATCCTTACACAAGAAGTTCTCCATCAGAGTTCTTTCAAACTGGAATCTCAACAATTGATGCGATGAATACCTTAGTAAGGGGCCAGAAATTACCTATTTTCTCTGGATCTGGTCTACCTCACAACGAAATTGCTCTTCAAATAGCTCGTCAAGCTAAAGTTGTTGGAGAAGGTGAGAAATTCGCTATAGTTTTCGCAGGTATGGGAATTACAAACGAAGAAGCTCAATATTTCATGAGAGATTTCGAAGAAACTGGTGCTCTTCAAAGAGCAGTAGTTTTCCTAAACTTAGCTGACGATCCAGCGGTTGAAAGACTTATTACACCAAGAATGGCTCTTACTGCTGCAGAATATCTTGCTTACGAGCATGATATGCACGTTTTAGTTATCTTAACTGACTTAACAAATTACTGTGAAAGTCTTAGAGAGATTGGAGCAGCAAGGGAAGAAGTACCAGGAAGAAGGGGTTACCCAGGATACATGTATACAGACCTTGCTTCTATTTATGAAAGAGCTGGTATGATCAAAGGAAGAAAGGGATCAATTACACAGTTCCCAATCTTAACTATGATCGGTGACGATATAACACACCCAATTCCTGATTTAACAGGTTATATTACAGAGGGTCAGATCGTACTTTCAAGAGAAATCCATAGAAAAGGTATCTATCCACCTGTGGACGTACTACCTTCATTATCAAGACTTATGAATTCAGGTATTGGACCTAAGAAAACAAGAGATGACCACAAACAAGTCTCCGATCAACTTTATTCTTTCTATGCTGAAGGAAGGGATCTACGTGGTTTAGTTGCAATTGTTGGAGAGGAAGCATTATCCGATCGTGATAAGAGGCTACTTAACTTCGCACAAGAATTTGAAGTTGAATTTGTCCAACAAGGAAACAGAGACGATAGGTCAATTCAACTAACACTAGACTTAGGGTGGAAATTGTTATCTAAATTCCCAAAAAGAGAATTGACTAGGATATCTCCTGAAATCAAAGATAAAATGTGGAAAGGTACTGAAGAATAGAATGGCTCTTGACATTAAACCAACAAGAAGTGAACTCATTACTTTAAAGAAAAAGATTAAACTTGCTAAATCAGGTTATAATCTGCTCAAAAAGAAAAGGGATGGTTTAATTCTTGAATTCTTTGAGATACTTAAGAAAGTAAAAGAGTCAAGAAGTGAACTTACTGACATATACAAAGAAGCTCTTCACAAAATGTCAATTACTAGGGCAGTTGAAAACGACATGCATATCAAATCAATTGCACTCGGTATTAAAGACATCCCTACAGTAGAGATAAGCGAAAAAAACGTTATGGGATTAAGAGTTCCAAAAATATCAGGAACCACAGTTTCAAAACATTTCATGGAAAGAGGATATGGGCTCTTATCGTCCTCTATTAAAATCGATGAAGCGTCTTTAGCATATGAGAAAGTTGTAAGTAATGTCATTATTGCAGCAGAAGTCGAAACGACTCTAAAGAAACTTCTAAACGAAATTGAAAAAACGAAAAGAAAAGTAAATGCTCTTGAGCAGATTGTAATTCCAAGAATGGAAGAAGCTGCAGCATACATTAGAATGCGTCTTGAAGAAATTGAAAGAGAGAACTTCTCAAGATTAAAAGTAATTAAGAAGAGGATATAGTTTTTTAGAAAGATATATATAATACATTTTCTGAGTTCTTATTAATCACAATTAGAGGTGCCATAAATGAAAAAATCATCACAATACACATTTCTTTTAGGAGTAATTTGCTTAATTGGTTTTACTGGTTGTTGTAATAATAATGGGATTTGTGATGAAGGAGAAACTCCCGATAATTGCATTGCAGATTTTGACAAAGATAGTGATGGTTTTTATGATGAATTTAACAATTGCGGAGGAGACGATTGTGATGATGGTAATCCAGATGTTAATCCAGGTAAAATTGAAAGCGATTTTATAGGAAATTGCGATAATGGTTTAGATGATGATTGTGATGGTTTTACAGATAAAAATGATCCTGATTGTGTTGGAGAATGTACTGATGAGGGTAATTTTTTTGATGGAATAGACAATGATTGTGATGGTTTAGTTGATGAAGGAGTGGACATTAATATTGATTATTTTGGAAGTAGAGCCCATAATAAATTTGGTGAAATATATTACCAAATACCTCTTTTCACACAAGAAGATGCTGATTGTTTTTTAATAAAAGAAAATTCTATTGGTTATGACTATAATAATTGTCCAAACTTAACTCTTTTGGACACAATGACATATGTTCGCTTTAAAGAAGTTGACCCAGTATTAACCCATTTGTATATTCTTGAAGAAGGGGTTCCAGTTGAAAATTGTGATGAATGTGTCCACATATATTCTGGAGAGGATTTCTCAATTTTTAGGATCCCTCATTTTTCTGAATATTTGGTTGCTGGTCCACCCCCTACAGCTCCTGGTGGGCCCAGTGTTTGTGATTATAGCGCCCCAGGTTGTAAGGTAGGTGATGGACAAGTTTTTACTCCTTGGAGATATGATTCAGTAAATGACTGTTCGTTTAGATTATGTGGATTTTGTGAAGACATTGTTAATTGCGGAGATTATGATCCTAAAACTTGCGAGTGTCAAAACTGTCCTGATTGTTACCAGGGATCAAGAAGAACCAGTAATCCTTATGATTGTGGATGTCAAGACTGTCAAGATAAGTCAGAATCATATCCTTGGTATCAATGTGATACATACATAACAGACTCATGTACTTGTGAAACCTGTGATGATAGCCTATGTGAGTTTCCAAAAGTTATGGGGGAACCTAGTTTTTGTAAGTGTTCATGTGGGATCCCTGAATGTAATGAAGATTTGTGCCAAATTCCTAATCCCGAGAATAAGAAACCAGGTTCTCAAACATGTGATTGCATAGATAAGTGCGAAAAAAGAGGGAAAATCTGTGCTGGATCTTCTTGTCCAGGACAATGTTGTGATCACGGTAAAACTTGTACTCATCCAGGGATAGGGTGTGTAGGTCCAGAAGATTTGTATTATATTTGTTGTGATAAAGAAATTAATTCTTGTACTCCTGGAGCATATAATCCCGATGATGGACTTCCACCTTGTTTCGATGGTACCGCATCTGGTCCATTTGGAACATATGAAGAAGCTCAGATGGAATGTGATGAGTGCATTACTATTTGCCCAACCGAAGAGTATTCAAAAGTATGCCCTCCAGGAACAACTGATCCCGACGATTTAAAGGCTTGTTGTAGTCCTGACGCTGCTTGTAGAGATGGTAGTGATGGGAATGGTTGGTGCACAAATGAATGTGGAGATTGTGATGCTGGTGAGATCTGTTGTGATGACAATGAATGTTGTTCTCCAGAAAATTGCATAAATGGAGAATGTACTGAATGTAAAACTTGTGCAGATTATGCCTGGCAATGTGGGCAGTTTAATGATAATTGTGGAGGCACTGTAACCTGTACATGTCCTCAACCATTCTATTGCGAAGATGGTGAATGTACTTCAGATCCTGATTGTAAAAGTTGTTTAGATTTTTCGGCAGAATGTGGTACTTTTTATGACGACCAATGTATGAAGGTCATTCGTTGTGACTGTGCTGAGGATTACTATTGTCAGCTTGGTGATGGGATTGTTCCAAATAGATGTAAGGAGATTGATGAACCTTGCTATGATCCTTCTAAATGGTGTGAGGTAAGTCAACAATGTTGTGCGCCTCACCAAGAAAGAGTGGGGGGAGAACAAGGAGACCCTTATTGTGGTTGTAGAGATACTTCTTGCGGAAGTGGAAATTGGATAGCAGACCCCGAGGACGGTTGTTATATGATGTCAGATACTGATGGTAAGGGAGTACCTTGTTGCTGTAGAGGTATTGGTGATATAGTCCCTGGAGTTTGTAGGGGAGGAAGGTGTGATTTTATTAATTGCTAATGAGGGCAAACAGCTTTTTCTTTTTTTAATTAGATCATCATCAATTCCAATCAGAATAAATCAAGAAAAGAATTTAGAAAAAGATTAGTTTTAATGCTGATAGTATTACAAAAAATGTAAAAAATACTCTTACAAATTTATCACCTTTTATTAAAGCTGTTTTTGACCCAACATAACCTCCAAATATACTACCTAAAGCTAACGCAATTCCATATTCATAATTGATTAAACCATTAACTGCAAATACATAAATCGCAACCGCAAATGTACCTAAAGCAGGTAATCTAGTCCAAGCATTGGCTTGAATATATGTTGTTCCAAACAATAAAATCATAGCATAAATTCCTAATAGTCCCCCTGCAACGCCAAATAAACCTCCATAAATAGACAATCCAAAGAATACAATCATACCGATTACAATATAAAATTTCGGTACGGTCTTTTTATTAATACCAAGATCTCTAACAAAAAGTAAAGGCAATATACCAACAATAATGATAGCAATAATATTTGTAAGAATTTTCTCATTCATTTCAACTAGCATATTTGCCCCAATGTAACCACCAACTAGACTTATTAATAAAAAAGGAATAGAATACCAATAGTTTATTTTATGTGCTTTGATAAAATTATATATTGATCCGGGAACTGATCCTATAGCCCCCATTTTATTTGTCGCAATTGCTACTGTCGGTGGTAACCCTAAAAAGATTAATATCGGAACAGCTATAATTCCTCCTCCTCCGCCTACAAGTGTACCAAAGACACTTGAAACGAATCCCAACACGAAAACTAATATCAACAAATAATCCATCAAATTCACCTAATTCCTTTTAATCAAATACATTTATATAAGTTTATCTAATCATCCCACTATCATGGAACAAAAACATAGCAATTATTTTGAAGGAATACTCCAATTGAGGAATCCCAATAAAGAAGTTATTAATTATATTAACAATAAAGCTAATGATCAAATATCCAAAATCAAAGATGTTAAAGGAGGGATTGACTTCTATTTCATTTCTCAAAAAGTGCTTAAGGCTTTCGGACCAAAATTACAAAGAAGGTTTGGTGGAGAAGTTATAACTAGCGCAAAAATCCATACTAGAGATAGAATGTCTGGGAAAGAGTTATACAGAGTTAACCTCCTTTTTAGAATTCCTTTTTTTAAGGTAGGTGATATTATTGAAATCAAGGGAAATCTATACAAGGTATCACAAATCGGAAAAAATGTTTCAGCTAAAGACCTTGACACGGGAAAGAAATCGACTTTCAGATATAGGGACCTTCCAAAATAATCATTTCGTTTTATTTGCAACTTTATTGTTCCACTCTTTCCTTTGGTCTTCTGAGAATACACTATCTAACTCAGGATAGAGTAACCTCTCTTCCATATTCCTGTGTCTCCTCATTAATAAAAACAGTTCAGTTAGATTAAGATTCACGTTCCCCCCAACTTCCCTTTCAAATCTATTTAATTCATTAAGAATATCGACATGTTGTTGTTGTATTGTATGAATAGCAGGTATCCAAGATTGGGATATTTCCTTATATCGATTATAGATCTCATTTTCATCGGCGAAATGTCCTTCTACTGCTTCCCTCAATAACTTAAGCTTGTTTAGACCATTAGTCTCTTTAATATCTGCGACAATGGAATCTATGATATTGTGATCACTTAAAAATATCGAGCTAAAATTCCAGCTGTGTTGTTCTTCATCACTCAAATATCTCACCTCTATTCAAAATAATAATGATATATTAGTATATAAAATCTCCGTTTTTATATTAAAAATCCAATTTTTTACTCAATTAAGACAATTAAACACTAACATTTAAATTCACATTAAAAATGATTACCAATTAGTGGTCATTAATGAAATATCAAAGAATTTCCTGGCAAATAGCAATTTCATACCTTAATCTAGCCCTTACATTATTATTAGGACCCCTATTAATTGCCTCGTTGACAAGGGGATTATCAATATCAGAATATGGTGTATATGCAATATTCTCAGCCACTATAGCCACATTAGTCGTAATATTAGACTTTGGTTTATCACAATATATAGTTACAAAACTTTCTGGAATAAATAGTAAAAAAAGGTTAAATACATTTTACTCCCTTCTTACATTTCTTTTCTTTTCCATTCTCTTACTTTTCTTGTTAATCACTTTAACACCAATAGACAGTCTTTTTTTAAAAATCCTGAACCTTTCTCAATACCACTCAGAATTCACTTTAATATTACTAATGATCGTAATAGGTGTACAAATTAGGGTGATCAATTCTTACCTCAATTCAAAAAAACAGATCGAATATCAGAATTTCATAACATTCATTGATAGATCACTTTGGATGATTATAGTCATAATTTATTTCTTTATTGTAGGTCAGCTCACATTATACAATGTAATTTTAATTTGGCTTATTGGTAAACTTGTAGCACTTTCAATATTCCTCATCGGAGCATGGAAAGAAATCTTTACATTTATTTCTAAAAGAAAGTTTTCAAATATTTATGAGGGACTCAAATTCGGTGTTCCTTTAATTCCCAGCCTTGTTGGAATTTGGATAATCTTAATCGGTGACCGTTATATTCTTACTTTTCTTGAAGGAACTCAAAGTGTAGGTTTCTATGCATTTGCATTCTCAATAGCAAGCATAATCTTAACTTTGGGAGTTGTGATTTCAGAAGTATTATTCCCTTACATTTCAGAAAGATTTCATAAAAAAGGAAATTTCATGATACTTTTTAATGCCTCGATAAAATACTCTATGATGATTATCCTACCAGCTGCGGCAGGGATATTTGCAATGAAAGAAGAGATTATCACTATGGTTTCTGGACCTGCCTACCTAAATTCTGCCCCTTTAATAATTTGGTTAATACCGTATGTTTTGTTAGCATTTTTCACCCACATTTTTTATCAGAATATGCTATTGAGGTCAAGAACAATTCTACTAGGGACTATTTTTGCGATGGGGGCATTAATTAACATCCCACTAAATTTATTCCTCATACCTAAATTCTCATTAGTTGGTGCAGCATTAGCTACAGTTTTAACTTATTCATTTATGTTCTTAATTCTGTACCTCTACTCCAGAAAACAATTATTTTTAGACTACTCTTTCATAAAAATTGAAAGAATCCTTATCTCAACCATCATTATGGCTTTTTTAGTCTATATCCTTAACCCGACAACAATTATAACAAAATTATTAGTCATCTCATTGGGAGCCATCATATATGGAAGTTTAGTTTTACTTTTCAAAATTTTCTCCAAGAAAGAAATTGTTCTCATTAAATCGCTTCCAAAAAAAGTATTCACAAGGATATATGATTATTACAATGCTGCAAAATAAACTCACAGTAAATCCTTATTCTCCATTAAAAAATCTACACCGATTCTTGAGGGAAATCCATAACAATTATCTTCTCTGTTAAAAATAGACTTAAATTTATATTGCATTTCATCCTCTTTTTTAGAATATCCTCTTCCACTTAGTATTTTATACATTTCAATTACCAATTTAAGAATATCTTCCTCTGAGTTATTCACAATCTTGAGCCCCTTTTTGAAATACTCTTTATTCTGATAAAATTTTAAATTCAAATCCTTTGCCTGAGAGAAACTTAAAAATTTCTCATCATTAATAGACCAAATTTTCTTTGGTATAAATAAATCTCTTTGACTCCAAGGTGGATGAAAAATTGGAATTACATTTACCCAAGCAACCGGTGTGTTAAAAACCTGTGCAACATGAGTTAATCCACAATTACTACCTAAGAAAAATTTACATTTAGCAGCCAGATATATATCCCCAAATTCAGTTCTAAAATCTGATGCATAATCAATAATCTTTTTATTTTTTACATCAAGCCCCTTTTTAACATGAGATCCCATTCGAATAACATAACCACCTTTCTTTGTTATATATTCAGCAGCTTTTAGTGCAGTCTTAACACTCCAATTACGATAATCATGATAACTTAGATCATCATCGAATGTTTTCTTTGTAAAAATTTCATCCCTAGCATGAAGACAAACAAACCAATCACCTTCACCAATACCCATCTTCCTTAACAATTCTTGTCCTTGTCTCTCTTCCTCATTTGTAAATTCAAGAGTTGGTGTCCCTCTTACAAACTCATCATAATAATTTGACACTGTGGGAAACTCATAAAAGATCTTAAAATACCCTAAAAGAGATTTTTGACTTGAGAGTGCCCTGAAAAAAGGATTAGCATGTAACCACTTATGAACCTGAATAATCTTCATCTTCCTTTTATACATCTTCATAATTTGATCATTACTTGGATTATCACTAGCAACCCCTACATACTGTATCCCTCCACTTTTTACCTTCTTTAGCTGAATTTTTCTTAAAAAAGAATCAGTTCTTTCACAAAACTCGCCTATTCTTTCATCTACTAACCTAATGAACCTTACATTATAGAACACACTTACTAATAAAAATACAAAGAACACAGGAACCAAAAAAACATTAAGAATAGTAAATATGATTATCTGAACTATTCTAGAATTATTATAGGTCCTAATTAGATTACTAACCATTTTCTGCTTCACATCATCACTATATTGATTTGTCTTTTTTCAAGCTAATAAAAGTGGGAGAATTTGATTCATAAGATTTCATAATAACTTTTCTTGTTTCATTTGAATCTTTAGGGTAATACGAAACGATGTTCTTAAAAAGTTTCATTAGATTTTCACCATCAATTTCTGAATGCGTCGGTCCGTGTGTTGGATAGTCAGCATAACCAATTAGCTTCACATTAACATTCTGTTGATCAATATCCAACTTAACTTGTTCAAAAGGTCTTTCAATTAAAAAAGGAGTGATGGTATAAACATATGGCTTCATTCCTTCTAATGCCATTCCAGAAGCTGCACTGATAAGACTTTGTTCACAAATTCCAAAATTAAAGAACCTATCAGGAAAATCCTCAATAAACTTATCAAAAGTACCATAGCCAAAATCACCTACTAATAAAACAACTTTTCTATCCTTTTTTGCCAGTTCGTAGATTACTTTTCCAAATTCTTTTCTCATTCTAACTCCTTATATGCTTTCTCTAACTCTTCTCCTTCTGGAAGTTTTGCATGCCATTTTGGAACATTCTCCATGAAACTTACTCCCTTACCTTTTATTGTATTAGCTACAACAATTCTAATTTTTCCTGGGACTATACTATCTGAACTTAATGATCTTAAAACTTCATTAAAATCATGACCATCTATCTCAATGACATTTCCACCAAAGGCTTCAAACTTTTTTGCTAGATTAACATCATTCATAACATCATCGACTGTTGTTAATGCCTGATATTTATTATGATCAACAATAATAGTTAAATTATCAAGTTTGTACTTTCTTGCCAAATTTGCAGATTCCCATATAGAACCCTCTTGACATTCCCCATCTCCCATCATAACATAAATATGACCAGGTTTGTCTAATAACTTTCTTGCAAATGCCATCCCTAGTCCAATTGGAAAACCATGGCCCAAACTGCCTGTAGTACATTCTACTCCTTCATTTATTTGAATATCTGGATGACCTGAAATCCTTGGATTCATACCTTTATTTTTCAATACAGAAAAAAGAACCAAACATGCGTGACCTTTGCTCAAGATAAACTTATCATCTTCTCCTAAAATTTGATCATAAAGTGCAACAACCATTTCAACACAAGAGTACGCTGGAGCAATATGTCCATCTTTATGCTCTACACCCAAATCTAGAATACTTTTCCTAAGGTCTTTTGCCTTCTGCGTTAAAACATTTAATTCTTCCATTTTAAACAAATTCCAAATGATCCATATCTACACCAAGATAGTCATGAATAATCTTATTTTTACTATCTGCAACACAATGATGGTTACAAACAACAGAAGGATTGATTTTATAAAACTGGTTTTTATCGGAGAACCAAAATTCCTTGAATCTTTGATCTTTTATTGATCCCACTAAACCATCATCAAGGTTGTAAGCTTTATCTTGACAAGGATATATATTCTGATCAGCTCCAATGACTGGCAAAACTTGAAGATAAGGGCACCAAGTATATTTTTTCTCAAAAGATTCAAGTTGTGTATGGTATGAATCAAAGATTTCAAAATTCGGATCATTTATCTCTTCTTTTGCCTTAGCAATTTGCTCCTTCACAACTTTAAAAATTGGATTATGGTACTCATTATTTTCCTTTCCATTGTTACTAATGATCAAAGGGGCAATTTTTACACTATCTGCTCCTGAATCCTTCACTTTCATAATTAACTCATGTACATGAGATGCGTTATCCCTCCCAACATTCATGCAAATACTTAGATAACATTTCCCACCATACTTTTTGAATTCCTTTATATTCTCCATAACCTTCGTGAACTCTCCGACTTTTACATTACGAAACTTAGCATAACTCTCATCATCCCATCCATCAATTGAAACTCTAACCCATGTTCCATGCTTTGCGAACAATTCTGCAATCTCTCCTTTCAATAACGAACCGTTAGTTAAACTTGAGAATTTGATCCCACTTTCAGCTAACCTTTTTACAGTCTCCAAAATAAAAGGGTAACAAAGAGGTTCACCACCCCCACTAAAAGTGACTGCCTTAACATCCATTTCAATTAAATCTTCGATAATCTCTTTCATCTTCTCCTTAGGAATAAAATCTCTCTCAACCATGTCCTTTCCCAATTGAAGATTGTCTTCTCTATACGCACAATAGCTACACCTATGGTTACAGAAATTTGTTGGTTTGATTCTTATATGGATAGGAGGTAACACTTTCTTATCCTTTGTAAGAGAATCAATTTTATCCTTGTAATGAAACACCTTCATCTTTGAGTATAAATTTCCCACTTATATCACCCTATTCAAAATATATCAATTCGTAATCGCCATTATATCCAAATTCATTGAACAACCACTCCCAAGACTCTTTGTCATAGAAAGATTGACAAGTTAACGCCCAACATTGAAGATTAAATTGTTCTTCATCATTCCTATAACTTTCAACTACTAGATATTTATTCTTCCCTACTCTATCCATCTCTTGAAGAGCGCTCTTCAATCCGTCGATCTTTAAATTATGCAAAGTAGTAATAGAAAACACAAGATCAAACTCGTTGTCCTCAAATGGAAACTTATCCTCTGCCTTATGAACGAACAAACCTTCTTTTACTTCTTCTTTCGCATTTTGAATAGCATATTCTGAAATATCAAATCCTGCTATCTTAGCATCAGGTAATAACTTCTTAAATTCAAATAAAAGGAATGCTTTTCCACATCCTACGTCAAGAATCTTAGCGTCGTTTTTTAAACCATATTTTTCAATTAATTTCCTAGCAACAACTTCATATCTACCATCGTATTTATATCCACCATATCCATAACGTCTATCTCCATCCCAGAAATCGTGACCATACTCTTTAGCAACTTTCATACACTGGACCTTATCATCACACATCCTATCTATATACCCTCTTTTCGCTTTCTTATGCAATGGTGTAATAACTTCCAGTTGTTTTCCCAATATAAACACCCCTAAAACGTGGATAGAATACCCTTTTTTAAAGTTTATTCTTTATTCTCAATGGATTTTTTAAAGCTTTGAAGCATATCTAACATAGTGGGTGTAGATTTGATTCCCAACACCTTCAACATTTTTGAGTTATTTAGTGAGGTATCTTTAGGTCTTTTTACATCACCGCACACACTCGTAATAGATGATTGTTTAACCAGATTTTCATCAAATCCAAACTCCTTTGCTACTAACTTAACAAAATCAAACTTAGCTAATTTCTCTGAACTTGCACAATTCATAATACCTCTCTGATCCCTCTCATACAAATCTATGATATATTTGGATAACGTACCAACAAATAATGGACAAAACTTTGCATCTACAAAACCATTGAACTCCTTACCCTCAGAAAGAGTTTTTATTACGTTATCTACAAAGCTCAATTTATTAGATACGAAATTTCTTCCAAACATGTTAGTTCTTAATAACAATGAGTCTTCATTTGCTTTCAAACATTCCTCTTCCCCTTTAACTTTAGTCTCTCCATAGACATGGAGTGGATTTGGGACATCTGATTCAGAATAATCACCTTTTTCACCATCAAATATCGAATCAGTTGAAATGTAAATCAATTTACAATTCGCCTTCTTAGATAACCGAGCAATATTTCTTGTCCCAATTACATTTGTTTCAAAAGATTCAGATTGATGAGCTTCACAATAACTAATATTTGTTAATGCTCCACAATGAACAATCAAATCTGGATTTATCTCCTCTAATGAAGATACCCGAGTACTATCCTTAAGATCGATTTTAAGATTCTTTACACCATTGAAATCGATTTTATGTGTGTTGTATAAGCAGAAAAGTTCATAATCAGGTCGCTCTCTTCTCAAATAATCAACCAAAGTGCTCCCAAGTAATCCGCTTGCTCCGGTGATGATTATTTTCGATTGTTCACTAATTTTTATCCAACTCCTGCATCCTCTTAATGTTATAATAGAGAGGATTATTTAGTCCGTCAACAATTAAACCATCGTTATAAGCATCCACAATACTCTTTATCGCATCCTGAATATCATACTTTGTTTCAAATCCCAACACGTTTTTAATTTTATCTGAATTTATGTGGTAGGATCTATTATCATTTGTTGGTTCGACAACAAACTCCACCTCTGGATTGCCATACACCTCTTTCACAAGTTCAGCAATTCTTCTTATCGATAGATTTTGATAGCCTGCATTAAATGTTTGATGATCCACTTTTTCTTTAGGGGCTTCAAGAACTGCTTGATAAATCCGAACCATATCTTTAATATTGATATTTGGCCTTAATTGATCCCCTCCAAATATTCGTATCTTCTTATTTATGAGTGCATTTATAGTCAAAATATTAACAGAAAGATCCAACCTTAATCTTGGGGCATAACCACAAACAGTAGCTGGTCTAATAATTGTCCATTCCATATCTGAATTTAGTTTTGCAAGCTCCCTTTCACACTCGACTTTAAACTTAGAGTAATCTGTTAAAGGTTCTAATGAAAAGTCTTCAGTAACATTACTCTCCTCCTTTATTCCATACACGCTCGATGAACTAGCGTAGATGAATCTCTTAGCATTATTTACTTTTGCAGCTTCCAACACATTAAAAAACCCATCATAATTGATAGATTTACCAAGATCGGGATTGAGCTCGTAACTTGGGTCATTTGATATGCAAGCTAAGTGAATGACAGCATCACATCCCTTTGCAGATTCAACAATTTTTTCTTTATCTCTAAGATCTCCTTTTACCTCAGTCAATTTGTCAGACTTAATATCCTTAAATACATCCCCATAAATATACCAATCATATACTACAACTTCATAACCTTGTTCCAACAACTTTGGGACTAGTGCACTTCCTACATACCCCGCTCCCCCTGTAATAAAGATTTTATTAAACTGCATTTCATTTCCCTCCTGAAAGATACTTAAACCATCCTTTTGTCGCTTCTGCTATAGAACCCTCGTCCCATACAGGTGCCGACCTCCAATTTTCAATGTGATCTAACATAATTTTGACACCTTCCTCAAATTTTACTTTAGCTTCCCACCCTAATTTACTTTTAATTTTTGTGATATCAGCAAACGTCTTATCTGGTTCTCCTGGACGTTTTGGAATATTAATTTTATCCCCTCCCAACAATTCACATAATAAATTTACGCTGTAACAATCTCCAGATCCAACATTAAATATTTCACCATCAACATCAGACTCTGCAGCTTTAACAAAAGCATCAGCAACATCGCTAACAAATGTAAAATCTCGAGATTGGTTTCCGTCTCCAACAACTGTAAAAGGTTTTCCTGCCAATTTTTGTGCTAAAAATACACCAAAAACAGCACCATACGTTCCTGAAGTTCTTGATCTAGGACCATACACATTAAACAATCTCAAAGATACAACTGGCAGTTTATACACTTTACCCCAATGTATTACACATTCCTCTCCCAAATATTTTGTCAACGCATATGGGTATTCAGGATTAATTTCAGAACTTTCGGGAGTTGGATATTTATCTGGAATTCCATAACATGATGATGAAGCAGTATAAACAAATTTCTTCACATTGTTTCTTCTCGAAGCTTCAAGAACTGCTACTGTTCCAGTTACATTTGAATTGTAATATTTATTTGGATCCTCAATTGAAGGAACGATATCAGCTAAAGCGGCCAAATGAAAAACATATTCAACATCCTTAAAATGTTGTTCAATAACATTAAAATCAGAAACATCAACATTATGAACGGTTAAATTCTGATTCTCTTTCTGATGTGAAAGGTTTTCCTCTCTTCCATTTGAGAAATTATCAAGAACAATTACTTCGTAACCCTCTGATAGCAACCTATCTACCAAATGAGATCCTATAAATCCAGCGCCCCCTGTTACTAACACCCTTTTTGACATTGTCGCTATATATCTAGTAGACCATCTAAAAGTTTTTAAAAGGCCCAAAACTCTTTAAAAACGAAGATTTTACCACATATATAAACTTTACTTAAATACAAAGAGGTGTTGAAATGAAAGTACCCTTTTCATATCTTGAAAGACAATTTAATGATATAGATCCAATTCTAGCTAAAATTAAAGAACTTGTTCAAACTGCTGATTTTACATTAGGCAAAGACCTAGAAACATTTGAACATGGATTTGCCAATATTTGCAACACAAAACATGCTATAGGGGTCGGAACAGGTACTGACGCTTTAATTCTTAGCCTTAAGGCACTTGGTATTGGACCTGGAGATGAAGTAATAACAGTTCCAAATACATTCTATGCCACTGTAGGGGCTATTGATGCCGTTGGAGCCAAACCAGTTTTCGTTGATTCAAACGACTTTCATGTAATTAATGAAGACCTTATAGAGAATGCTATCACACCAAAAACAAAAGCCATTCTTCCTGTTCACCTTTATGGATGCCCTGCTTATATGCCAAAAATTCTTGAAATTGCAAAAAATCATAACCTAAAAGTTGTTGAAGACTCTTGTCAAGCTATTAGCGCAGAGATTGATGGGAAGAGAACAGGTTCATTCGGTGATGCAGGTGGATTTTCTCTCCATCCTTTAAAAAATTTAAATGTCTGGGGCGATGGAGGAATCATTGTAACAAATTCAGATGAATTAAATGATAAATTGAGGAAAATCAGAAATCATGGTCTTGTTAATAGAGATGAATGTGAATTCTGGGGTATAAACTGTAGACTTGATTCACTCCAGGCTGTTGTTGGTAACCATCTTATGAAAGATACAGACTTTATCACCAACGAAAGGATTAAAAATGCCCAATTTTATGACTCAGAGCTCTCAACAATACCTCAAATCACTATCCCAATGAGGAGACTAAATGTTCGTCATGTATTCCATACCTATGTTGTAAAAGCTGAAAGAAGAGACGAACTTCTCAATTTCTTGATAGAAAATGGAGTTGAAGCCAAAGTACATTATCCAATTCCTATGCATCTTCAAATGGCAGCAAAAGATTTGGGATATAAAAAAGGAGACTTCCCTGTCGCAGAAGCCCAATCAGAATCAATCATAACACTTCCACATCATCAACATTTAACTGCGGAAGAAAAAGAATATGTAGTTACAAAGATAAAGGAGTTTTATAAATGAAAGTTAAATATGTAGACATACCACTCCAGTATCAAAATCTCAAATCCGAACTACTCCCTAAAATTGAAAGTGTACTAGAATCCGGACATTTCGTTTTCGGACCCCTTCTGGAATCATTAGAAAAAAGATTTGCATCCCATTGTTCAACAAAATATGCAATAGGTGTAGCAAATGGTACTGATGCGTTATTTCTCTCGCTAAAAGCACTTGGAATAGGAACTGGGGATGAGGTAATAACAGCTCCAAACTCCTTTATCTCAACTGCAGCAGCAATTGCCCACACTGGTGCAAAACCTGTCTTTGCTGATGTAAGAGAAGATTTTAATCTCGATCCCTCAAAAATTGAAAACGCTATTACAGACAAAACTAAAGCAATCATGCCAGTGCACCTAACAGGCAGACTTTCAGATATGGATCCGATCATTGATATTGCAAATAAACATAACCTTGAAATTATTGAAGACTCAGCTCAGGCATTTGGAGCAAAATATAATGGAAAAATGGCTGGATCATTTGGAATAACTGGCTGCTTTTCTCTCCATCCCCTAAAAAACCTTAACGCATATGGTGATGGGGGGATTATAACTACCTCAAATGATGATATTTATAACAAACTAATTGAGCTTAGGAATCACGGTCTTGTCAATAGGGACGAATGCAAAAATTGGGCTTTTAATTCACGTCTTGATGCAATTCAGGCCACCATTGTTGATAGCAAATTAGATCATATAGGTGAATGGAATAAAAAGATTAAAGAGATTGCATCAATATATAGAGAAGAACTTCAAGATACTGTAACAGTTCCAAAAGACAAACCCCATGAAGATCCTGTTTATCATACATTCATAATTCAACATAACAAAAGAAATGAACTCCAACAACATCTTCTAAACCAAGGAGTTGAAACAAAAATCCACTACCCAATTCCAATTCACCTTCAAAACGCTGCTAGCTATCTTGGTTACAAAAAAGGAGATTTCCCTGTTTGTGAATCTCAGGCAGAGAGGATATTAAGTCTTCCAATATACCCTGAATTAACAATGGATCAAGTTAAATATGTTATCAATGAAATAAAATCGTTCGATAATAATAAACAAGTTTAAAAATTTTCAAAATATACCCTATCAAAATGCAAGAATACATCAATTCAATAAAAAAAACGATTTCTGTAGATGAAATACAATCACTTCTAGAAAGTTTCAAGGACCTAAAAGTCCTTGTAATTGGTGATACTATTATTGATCATTATTTCTTTACCCATCTAAAAGGTCGTGCAACTAAAGATCCTATCTTATCAGTTGAGTACAAGTATGATGAGGTGTATGCAGGTGGAATTCTAGCAATAGCTAATCACCTAAGTGACTTTGTTAGTTCAATAACCTTGGTAACGTTAATTGGCGACCAAAGAAATAAACTCGATTTCATCCAATCTGCTCTAAAAAGTAACATAAAACCTAAATTATTCACAAAAAAGGATTCCCCTACAACCGTAAAAAAAAGATATGTCAATCAGAGCCGTGGCACAAAATTATTCAAAGTTGAATATATTAACGATCGGCCTATTGATGATACACTTTCTAATGAGATTTTACAATATTTAGATCAAGAATTACCTAAAGCAGATCTCGTAATAATTGGCGATTTTGGTCATGGTTTCATAAATCCTCAAATTAGAAAAAAACTTGAGCAAAGTTCAAAGTTTCTTTCAGCAAATGTTCAATCAAATAGCGCAAATATGGGTTATAATTACTTTAGCTCATATGAAAAACTTGATTTTCTCACATTAAAAGAAGAGGAACTTCGCTTACCACTTAGAATGAGGTATGAAAAAATAAATGAGGTCATAGATGAATCATATAAGAAATATAATTTTAAAAAATTCTCAGTAACACTCGGTCAAGGAGGTTCAATACATATTAAAGATGGCACACAGTTTTTTGCACCGATTCTAACTACAAATGTGAAGGATACTATTGGTGCTGGAGATGCTCTTTTTTCAATAACCTCTCTTTTAGCATACAAAAACTCAGATCCAAGATTACTTGCATTTATGGGGAACGTATCAGCAGGAATAGCTGTGAATATTGTTGGTAATAAAGAGAGTGTTACAAAAGAGAAAATTATGAACTTTGTAAAGGGTGTTTATAATGAAATGGGACCAATACAAAAGTAAAATTAATTCGGGTTTAGAAAACTTCAGATTCGATGAAGAAATTTTAAGCATTTTAAAGAAATCCAAGGAACTAAATCAAAAAATATTCATTGCCGGAAATGGAGGAAGTGCTTCTATAGCTTCTCATTACGTTTGTGATCTGTCCAAAGGAGCCTCTAAAAATTGGGAATCAAACCTTAAACGTTATCAAGCAATTTGCCTTTCAAGTAATATAGGTTACATAACTGCAATCTCCAATGATAAAGATTTCAACGAAGTTTTCAAACAACAATTAATTAATCTTGCAAATCCAGACGATATCTTAATTTTAATCTCTAGCTCAGGAAATAGCCCCAATATAATTAAGGCAGCCGAATGGGCAAAAGAGAATAATCTTACCGTCATTGGTGTTACTGGATTTAATGGTGGTAAACTAAAACAAATTTGTGACTATTCCGCTCACATTAATAGCGACTATTATGAAGTTTGTGAGGACATACACCATATCTTTGGCCAGTTTTTAGCATGTCATTTAAGAGAAGAAGAATAAACTACCATCTACCAAGATATAAAGTTCTTTGATTCCTATATGTTATCGATTCAGGAGGAGTTAGATTTTCTCTTATCTTCTTATTAATGGCTCGGAGAGATTCAGATGTAGTAATTTTATCTTTACATTTCCCTCTAAGATGATCATTGATTCTATATCTCCCTTTACTTTCAAAAAAACTCCTTGAATGTTCAGCACCCTTATGTACGAGATACTCTAGATATAGAAGGTTTCTCATAGGGATATAAATTAATGATCTGGGTAATTTTGATATCAGTTTAGAAGAGGAAAGTATATAATTCATAGTAGTCATAGGTTTTTTCATAACAAAGAATATCTTTTGAAGATTAGAAAACTTGAGCTTTCTTTTTGAATCTACACTACCAGATACCTTTGTTACAGATTTTTCAGCATTACCAGAATAATAAGTCCTTGTTGCTTCATACCTCATTAGAAAGTCCCAAAAAATCGCTTTTTTAATTGGCTGCCCTGTCAAGTTAACAAAATTCATTTTTTCAGTCCCCTTATCAGAAACATAAATTAAATATTTTTCTTCATCTTCAACTGATGTACCTACGACACCCTTCAACTGTGCGTAATCATATAATGCTGCACCTGGTAATGGTAAGGCATAGAACGTTTGATAATCCAATGAAGAAGGGGGAGTTCCTCTAATCTTTGCAACATCTCCTAAAAATCTTCCAGTTTCCTTAATTGTCTCATCTGTTTCCCCTGGCATTCCAAGACAAAAACCTAAAGGAGACCATAAACCAAGATCATGACAATATTCCAATGCTGTCATAATATCTTTTTTAACAAACATTTTCTCCATTACTTCGTATATTTTACTACTACCTGTCTCTATTCCATACTTTACAGCAACTAAACCGCGATTTTTGAAATATTCTAGATCTTCTTTGCTAAAATTTTTACATCTCGCTGCTGCAATGTACCATAACATGTCATATTTCTGCATAATATCTGCAACTCGATATGCATGAGATTTTGGTAAACCAAAATTCTCACCCGTTATCTCAATAAACTGAACATCGAATCTCTCTTTAAGATCTCTAATATGATTATCCAGCATTTCAACATCAAAAGGGTGGTAACCTAATGAGAATCTCTGACAAAAAGTACACCTAGCAACACATCCTTTACTCGCAAACAAGTATGCCAGCTTTGGCTTTCTTCCTTCTTCGAAAGTTTTTTTACAATGCGCAAACCAATCACTATCTTTACCATCTCTAAAATATGCTTCAAATAATTTCTCATTTCCTAAAACTCCCTTCAAATACAAATCATAATCTGCAGTCGGATAATCTTCATTGGGCAGAGGCTGGTTGTAACCAGTAAAAATTAACTCCCTACTAGAATTTAAAAAACACAATCCCTTAATTCCTCCTAATTTAGAAAAATCGAAAACCCTACCATTCTCAACCACATAATCTAAAAAATCTACAAAAGGTCTTTCTCCATCTCCTAAAACACAAACATCTACTTCGGTCTTTCTTAAAATTAGGTTTGAACTTACAGCCATATTTCCTCCCAATACAATCCAGGTATCAGGACAAACTGATCTAATAAGTTCAGTAATATGTTTCAGTTGTTGATAACAATTCGAAACTACTCCACTAATACCAACCACTTTCGGTTGTTTTTCGCTAAAATATGATTTAATTTCTTCATCTTTTGGAAGCAATAAATCGAGATCATAAAAATCACCACTATACCCATTTCTTTCCATCATCTTCATGATAGACACTATAGCGATATTTGGAACTCTCTTTAATGCACCTTTATTCCTATCAACATCCATATGTTGATATACTGTACAAAGAACAACTGATAAACCTCCCTTCTTCTCTGTGGATACTTCTTCCATTATAGTTTTTAGTCGTCAAAACAAATTTAAATAACTTTCGGAAAACAAAAAATTGATTAAATGGTATCCCATTCCTTTTTTATATCAAAAAAAGATTTTCCATTGACGTTTATAAATAGAGAATCCATACTTTTAGCCAATCCTTCATCATCCTTATTGTCACCCAGAACTAATACCTTAAAAAAATCTCGTTTATCCTTTTTAATATCAGTAAGACATTCAACTACCATTAAATCGGAGGGTTTCCTTTCAGTTTTTGCTTGAACATATTTTGGATCAAAATAAAGATCTGGATTTATCTTAGCATAATACTCATCGGCATAAGGACAATATTTCCATTTATGGATATGAACAGACCTCTTTTTTAATTCGTTATCGATAAAATCATTGATCTCATCCACAGTTTCAGTACCAAAGAATCCCCTCGCAACACCAGCTTGATTAGAAATTACACATATAGTGGTGTTATACACAGATTGTAGATACTGAAGAAAAGATATCACATCATCTTTGAACACTACATTTTCTTTCCAATTTCTTTCTTTACCTAAAAAACCTTCATCTTCAATAAGCGTTCCATCCCTATCAACACAAACTAAGAGATCTTTTCTTTTTACCTCACTTTGAATATACTTAATAATGTTTGTTGTAGAAAGGGGCTGTTCAATTGTATACTTAATCTCCCCTCCAACCTCTGAAATAGTCTCCCTTTCTTTAATTATTCCAGGTGTTTGTTTGTCAACAAAATCAGGTCCCTTGATGTAGTAATTTGGTTTCATTTCTTTTATGACATCAACACCAAGATTGTAATGTGATACAACAACAAAATCAACAAAAGATAATGAAGCTACTGAATAAGCTCTTAAACGTTCATCATAAACTGGTCTTCCCTTGCCTTTCCTTTCCCCCACAAATTTATCAGAAGTTATTGAAACTATTAGAACATCACATAATCTCTTCGCAGATTCAAAATGTCTTATATGACCGGGGTGCAATAAATCGAATCCCCCATGACATAGGCCCACACTCTGTCCAACTTCTTTAGACTGCTCCACAATCAATTTAGCTTTATCTAAAGATACAACCTTCTCTGATACATATGCTCCCATGTTTGTTACTTCAATCATAAGTCTCTAAAACCCTTAATCCCCTTTAGGCTAAAAAGGTTTTTAATAAGTTTAATTTTTTCTTTTGTTATTACTCCAAAAAAGAATAAAGAACCTACGTAAACAGCTAAAGACAATAGAAAAATAAAACCTCCATTAATTAAAAAATTGATGTTGATATTACCAAAATCAAATATTGCAATTCTCTCTTTCATTAAAAAACCGACTCCAATAAAGAAAAAAGTGGAAATAAGAACTTTTAAATTGTCTAAAAATAAAAATTTAAACTTAATCGTTTTCCTTAACATGGTAATAAATAAGACCATTATCAAGGAAAAAGATATACCTGTTGCTACTGCTGCACCTAATCCTCCATAGAGAGATATTAAAATTACATTAAGTATAATATTTACCACTAAACCACTCAAAGTTATTATGCTACTTTTTCCTGGCTGACCTGTTGCTAACATTAATTGTTCTAGAATTTGATTCGTCATCTTTACAATCATAACAAAACAAAATATCTGTAAAATAATCTCTGAAGATTCAAAACCAGCACCAAAAATAAAAAATATTACATTCGGGGCGAAGACAAAAAAGAATGCTGCTAGAGGTAAAATAAAAATCAAAAGGTTATTGAATAAAAAATTAACTATATTGGAAAGCTCACTCACATTATTCTCATGCCATAATTTTGCAAATAAAGGAGTAATAATAAATGTTAACTGCAACAAAACAAGTGGAAGAATCTGAGCAGCAGAAAGCCCAGAAACATAATACCCTACTTCCTCAGCACCTACAATAACCTGAATTAAAAAGGTATCAACACTCAATAATAAAACTGCAGATATGCCTCCTAAAATCATGTAGCTCCCATACTTAAATACTTCTTTAAACAAATCCTTACCAAGATAAAATGGCGCTCTAAAAACATCATTATGTTTAAAATAAAACCAAACAATTGAAAAAAGTGACACTGCTATAGTTGCTAAAAGATAAACTACAACGGGGACTTCATACACATGGAGGTAAGAAAAACCTAAGTAAGATAGTACAAATATCAATATCCGAAGTAAGAGTTCATTGAATCTTGATTGTCTTTGTTCATGAAAAGATTCAAAGAAAACGTTATTCGTTTTATATACTGTTTCCATGATCCAAAATAAAATAAAAACATTGAAAATAAACGATATATGCCCTTCATTTCTATAAACAGCTGTGATGATGATCTCTTTTACAAGAAACAATATTACTGCAATGATAAGGGACATAATAAAAGTAAATCCGTGACTCAAGAAATACAATGTCTTTACTTTTGAAAAATCTTTTTTAACAATGTATTTTCTTGTATAAAAAATCGTAGCAGACCCTAAACCCCAATCTCTCAAGAATGTAAAGATCAAAAAAATTGAGAAAAGACCAAAAAATAATCCATAATCTACTATGTCCAATTTCCTAGCATAAAGTGCCCTTGTGAAATAACTAAAGAAAATTGCAATGTATGAAAACAGATATACAATAACTGTATCCCTTGCAATTTTTTTATAATCAAGCATTGATTTTGCTAAACCTTATCCCTTTTTAAATATTCACGAACGTAATAAGAAACTTTTAAAAGAACCTTTTTACTACCTTACGTTGAAAAGAGATGTTAAAAAACTTCAAAGCGAATAAAAAGAATGTATTGATTAATCTATTTTCTAATAGCTATTTACGGGAACATATAAGGGGGGATCTTTATGACTAAAATTTTAGGAATAATCCCTCAAAGGAAAGGATCTAAAGGGCTTCCAGGTAAAGGAACCATCGATCTAAATGGAAAGGCCGTAATAGAGTACACCCTAAGTTCAGCAAAAAAGGCATCATTAATTGATAAAATCATAGTTTCCACAGATGATGATAAAGTTTCAAGTATTTCTTCAAAATGGGACGTGGATGTTGTCAACAGACCTCCAGAAATCGCTCAAGATGATACACCTATGATTGATGTGATAAAACATTCCATTGAGTACTTTAAAAACAAAGGAGAAATATTCGACACTGTTGTTCTACTCCAACCCACTTCACCATTACGTAAAAATGATGACATTAACAAGGCTATAACTCAGTTTAAAGATAAAGATGCTAAATCTTTAATCAGCATGGGTGAAGTCTCCCATGAAAATCCGTATATATCTTTTACAATCAATAATGGAATAATTGAACCATTCCTTAAAGAAAAAAATAATTTCACTAGAAGACAAGAGCTTCCGAAAGTCTTCTTTCCCTATGGATTAATTTTCATAGCAAAAACAAAAGATCTGCTTGAGAAAGGATCTTTCTATATGGAAAATACAATTCCTTATTTCATCGAAAGATGGCAATGCTATGAAATTGATGATATTCATGATTTAAAAGCAATTGAAGCAATTATGAAGTACAAAAACAATGAGGTGTAATTAAATGGATTTATTAGAAATTACCATAAAGAAGAATTCAACATTAAAAGAAGCTATGTCTTCAATAGATTCCACAGGAATAGGTCAAGTTTTGATAGTAGATGATGATTCAAAACTCCTTGGAATTGCAACTGATGGAGATATAAGACGGGCATTAATTAAAGGTGAACCTGTAACAACCCCTATAGAGAGTTTAATGAACAAAGACATTATAAAATTGAGGCAAGAGGATATTGAGAATAAAAGCCAAGTACATGAAACTGTTAACCACCTTAAAAACCGTCAAAAAAATGCTCATTATCTTCCAATTGTTAATAGTTCAGATATTTTAACTGATTTTGTGAGCATAAAAGATCTCCAAAAAACTGGAAAGTTAACATCAATACCAGAAATTCTCGAAAAGACCAACAAAAAAGTCAAACACGTTTTGCTAATCGGTGGTGCAGGATACCTTGGAACAATATTGACTCGAAAACTATTAGAGAAATCCTACAACGTTCGTGTCTTTGATATCTTATACTTTGGTGACAGCCATCTCAAGGAGTTTTTCGACAATCCAAATTTTGAATTAATTAAAGGTGACATGAGAAATATTGCCGAAGTAAATAAAGCACTTATGGGAATCGATGCAGTAGTTTTACTTGCAGGTCTCGTTGGCGATCCTGCTTGTAAAGTCTCTCCTGAAGAAACGCTTGAAACAAACTTCTTAGCTACTAATATGGTCGCCGATGCTTGTAAATACCATCAGATAAATAGATTTTTATTCGCTTCTTCGGCATCAGTATATGGCGTTCAAGATGGTATAGTTAACGAAACTTCGAAATTAAATCCTGTATCATTGTACGCAAGATCTAAAATCATATCTGAAGAAGCGATATTGAGACTTATTGATGAGAATTTTGCTCCCACCTTTCTTAGAATGGGTACCTTATATGGATATTCCCCACGAATGAGATTTGATCTTGTTGTAAATATTCTTACAATGAAAGCTGCGACTGAAGGTAAAATCAAAATATTTGGTGGTAAACAGTGGAGACCCTTTTTACATATCGAAGATGCTGCAGATGCCTACGTAAAAGTCCTAGAAGCAGATATTAACAAAGTAAAGGGAGAAGTATTCAATGTGGGTGCTGAGGACCAAAACTGTCAAATCGCCCAATTAGGTGAGTTTGTTAAAGAAGCATATCCAAATGTAATCATTGATACAATAGAAAAAGACGAAGATATCCGGAATTATAAAGTCACTTCAAAAAAAATCGAAGAAACTCTTGGATTTACGTCAACGAAATCTATTAAGGATGGTATTAACGAAATAAAAGCAGCGTTAGAATCAGGAGAAGTCAAAGATCCCTTAGATAGAAAACATTACAATTCATAATGATTAGAATTAAAGATAGGTTTATTGGGGGTAACAATCCTACATTCATAATAGCAGAAGCAGGAGTAAACCACAATAGAGATGTAAAATTAGCAAAACAAATGGTTGATGTAGCTAAAGAATCTGGTTCTGATACAGTTAAATTTCATGCATATAAGACTGATGAAATCTATATTCCTCAAGCCGAGCTTCCAGAATACGTTAAAAGAAATATGGGATCAAAGAAATCCTATTTTGATATGGCAGAATCATTAAGATTAGATGACCGTGAGTTATTCGAATTAAAAAGATATTGTGATGCAAATGGAATACTTTTTTCTTGTACTCCTTATGGCGATTATGGTATCAAACTAATGAATTATATGAACTGCGAATTTTTTAAGGTAAGTTCAACTCATCTGACCTGTACCCCATTTCTAAAAAAATTGGCAAGAACACAAAAGCCAATAATCATTTCAACCGGAATGTCCACCATTGAAGATGTTAAGAGCGCTATCAAGTCAATAGAAGAAGAAGGAAACAATAAGATAATAATCCCTCATTGCACAACGAACTATCCATGCCCTTTTAACGAAGTTAATCTCAATGTTTTATACCAGTATAAATCTTTGTTCAATTATCCAATAGGCTACTCTGACCATACTGAAGGGATTACTGTACCAGTAATTGCTTCAATTATGGGTGCCTCAATTATTGAAAAACATTTTACTCTTGACAGAAATATGCGGGGCCCTGACCACAAAGCTTCTCTCGAACCAAACGAACTAAAAAATATGGTATCCTCAATTAGGTATTTTGAAAAAAATAAACCACAAAACTTATTATTAGCTCTTACCGAATTAAAAGAAAGGTTCAATCCCAAGGAACTAGAAAAGGTGTCTGATCTTCAAACATTCCTACTTAAAATCCTAGGTAAACAAATCAAAGAACCCTCAGATTCAGAGAAAAAAATTATGTCAAAGGCCAGAACAAGTATTGTTTCTTCTATAGATATAAACGAAAACGTTGTTATCAACGAGAATATGCTAAAATATACTAGACCTGGGACTGGTATCCCTCCAAAAGATTATCTAAATGTAATTGGAAAGAAAGCCACTACATTTATCCCAAAAAACAACTTACTTGAATTAACTGAACAGGGAATTGGTTACAAAAAATGAAGAAAATTGCATATCTTACTGGATCTCGTGCAGATTTTGGAAGAGCCACATATTTTCTAAAAGAAATTGAAAAAGATCCTGATCTTGAACTTCATATTATTGCAACGGGGATGCACTTTCTCGACAGTTATGGAAAAACAATTAATGAAGTAGAAAAAGAATTCAATATTTCAAAGAAAATCGAAATTTACCCAAAAAACGATTCCAATGAAGAAATGGCAAAAGTTTTTGGAGAAATGGTATCTGAATTCTCAAGAATTTTTAATGAGATAAAACCTGATACATTAATTGTCTTAGGGGATCGTGGTGAGATGTTAGCAGGAGCAATATCTGCTCAACACATGAATATTCCAGTCATCCATATTGGAGGTGGCCATAGATCCGGATCAATTGATGATAGGATAAGGGACAGTATAAGCATTTTTTCTAATTATCATCTAGTTGCAAGCGAAAAAACATCATATGAAGTTGCAAAACTAGGAATAAAAAATGAAAATATTCATATTGTCGGAGCCCCTGACCTAGAAGTCATAGATAAAAAGGATTTTTCTGGAAGTGATGAAATAATTAATAAATATTCTATTGATATTTCAAAACCTTTAGTGATCTTCTCACTTCATAGCAATACAACTGAAGTAAATGACACACCTAATCAAATCAAAACAGTGTGTGAAGCACTATTAGAAGTTAATCTACCCACTATTGTGATATATCCCAACTCAGATGCAGGCGGTAAAATTATTATTGAAGCTATAGACAATGTACTGTCAAAAAATTCTAATTTTAAAATATATGATAATATCCCTTACAAAGATTTCTTAGGATTAATGAGTATATCTTCATTAATGATTGGTAATTCAAGTGCAGGGATTATTGAAGCTCCCTCCTTCGGTTTACCAGTTATTAATATAGGGTCAAGACAAAAAAATAGAGAAAGATCCATTAATGTCACCGACGTAGATTTTGATAAAATCGCAATAATAAATTCTATAAAAGATTCACTTCATGACAAAGAATTCATACAAAAAGCAAAGAACTGTAAAAATCCTTATTACAAAAAAGATACAAGTAAATCTATCTTGAGGTTAACTAAAGAATCATTAAAATGATAAAAGCAATAATTTTTGATTTGGACGACACACTTTACTTAGAAAGAGATTTTGTATATTCTGGTTTTAACGCCGTTGCAAATCATATCCATTCCACTTTAAATATTCCAATAGAAGGTATTTTAGATTCACTAAAAAAAGGATTTGACGATGGCATACGAAATAAGAATTTTAACGAATTGATAGATAAAAAAAATCTACAAATAGATGTTAATGAATTAGTCTCAATATACCGCGACCATACACCAGAAATTAGCTTATGTGAAGACTCTGCTCTCATGTTACCTAATCTAAAAAATAAATTCAAAATTGGATTATTAACAGATGGTTATCCTGAAACACAACAAAATAAAATAGATGCGTTAGGTGTATCCAACTTCTTTAACAGTATTCTAATTAATGACTTATCTAAAAACGAGAACAAAGTGGATAATAATAGTTTTGAAATAATTCTCGCTTTGTTAAATGTAAAAGGAAATGAAACGATCGCAATAGGCGATAATCCAAAAAAAGACTTTGAAATACCCCATTCCCTTGGAATAAGGACCATAAGAATTAATCGCCCAAATAGTCTTCATAACGATGTTCCAGAGTATCCTCATACTGATTTCGCAATAGAAAACCTCAGCACTCTCACAAAAATAATTCAGGAGATTGAAAATGATTAATGTATTGATAGTACCAGCAGGATCAGGTATGGCTATTGCAGCAATTCAGGCATTAAAAAAAACTAAAGACATAAGAATTGTTACTGCAGACTCAAATAAACTATCCCCAGGTCTCCATCTCTCCCAAAAAGGATATTTAATTCCTCTTTTCAAAGAACCTAATTTTTATAATTCCCTTTTCAACATTATTGACAAAGAAAAAATTGATGTCGTTATACCTGCCTACGATACAATACTTCATGAATTCTCTGAGAAAAATGAAGAGTTCGAAAAACATGGTACAAAACTATTACTATCTTCACCAGAAGCAATATCTGCCACCAGAGATAAATGGATTACTTATCAAAAATTAAAAGATCAGGTATCTTTCCCAATATCATTCATACAGAAAGAAGATATTGATATAGACTACCCTTTGCATATCAAACCTAGGGATGGATCTGGTTCCATAAATACATTTAAGATAGAGAACGAAGAAGAATTAGATTTTTACTTAAAAAAAGTGCCAAATCCAATAATACAGGAGTTTCTTCCAGGTAAAGAGTACACTGTTGATTGTTTAGCTAATAACAAAGGAGAATTGATGGTAAATATCGCCAGAGAGAGGATTGAAACAAAAGCAGGTATCTCTACTAAAGGCCTTATAGTAAATAACAATAAAATCAATGAAATTGCGAAAACGATTTCGCAATTGATAAAATTTTACGGTCCTTTTTTCTTTCAGGTGAAAGAAGATAAATTCGGCAATCCGAAAGTCATGGAAATAAACCCAAGAATCTCTGGGACAATGTCACTTTCTTCCTATTCTGGAGTTAATATCCATGAACTAGCTATCAGACAATGTATGAATCAACATTTTACAATTCCTGAGATAAAATATGGGATATATATCTCCAGATACCTTCAAGATTTATATTTTGATGAAAAAGACTTCAATATTCAAAAAGAGGGCCAATAAATTTATAAATCTACCATCAATATCTTCGCCTAAAGGGGTGTAATATGGACAAACCAGCAATACTAGGAGGGAAACCTGCATTCGACAATCCTGTACCTATTACCAAACCATTGCTTCCTTCTTACTTTTCATTGGAAGAAAATGCCAAATCGATGTTCTCTTCTGGTATGATAACTAATAGTACTTTAGTGAAACAATTTGAGGAATCAGCAAGAAATTATCTTGGATCTAAACATTGTGTTGCTCTTTCAAGTTGTACTTCTGGGTTAATGTTGTCCCAAAAGGCCCTGAACTTAACAGGAGAGGTTATATTGCCCTCATTCACATTCTTCGCGACAGGTCATTCAATCTTGTGGAACAATCTGAAACCAGTTTTTGTGGATATAGATCCAAAAAGTTATCAGATCAATCCAGAAAAGGTAAACGAAGCGATAACAGAAAAAACTTCGGCAATTCTAGCAGTACATATATTTGGAAATCCAGCACCCGCATTAGAACTAGAAAAGATTGCATCAGATAACAACTTGAAATTAATCTTTGATTCTGCTCATGCATTCGGTGCTAAGATAGGTAATCAAAATGTTGGTACATTTGGTGATGTTGAAGTGTTCTCCTGTTCACCAACAAAACTGATGATTACTGGTGAAGGGGGCGTATGTTCAACAAATAATGAAGAATTACAAAGAAAATTATCAATTGGAAGAAACTATGGTGATGGTGGGAATTATGATCCAGATTTCCTTGGGCTTAATGCTCGTATGTCTGAATTTAATGCTGCTCTGGGTATAGAATCTATAAAATTAATAGAGAATAATATTGAAAGACGAAAAGAAATCTCAGAAATCTATCAAAAGGAATTATCAAAATTACCCGGAATTTCATTTCAGAAAGTTTTACCCAACAATAAAGTCACATATAAAGACTCAGCAATACTCATAAACCCGATTGAATTTGGAATTAACAGAGACCAACTGAGTGAAGCATTATTAAAAGAAAATATAATCACCAAGAAATATTTTTATCCTCCTCTTCATCTTCAAAAAGTCTTTAAGGAGTTCTCTAATTATGATGAAAAATTACCTGTAACTAAATTCATATCAAAGAATATTCTAAGTATTCCTTTATTCTCAAAGATGTCTGACTACGATGTCTTTAAGGTAATTGAATCATTTAAAAAAATCCATGAATATAGGAATGAACTTTCATCGACATAAAGTTATATATTCCATCTCTTAAAAATGAAGACTTTAATCTTTTGTGAATTAAAAAAGAACCAAAACAGGTTTCTCCAAAATTGGTATATAAAACAAAAAATCATTCCCACGATTAATAAAATTAAGAAAAGATATCCATCCAGAGTTATTGCAGTAGACGATTTCTCCTCCAAACTCCTAAAAAAATATAAAATTAGCAACAAATCTTTAAAAGATCATTTATCGGATGATATTAGTAAGAAAATTAATACTAACCTTACTAAGTTTTGCAGACTCATTGCTCCAACTCATGGATTGCTCATGAATAAACTGACATTTCTAAACATGAACCTTTGGGATATAGATGAGGTAGTAATCATGGAATATCTTAGACCTATCGTCGAGGATATAACCTCATTATCCACCATTATAAAGAACGAAAATCCATCTAAAATCATATTATTCGAAGGCAATACAAAAACTGCCAGAGTAATTAAAGAGATTTCCAATAATAAAGGTATCAAGTTATTGGACATTTCAAGTCTTTTATCTGAATCAATATCTCAAATAAAAAATTCCCTATCTACATTCACTCCTCACTTTAATAAACCGCCTTACTTAACAGCGCTAAGAAAAAAAACCGGTGAGGGTGTTGAACCTTTTTTTAAAAAACAAGAGAAAAGAGTTGTATTTATTGTTGCAACACCAAAATGGGGTCAAACAATTAAGAATATATCAAAAAATGTAAAAGACATTCTCGTTATTGGAAGGGAAAAAAACTTAGGCAAGCATTATCCAAAACTAAACTTCCGTTCATTTGAAGATTATGCTAGTGATACAACAAATAGAAACGCAGATTTCCACCAAAATTATGTTTCACATTTTCACGAGATTGATAGTGACCAATCTTTCAAATCTAACTTCACTTACAACGGAGTTGCACTATTCAATATTATACCTGAACTTTTTCATTACTTATTTACTTTTAGTCCTGAATATATCCTAACTTATTATTATACATTCCAACAAATAATACTTAAAGAAAAACCCTCTGTAATAATTCTTTTCGGAGATAGGACCAAGTTTGGGAAAACAGCTTCGGAAATTTCATTTCAGTACAAAATACCTACCCTCATTATTCAGCCAACATTTATTTTCGAAAGGGCTATAGATGGCCCTACAAAAGCGGATAAGATCGCAGTATTCGGGCAACAAACTATTGATTATCTTATAAGTAAAGGGGGTAATAAAGATGAGTATGTATTAACTGGGAATCCCAAGTATGATGAAATTTTTAATCAAAAATATAATTCTGTAAAAATTAAGAAGAAATATTCTATTAAAGCAAGGAAAAAAGTCGTTGTTATTCTAAAAGACTCTGATCAAAAATACATAAAAAGGTTGATATCCAAACTTAACCAAAATAATAAATACCAATCAATAATTGTTGAAAATCCAAATGATAAACATGAACTTTTTAAGTTGGCAAACATTATTATCACAAAGAATTCAGTAATAGAAGCTTTATTATTTAATAAAAAAGTTATTGTCCCTCAAAAAGAAAAGAATGATCTAATATCAAATGCTGGAGCAATATATGTAGATCCAAAGAAGGTTACGCAAACTTTAAATGCATTGGATATTAAACAACATTTAAAAAACAAGAATCTAAAATACCTCACTTACGGAAACGATGGAAAGTCTCACGTTAGAATTTCAAAATTAATTAAAGACACAATAAAATGAAAGTTGAACAGGTAATAGAAAAAACAATTGAACAAATAAAGAAAGGTATATCTGACAAGCTTACTATTGTATTAATAGGTTCTCAACCATCAGAAAGAACTTACTATAAAGGAAAACTACTTAGCGATATCAACTTAACTATTCTAAATAATCTAGGTATCTTATACAGAAAAAGATTAAAGGAAATATCTGAGAAAAATTCTTCTCCTGATCTTCAAATTAATATATTCATAGCGTCACCCCAATTAATTAGAAATAATTTTTCCATCTTTTCACTCGAACTAAAAAAATCTGGAAAACTCTTAAACGGAAATAGAAAAAGAATAGATAAGATTAAGATTACAGAAGATACATTACCTAAATGGGAGGGTCTCCGAACACTTTTTACTAACTATATGTATTCTTCATTTGACTTGAAAGGAATAGAAAATACGTATAGAAACGCAAAAATATACCTTTCTATCGCTGATGCTTTCTTATGCTTCAATAAAAAATACAAAGTCACATATAAAGAAAAGAGAAATGAAATATTAAAAATTGATCTTCCAAAGGATATAAGGGAAAAGATAATGATTTCTTTTGATTTCAAGCTAAATTTGATATCTGATGCCAGCAAATTAAAGAAGATATCTGATAAAAATGAGGCGGTCGAACTACTCTTAAAATACGTAGACCACTTCTTAAAATTATATCTTAATAATGATAAGTCTGCCTTAGAAAACATAAAAACTATCAAATCAAGATTCCCAGTACTCATACACAGGAATAATCTATTCTATGTTCATTGTCCTGTCAAATATTTACCTAAAGTAAATATCCTACACTTCAATCCTATAACAATGATAGAATGTGCAATAACGAATGATTACAAATCTCTTGGAAAATTTTTCTCTAATCCTCCACTCAACTTCCCAGAATTGACAGAAATATTTATGGCGTATCCTTCATTTATTATAAAAAATGATAGGCAGATTTTAAGAAAACGAATTAAGAAACTTTCCTAACACCTTCTAAGATCATATCGACATCTAAATAATAATCACATGCAGGATTAACTATCCCATTACTTTTATAACAACATAAGCAAGGATTATCTTTGAAAACTTTTACCCCTTTATCATACAATTCTATCTCCCATGGACTTGTTGGCCCAAAGAAGACCACTATCTTCTTTCCTAGTGCTGTCCCTATATGTAGAGCTAATGTATCTGTGGTAATTATAATATCACATTCATTAATTATCGAACAAAATTCTAGAAGTGAATTATGACAACCTGAATCAACAATTTTGCACTTCACATTAGTCATAATCTTAGAATTTCTCACGACCTCCTCTGGACCCCCTAAAAGTATCATTTCAGCGCCTATTTCCCTATCTAATCTTTCAATCAACGTTGAGGTTTTCTCGACTGATAACTTTTTTACTGGCCACTTATGACCACCCCCTGTATTTATGGCAATTTTCAACCTGTCTTTCCCAAGTTTTTTTCCAAAATTTTCTCCAAATTCAATAGAATCTTGATCCAAAACCAAATTAGGCTTTTGTTTTTCCCATTTTATCCCAACAATCTCCGACATTAATTGTTGATAAGTTTTTCTATTGGCTTTTTTTAATTCGTCGTTCTTTGGTTTTTGACCTTGCTTAGACATATCAAACCACTCTTTTGTTGAAGGGGTACATTTAATTCCGTTATCCCAATAAAAACCAATTTTTCCACACTTCATACTACTAGCAAGCTTACATGCTCTCTCATCTTCATCCAGATTTATTACAAGAAAATAATCTCCCTCAACTTTCTCATCTATTGAAAAAATATTATCAATAAAGGGATTGAGTCTTAGTAAATCTCTAGCTTTATCATCAGTTACCCAATCAATCGTTGCATTATACTTCTCCTTCAAGGATTCTAGTAGAAAGGTTGTTCTAAGTACATCACCCAGTGCTCCCACTTTAATTAAAAGAATTCTTACCACCATATAGTTAGGGGAACGTTAGAGTAGATAAAAAACTTATGACAACTTTTAAATAATAAAGTAAATAAAATTCGAGAATGAAGAAAACAAAAGGGCCCTATTTTGAAATAACTCACAAAGTCACAAAGACTATTGACACAAACAATCAAAATAAAAAGTGGGATCCGGACAAAAAAGGTTATTTTTTAATTCGAGTAAATAGAAAAACAAAGGAAATTGATGTGGGTTTTGTTACAAAGAATCATAAACTTACTACACATATTATCGGAAAAAAAGCAGATCTCTTGATGGATGCAATAATTAAAGAAAGGCTTGTTTCAAATTACAGCCATGCAGCATACTTAGGAAGGGAACTTTACAAAGCAGAAGTTGCTTTAAAATCAACAAAAAGATATCTACAAGATTAAGCGAACTTTTATCCTTTATTGAATTATTCAATATGTCTTATCAAGAATATATACTACAGTATAATATTCATACACTAATCTTTATAAACTGGCATCAAATTTCCACTTAAGAAATCCAATATTATGGTTTTCAATAAACACGACGGTGGGTGATATAACATGGAAGAACACGAACATAACAAAGAAACCCAACATGAACCTAAAGAAGAACACAAACACGAAGGACATAAACACGAAGAGCACAAGCAAGATGAACCAAAGCATGAAGCTCACGAAGAACATTCTGTGCATAGGCACGTAAAAAAAGCTAAATCATTAAATGTCTGGAAAGTAGCTACTGTTGTTTTAGCAGTAATACTAATTGTTGTTCTATATAGAGGTCCTTCGTCTGATGGTGGAGTTGCAGACGCACTTTCAGGTGAAGAGGTTGGAGATAAGACAGTTGAATATGTAAATACCAATTTATTACAAGGTCAGGGAACTGCTACTGTAAATAGCGTTGAAGAAGCAGGCAACCTTTACAAATTACAACTAAGTGTCAATGGTCAAGATATTGATTCATACGCAACTAAAGACGGAAAACTTTTCTTCCCCCAAGCATTTGACTTGGATGAAGAACTAGAGGTTCCAGAACCACCTGCACCTACAGA
>JBHPEA010000003.1:0-53269 GCA_042577505.1 Nanobdellota archaeon
ATTTTTGGCCAAGATTTTCGAAATATTTAGTAAATACAAAAAAAGTGTAGATTTAATCGCTACCACCGAAGTAAGCGTTTCGGTATCAATTGATAATGACTCCCACATTAAAGATATCGTTAATGAACTTAAACATGTAGGGGAAATTACAATCAATCCTGATAGGGTTTCTATATCCATAATTGGAGATGGACTTAAATCTACCCAGGGTAGGGCTGGTAAGATTTTTAGTGTGGTAGGAGAACAAGGAGCTAATATAGAGATGATCACCCAGGGCGCCTCAGAAATCAATGCTACATTTGTTATAGAAAAAGACAAATTCGAACCAGTTATAACTGCCCTTCATAAAGAGTTCTTTGAGTAAGTTGTTGTTACTATCCATCAATAACGAAAACTATATAAAGTTAAATTCATTATCCCTATACTATGTACAAACACTTAATTATAATCTGCCTAGTATTCTTATTAGTTCCAGTTGTATTAGCTGATAATGTAGAACTCCAAAATGTTAAAATTTACGTTGATGGAGACAGACAATCAGGATCTGTAGAAATTAGACCTAATTCAAATCTAACGATAGAAATCCAAGTTGAGAGCGATATTGAAGACGAAGATACTGAAGTCGAAGAAGTTAATGTTGAGATAATCATAGAGGATCTTGATGATGGAAGGGATATCGATTATGAATTTGAAGAGTTTTCTATGGAACATTCAGAGGAGATCACCCTTAAAAAAAATATTCAGGTTCCCTATATTCTCGATGAAGAAACTTATTTACTTACTGTTAAATTAAAAGCAGATGATGATGAAGGGAATGACTATAAAGATGAAGATGAATTCGATTTAATAGTGGAAAAGGAACAAAATGAAGTAGTTGTTTCAGATTACTCTTTCTCACCTTCCGACATACAATGTGATCAAGATGTAACCTTAAACCTTGAGATTACCAATATTGGCGAGGAGAAGGAGTATAATGTTATAATTGAATTGGAAAGTAATATTCTTGATTTTAATGAAAAAACTAATGATATTGATTTAGATGAAGAGGGGGATGACAGCCAATATGAGAAAGATTATACAATTTCCATCCCTGAAAATATCAAAGGCAGCGTTCAAATTAAGGTTAGTCTAACATACGATAATGATGATATAACCGATGAAACCTACATCCCTTTTACCGTACAATGTGAAAGTAAGCAAGTTGAGAATCCAGAACCTGAGGAAGAACCAGATACACCGGTTACACCTCAAGAACCAAAAGATGAAGAAGAAAATGAAGAGGAAGATCCCATTGTCCCAGATACTATAGATGATGATGAAGAAACAGACCCAATTACAATTACAACTGAACCTTCAGTGCTTCCCAACGCGGGTTACATTAGTACAGAAGAAAAATCATTCCTTGATAACTTCGATGAAACAACAACTTTAATCATACTAGGAGAAATTCTTGTGATTTTTATTATACTTTTTATCATACTACTTATAAGATCTTCTAAATAGGTAATATTACCACCAAACAGTGATAAGTTTTATAAATAAAAGAACATTCTACCCAAAAATGGTATTAAGTAAGCAACAGTTAACATTACTTAAAGATAATTTCAGGTTGAATATTTACGAAATTAAAATCTGGACGTCTTTATTATCAAGGGGGATTTCTTCTGCTGCAGAACTTGCTGATATATCCGGCGTGCCTAGATCAAGATGTTACGATGTTCTTGAAACTTTAGAAAAGAAAGGTTTTGTTATTATGAAAATTGGAAGACCAATTAAATATATAGCAATACCTCCTAACGATGTTTTTAATCGTGTTAAAAAGGAAATTACTAATGAGACAAGTAGAGTAATTGAGACAACAAATGAGCTTAAAAAATCAGAAACATTCAAAGAATTAGAATTACTTTACAAAACAGGGATTACACACATAGATCCTCTAAAAATCGCTACATCAATAACAGGTAAGGCAAACATTAACATACAAATTCGAACATTATTTGAGAAAGCTAAATCAAAAATATCATTACATATTGAAAGCGATTCAATAAAAAGGTCTAACAATTTAAAATCACTAATAAAGAAGACTAAGAAATTGGGTATTAAAACCACAGTATACACTAATGATAAAAAAATCAAAGACCAATTTAAAGAGTATTGTTCTGTTATTCTATGTAGAACAAATTTAAGGTTTGTAATTATGGACCAAAAAGAAGTTCTGTTTTTTACAACAGATCCAATGATCAATCCAACTTATGAAAACGCAGTTTGGATAGACTCTCCTTTCATTGTCAAACAATTTGATTCGATAATTCAAAAGAACCTGAAACCGTAAGTTTTATATATGTGCAGCTATTTCAAGAATACAACATAAAAAAGAATTTTTCTAAGATGAGCGATAAAGAAGTTCTTAAATCCGGTACCACGACGGTAGCCATCGTCTGTAAAGATGGGATTGTATTGTGCGCAGACATGAGAGTGACATCAGGTTACTTAATATCCTATAAGAAGTTTGAGAAGATTCTAAAGATCACTGATAATATAGCATTAACACTTGCGGGTACAGTATCTGATGTTCAACTCATTGTTAAGCTTATCAAGGCTGAACTGAGATTAAAGTCAATCAGAACAAAAAGAGAACCCTACATCAAAGAAGCAGTAAACCTATTATCAAGTATGGTTTACCACAACATCAGGAAAATGTCATTAATACCTGGTATAAGTCACTTTATTGTAGGGGGTAAAGATCCAACAGGTTATTATGTGTATGATTTAGGAGCTGATGGATCAATAACAAAATGTGATGAGTTTTGTTCATCAGGTTCAGGTTCAGTTATGGCATATGGCGTTTTAGAGACTTTATACAAAAAAGACATGACAGTTGAAGAAGGCATTAAATTAGGTGTAAAATCTATTAATGCAGCTATTCAAAGAGATATTGCATCAGGTGATGGTGTTAATGTAGTAACCATTACTAAAGACGGTGCAAAAACAGTATTAACAAAAGAAACAACATATAAAGTTGAAGTCTAAATCTTCTTTTTAAGAAGATACAAGGCAATTCTTAAAATGAGTGAAATCATTAAAGAGATCTTAAAGGAACTTCCATCGGGAAAAATATCTGATGCAGGATTTGAAGGTGCCAATATAGTTCTCTATACAAAAGATCAGGAATTTTTCGTAAATAACGAAGGTTTAATACGAAAAGTTGTCGATAATTTCAAGAAAAGAGTAGAATTAAGACCAGATCCATCTATAACAATGGATCTAGAACAAGCAGAAAAAGAAATCCGAAAGATTATTCCAGAAGAAGCAGTTGTTGACCAAGTTATCTTTGATCCTCAACGTTCTCAGGTTATTATTGAAGCAGAGAAACCTGGCTTAGCCATAGGGAAACAAGGAGCAGTTCTTAGAGATATCCGAGCAAAGACCTTTTGGGTACCTTTGATTAGAAGAAAACCTGCAATAAGGTCAAAAATAATCGAGAACATTAGAGCAGTACTATACCAAAACTCAGATTATCGAAGAAAATTTCTTGATAAAACAGGTCACAGAATATATGATGGTTGGGTAAGGGAAAAAAAGAACGAATGGATAAGAGTAAGTTATCTTGGTGGTGGACGCCAGGTAGGTAGGAGTTGTATACTTCTTCAAACACCAGAATCTAGAGTTTTAATCGATTGTGGAGTAAACGTTGCATCAATAGATAATGCCTACCCATATCTAGAAGCACCTGAGTTTGATATCAAACAATTAGATGCAGTAATCATTAGTCATGCACATCTCGATCATTGTGGTTTTATTCCGTATCTATTCAAATACGGTTTTGAAGGCCCTGTTTATTGTACACCACCTACAAGGGATCTATCAGCATTAATGCTCCTTGACTACGTTAAAATCATGAGATCTGAAGGAAAGGAACCCATTTTTACATCTGATGAAATCAGAGAAATGGTCAAACACACAATAACTTTAGATTATGAAGAAGTAACAGACATTACCCCAGATATTAGAATTACATTTTACAATGCAGGTCATGTATTAGGAAGTTCTATGGTCCATCTCCATATTGGTAATGGATTGCATAATCTAGTTTATACAGGTGACCAAAAATATGGTAAAACAAGATTATTAGACCAGGCCATAACTTCTTTCCCACGACTTGAAACATTAATGATCGAATCGACCTATGGTGGAAAAGATAATAACCTACCAGAGAGAGAAGAGTGCGAAAAACAATTTGGAGAAATTATTTCTGCAGCAATTGAAAGAAAGGGTAAAGTTCTCATCCCTGTATTAGGAGTAGGTAGAGCACAAGAAGCATTAGTGCTTGTTGAGAGTCTTATTAAGACTAAGAAAATACCTGACATTCCTGTCTTCATAGACGGTTTAATATGGGACATCACCGCAATACACACCGCATATCCTGAGTACTTAAATTCCTCAGTTAGAAAGCAAATATTCCATAAAGATGAAAACCCATTCTTATCAGATGTCTTCAAAAGGGTTGGATCTCAAAAAGAAAGAAAGGAAATTATTGAAGATTTGGGACCATGTGTGATACTAGCAACATCTGGTATGTTGTGTGGTGGACCATCAGTTGAATATCTCAAAGAACTTTCCGATAACAAGAAAAATCAATTGCTTTTTGTTTCATATCAAGGAGAGGGTTCTCTTGGTAGAAGAATTCAAAGAGGAGAAAGGGAATTCCAAATGGGTGTACCCGGGAAAGTAGAAGTTTTAAGAATAAATCTTCAAGTAGACACAATCGAAGGATTTAGTGGTCATTCAAGTAGACCCCAACTTATGAACTTTATTGGACATTGCGAACCAAAACCAAAAAAGATAATTGTTAATCATGGCGAATCTTCTCGATGTCTTGACTTAGCAAGCTCAGCTCATAAAAAATACCGCCTTGAAACTCTTGCTCCTAGAAATCTTGAAACTGTTAGAATTCGCTAATCATTTAATTAAATTTATTGCGTAAGCTGCACCAACAATTCCAACATTCTTTTCGATAATTATTTGTATTTGAATATTATCTAAAACCTCTTTTAATGATGGATTATCAATGAATTCTTTTTTGAATTTACCGGAAAATGCTCCCACATTACCAATTGCAATCCCTCCAGCAATGTATAACCCCCCATAAGGTAACGTCTCTAATGCAAAATTCCTAGCAGCTCGAGCATAAAATTTTATGAAAATATCCAAAGCCTCTTTACTACATTTATTCTTTCTTCTAGAATTTGAGATCTCTTTTGAATTTTGATTGGGAGCATTATGATACTTGTGGTGTTTTAAATATTTATAGATATTCTCTATCCCTCTTCCTGATACAACATCCTCGTAATATAAAACTCTATTTGTGTTATTTACTTTTTGAATAAATTTTGCTAAATGGAACTCACTTGCATAAAACAAAGGTAAATCTGCATGACCTCCTTCTGAAGGGTGGGGGATGTAGCATTTATTTTTTTTATTAAAAGTTAAAAAAGATTTACCTAATCCTGTACCGGCACCAATTATAGATTTATTTCCAAATTTCTCTTCATTACCTCTCTTAATTATCCTAATTTGATTTTTCTTCAATACATTAATAGCATACCCCACTGCTTCAAAATCATTAATTAAAATAACTTTTTTCAAACCAAATCTTTTTTTAATTAGATTAACATCAATTATCCAATTAGTATTGCTCATATGAACTCTAGATCCTTCTATAGGTCCAGCAACAGCAAAACATCCTTTCTCAACTTTATATCCTCTTCTTTTTGATTCTTGTAAAAATATTTTTAGGTGACTGTTGAATGATCCTATAGATAATATCTTCTTGTTAAACAAAATTTTTGCTTTTTTTGAATCTATCTTAATTATCCCAAAATTAGTGTGAGTGCCACCCACGTCAACTCCCAAAACTATAGCCATACACCCAAATTCAATTTAATATTATTAAAGATTTTGTTTGCTAGCCAAAATGTTTATTAATAATAGCCGTTAATCTCATCTTATGACCTTAGAAGATTATAAGAAAGCTGGAAAAATTGCAAGAGAAGCTTTAGAATATGGAAAATCATTAATTAAGAAAGATTCTAAAATAGTTGACGTTTGTGATCAAGTTGAGAAGAAGATATTTGATCTTGGTGGAAATCTAGCTTTTCCTACACAAATATCTTGTAATGAAATTGCCGCTCACTTCTGTCCATTAGAAGATGACAAAAAAGTTTTTTCTAACCAATTAGTTAATCTCGATGTTGGCGTTCACGTCAATGGATATATTGGAGACAATGCATGTTCAGTTGATTTGGGCGGATCCCATACAGAATTTATAAATGCTGCAGAAGATGCGTTAAAAGCTGCAACAGAAGTTCTAAAAGTTGGAGTAACCTTAAGTGAGATCGGTAGAGAGATTGAAAATTCAATAAAGAATTATGGACTAAATCCAGTAAAAAATCTTTCTGGGCATGGATTAGACCAATTTAATATTCATTCAATTCCACAAATTCCAAATTATGATACAGGAGACAATACCAAACTCGAGAAAGGAATGTTCATTGCTGTCGAACCTTTTGCTACCGATGGTTCTGGTATGGTTCATGATAAAGGAGAACCTACGTTATTCTCCCAAACAGGATCAAAACCGGTTAGAGTGGAATTTGTTAGAAACATCCAAAAAGAGATAGAATCTTACCAAGGATTACCTTTCACAACTCGGTGGTTGAACAGGAAATTTACACCAACAAAAACTTCTTTCGCTTTAAAACAATTCAAACAATTAGATATTGTCCATGAATACCCTCCACTTGTTGAACGAAGTAATGGGTGGGTTAGTCAAGCCGAAAACTCTTTCTACATAGATGATGAAATTATTTGCCTAACTAAGTTGTAGAAACCTTTAAAAACAAGCCATCTTCACCGAGAAGTAAAATGGCAGAAAAAATGGTTGATAGGGTAATGGGCATTATGAGTGAGCCTATTCAGATTCGAAATATCGCAATTTGTGCGCATATTGATCACGGTAAAACAACATTCTCAGATAATCTTCTTGCAGGAGCTGGTATGATGTCCAAAGAAGATGCAGGTAAAGCACTGAAACTTGATTTTCACGAAGATGAGCAAGAAAGAGGAATCACAATTGATACTGCAGCAGTATCTATGGTTCACACTACAGAAGGTAAAGAATTCTTAATTAATTTATTAGATACACCAGGTCACGTTGATTTTGGTGGTGACGTTACCAGAGCTATGAGGGCTGTTGATGGAGCTATCGTATTAGTAGACGCGGTTGAAAGTATCATGCCTCAGACTGAGACTGTACTAAGACAAGCTCTTAGAGAATATGTTAAACCAGTTCTATTCATCAACAAGGTTGACAGATTAATTAAAGAGCTTCAACTAACACCTGAACAAATGCAGGAAAGATTTGTAAAAATTATTGCTGCAGTTAACAAATTCATTTCTCAAATTGCACCAAAAGATTACAAAGAGAAATGGCAAGTTAATGTTCAAGATGGTTCTGTAGCATTTGGATCTGCATTCCACAATTGGGCTCTTTCATTAAATTACATGCAGAAAAATGGAATTACTTTCAAAGATATCATCGAAGCTTACGATGGTACAGATAAATATAAAGAATTAGCAGCTAAAGCACCCTTACACGAAGTTGTTCTTGACATGGTTGTAAATCATCTTCCAAATCCGGTTGTTGCACAAGAATATAGAATCCCTCACATTTGGAGGGGAGATTTGGAAAGCGAAGATGGACAATCCCTTATAAAATGTGATCCAAATGGAAAACTTTTCTTTGTTATTACTAAAATTGTCATAGATCCACAAGCAGGAGAAATCTCCGCTGGAAGGCTTTTCTCAGGGACTATGGTTAAAGGATCTAATTGTCATCTAAATTTAACTAAACTACCTTCTAGAATCCAGCAAGTTTTCATATACAATGGAGCAAAAAAAGAAATTGTCGATAATGTTCCATGTGGTAATTTTATTGGTGTAGCAGGTATCAGGGGTTTCTCAGGAGAAACAATCACTGCTGAACCTTCAGAACCTTTTGAAAAAATCAAACACATTTTCGATCCAGTTGTTACAAAAGCAATTGAAGCTAAAAAACCAGCTGATCTACCAAAATTAATCGAAGTTTTAAGACAAGTTGGTAAAGAAGATCCTACTGTTCAAGTTGAAATCAATGAAGAAACAGGAGAGCACCTCCTTCATGGTATGGGAGAACTTCACTTAGAAGTTATTGAGAACAGAATCAAAACAGAAAAAGGAGTTGAAGTATCAACATCCCCCCCTATTGTCGTTTACCGTGAATCTGTTCTAAAGAAAGGTCAAGAAGCAATGGGAAAATCACCTAACAAACACAACCATTTCTTTTTCACAGTTGAAGTACTTGAACCAGAAATTCAACAAGCGATCAAGGATGGAAAAATTCCAGAGGGTCGTGTAAAGAAGAAAGACTCAATATTACGAGATGCACTAGTTGAAGCTGGTATGGACTCAAAAGAAGCAGTAAAGGTGAAGGATGTCTATAAGGGTAATATGTTTATTGATGCCACTCGTGGTCAAGTCCATCTAGGTGAAGTTATTGAGATGATATTAGACATGTTTGAAGATGTTATGAACCAAGGACCACTTGCTAAAGAACCTTGTTTCAATATTAAAGTCATTCTTAATGATATGAAGTTGCACGAAGATGCGATACACAGAGGTCCTGCTCAAGCATACCCTGCTATTAGGGAAGGTATCAGAGCATCTTTTATGACGGCTGGTCCTGTAATGTTTGAACCATTACAAATTCAATTGATAGAAGCTCCTGCGGAGTTTATGGGAGAACTTTCTAAATTAATTAGCAACAAAAGAGGTCAACTATTAGATATGCAACAAGAAGGCGCTTTAGTTACTATAAAAGCTAAAATGCCCGTTGGAGAGATGTTCGGTTGGTCTTCGGATTTAAGATCTGCTACAGGAGGAAGAGGTAACTCTTCATTAATTGATCAGATGTTTGAAAGACTTCCGGGAGAACTACAAGAACGTGTTCTTAAAGTTATTAGGGAAAGAAAAGGTTTGACTGACTCTATGATTGGAGCATAACATTTATAAAGGACCTAAAATTCCTTAGAGGATTACTGAAATTTATTAAAGGAGGAAAAAAATGGCAAAGGAGAAACCACACATTAACCTTGTATTTATCGGTCACGTAGACCACGGAAAATCAACTACAGTAGGTAGATTACTATTTGATTCTGGTAATATCGACGAGCAAGCTCTTAAGAAGTTAAAGGATAAAGCTGAAGAACTTGGAAAAGGTGGATTCGAGTTCGCTTTTGTTATGGATAACTTAAAAGAAGAAAGAGAACGTGGAGTTACAATCGACTTAGCTCACAAGAAATTTGACACTGAAAAATATTACTTCACAATAATTGATGCACCTGGCCACAAGGATTTTATTAAAAACATGATTACAGGAGCATCTCAAGCAGACGCTGGTGTTTTAGTAGTTGCTGCAAATGATGGAGTTATGGCTCAAACAAAAGAGCACGTATTCCTTGCAAGAACACTTGGTGTAAATCAACTTATTGTTGCTGTTAACAAGATGGATATGAAAGACTATGATGAAGGTGTTTTTAACAAAGTTAAAGCTGATGTTGAAGCTCTTCTTAAAACAGTTGGATATGATCCAGCAAAAGTACCTTTCGTTCCAATCGCAAGTCTTCCAGGAGACAATGTTGCTAAGAAAACAGATAAAATGGGTTTTGCTAAAGAGACTTTACTTGATGCAATTAACAACATTAGTCCTCCTGAAAAACCAACCAACCTTCCTATGAGGGTTCCAATTCAAGACGTTTACAACATTACAGGAATTGGAGTCGTGCCAGTTGGGAGAGTTGAGACTGGTATTTTGAAAGTTAATGATAAAGTAGTTATAGTACCTGGAAGAGAAGGTAAAGGAGTTCCAGGAGAAGTTAAGACCATTGAAATGCATCACGAACAAATGCAGCAAGCTGAACCAGGAGACAATGTTGGTTTATCAGTTAGAGGCATTGGAAAGAAAGATATTACTCGTGGTGACGTAATGGGTCACGCAGATAACATTCCAACGGTTGCGTCAGAATTCACCGCACAAATAGTTGTTTTAAACCATCCGACTGTTGTTACAGTGGGTTACACACCAGTGTTCCACATACATACAGCGCAAGTTGCATGTACAATAACAGCAATTGAGAAGAAACTAAACCCTGCAACTGGTGAAGTACTAGCAGAAAATCCAGACTTCATTAAAAACGGGGATGCAGCGATCATTAAGGTTAAACCAACAACACCTTTAGTTATTGAAAAGCAGAAAGAAATTCCTCAGCTAGCAAGGTTTGCTATCAGGGATTCTGGAGCTACAGTAGCTGCAGGTATGTGTATCGACCTAGTCAAAAAGGCTTAATCCCTTTATTGGGATCATGGTGAACTGACCTTTATCATGAGGAACTATGCAAAAAGCAAGAATAAAAATTGCCAGTACAGATATTAGCAAAATCAATGAGGTCTGCTCTTACATAAATGATATTGCAACGAAAACTGGTGTAAATTTGCGTGGTCCGATACCTCTTCCTACTAAAAGATTAAAACTAACTACAAGAAAGACTCCTTGTGGTGACGGTAAGGCTTCTTGGGAACGTTATGAAATGAGAATTCATAAGCGTGTTATTGATCTAGGTCTTGATGAGAGAGCTCTTAGACTTGTAATGAGAGTGCCAATCCCAGATGGATTGAATATTGAAATAGAAATGATCGAGTGATTTCTAAATGATTGATGATAATGTTGAAATTTCTTCGGAGGATTATCAAACTTTTTTTACTAGAAAAGGTCTAGATGTTTCATTATATCAATTTTCAGTTATATCATTACCCGAAGCAAATGAGGAAATTTTCCGAAGTTACCTATCATCTTCTATGATTTTCGTAACTGATTTTAGACCATTTTCAGATAGCGGTTTTGTCGAAGGAACTGCCTGGACACCAAAGGACCTATACTTGTATTATGACTCGATCCGAGAAGAAAAAATACCGACATATCACTAAGAAATCTAAAATGGTAATTCACATTGTGGATCTATAACTCCCATATAACCCTCTAAAATACTTACTAATCTATCTTCGTCTTTAGAAATTTCTCTTGCCTTGGCTGCATATGCTATAGTTTGTGTAGATTCAAAGGTAATACTCCCTACTTCTAATTTACTAGATCTTCTTTTCTTATCCGGTTCAGTTGCCAAATATACTTTAACTGTTCCTTCATATATGGGAAATCTTGGATCATGAGTGAGCTTACCGGTTTGACCATACTCTACACCAAATCTAATAATGTCAAATGCAGGGAAATTATCTATTACTGCATCAGGTATAGGCACTTTCAAATTTCTTATTAACTCCATAATAATAAGGTAATGAAAATTCGAATAAAAAGCTTTAGACGACTAGTAGTTACCAATATCTTTAAATATGAAATTAAACCCGCAGACCTATAAGCCGCGATCGCATAACCTGGTATTGCGCTAGCCTTGAGATATTAAATTTGCGTTGCAAATTTATGGCACGAGCAAGCTGGTTTCCGCAAGGATATCCCGGTTCAAATCCGGGTCGCGGCGTTTTACTACTAGTTTTATTCCAATCTCCATCAGAAATTAAAAAGAAATTACTTATAATATCCCTTTGAGACTCCAACCTAGGACGTAGTTTCTTTTCAGTTGAGAATCATTGATAGGTTTTCCGTCAAGGATATCTCTGTATAATCCAACGATATGTACATCCTTTTCAGTATCAATGTAAAATTGATTAATGCCATTCTTAACAAGTTCTTGTGCTCTAGATAATAAGGCGAATTCTTTGTTGTTCAATATCTGAGTTCCGTTAAAAATTTTCTCAGTATTGAATCTACAATTCATTTCATTAATAAGTGGTCCTTTTAATTGATGTCTTAGTGTCATTAGCCTTATTTTACCGTGAACAAAAACAACGAAATTTTTATTTTTAAATTTAGATAATTCTTTTATTGATAATTCTGGTGAGATTAGGGTGGAGGATTTTAGATTTTTATTGTAAAATTCAACATCAATATCGTTAAAGGAGTTGATATTATTATCAAGAATTATTGGCAGATTTAGATTAAGTGCTGTTATTGCTAAATTACCTGCAAATATGCCATCTGGGCAAGTGGAGTTTATATTTGATTTAATATTTGAAATATCTTTATCAAACATTAGACGGGGAGTTTTTGCATATATTTTTTTACCTTTATTGTGAACAATTTTTGAAATTGAATCAAAATCATCATTCATGACATCATAGCAAATAATATCTGCCCCATTATCAAGCGCAATTTGAGCATCGGCTTGGTTATGTGCACAAACAATCAATAGTTTACCTGAACTATTTTGGTGTTGAATGTTGGGAACCTTAACAAGGGGTTTTTTTCTAAAAGTATTAACTTTTTTTATATTAACATTGTAATGTTCTTTGTTTGAGATGGTCTTAGCAGACGCCTTAATAGGATTGAATATATTATTGCTAGAATAAGCGCCTTCTGTAAACTCACGAGAAAATGCTTGATGGAGTTTCTTTTCTGTTTTTTTCGAGACATGGAAATTATTCTTATAGTAACTTTGGATTGCTTCCTTATATGCTTCTGTTACAGTTGCGACATAGTAAGGGGTGCGCATTCTACCTTCAATTTTTATCGAGTTAATTCCTGATTTAATGATCTCTGGAAGTTTATTGATAAGACATAATTCCTTCGTTGAGAGAAGATATCGATCGTTATACTTCTTTCTGCATGGTTGGGCACATTTTCCCCTATTGCCCGATCGACCACCTAAAAAACTAGAAAAAAGACAGCTTCCGGAAAAACAAACGCATAAAGCACCGTGACAAAAGATTTCAAGTTCTTTTTTGAAGTTTTTTCTAATAGTTAATATCTCTTCTTTACTTAATTCCCTTGCAAGATTAATTCTGTCTACTTTTAAGATGTTAGCGTGAGTTGAGTTCATCACACCAGCTTGTGTAGATATATGGATTTTTAATTGGGGGAAACTCTCTTTAATTAAACTTATTAATGAGATTTCTTGAATAATAACAGCGTCAATTCCTGCTTGGTATGCAAATGAGAGTTGATTAAAAAAATCTTTTATTTCTTTGTTTTTAATTAATGTGTTCATAGCTAGGTAAATTTTAACATTATTACTTTTACAAATTTGAACTGCTTGTTTAAGGTAATTTTCATTGAAATTGGTAGAATAAGATCTTGCAGAGAATTTTTGCATGCCTAAATAGACAGCGTCTGCACCTTTTTGTATTGCAGCCTTCAAATTTGCCATACTCCCAACGGGAGAAAGAAGTTCAATTGTCATAGAACTGACAGGGGGCAGGTGTTTATAAGTTTTTAGAGATTGTGAGTTACGATAATTAACATATTCCTTAGATATATTAATTTCTTAGAATTTAATTAACAGTATATTTTTGCGGTTGAGGTAATTTCATTCCATCCGCCAGAGCTTCAACACCATACATCTCTCTAGTGATCACCTTAAGATCTACTAATGCATCTCTAGCTAGTTCAAAATTCTTAAAAAATCCGATTTCTTCTTTTTTCGAATATAATGCCAATAAAAAAGCAACTCTTCTTGTATCATCATTCTCAGGATCCATTAATTGATCCAACTTCTCCCTTTCCATATTACCTGCTAACAAGTGATATGAAGCCTTCCCCTCTGCAGTAAAAAAATCAGTCATTAACTTTCTAATTCCACCGCGATTGATCTCTGATGGGTTTTCTAGTATATAATTTGCTTGTTGATATATTTGACCATAGAGTTTATTGAGATCATCAGCATCTAAAGAATTTGGAGATTCATCTGCAAAGGTTGAACCACCATTAATTTCACCGAGCATTCTTTCTAATTCTACACGCTTATCCATGAACTAGACCCCCTCTATAACTATATTTTGCCAAAGAAAAGGTAATTATTCTATATTTATAAACCTTTTACTAATATTTATAAGTACAAAACATTTTTCATAAAATATGGCTTCAAATGGTTTTATTGGAACGGCATCAATCCAAGATATTATTCTGCTCATTTTTGCGATAATATTGACTTTTTTCTTGGGTGCGTTAGTCAATGCTTTAATAATCAGGCTACTTAAAGATAAAGTAAGGCCCAGTATCTATAAACCAATATCAAAAATAATTATGTATACCATTTACATAGCAGGTTTATTTATAGCTTTCAACTACATAATTGATTTTGATCTATCTGCCAGTTTGGCTGCTCTTGGTTTCCTTGGTTTTGTTATCCTCTGGCCTATTTTACCAATTCTTCAAAATATTGCGGCAGGATTCATAATCTCTTTAGAAAGACCATTTCAAGAAGAAGATGTTGTTAATATTGATGGACAATTAGCAGTTGTAAAAGATATTATGTTGATGAAAACAGTATTTCGTTCTTATGATGGAAAAATAATTACGGTTCCGAATATACTATTCTTAACTTACAATCCCATTGTAAATTACAGCAGAGGAGAGTTTATTAAAATTAAATTATCGCTAGATCTAGAATCTGCATCAGACAAAGATGATGCAATTAAAGTAATAAAAAAGATATGTGCGGATGATCCATACATCTTACCAAATGTACCTCAGAAAAAACTTACAAAACTTACAAAAATTTTCGAAATTCCAAAGAATTTTTTTACAATACCTAGAAATATTAAACAATTAACACCACAGGTTTTGATCAAAAGGGTAAATAAAGAAAAGGTCACATTGGAAGTATGGTTTTGGATCTGGGATATTTTAATGAAAGAAAAAACAGTTGACTCTTTTTATAGCAAATTAATAATAGAATTCAAAAAAGAAAAAATTAAGTTTGGTTAAAGTTTTTCAGGATTAGTTATATGCTTTATTGCTTCTTTCAAAGTTAACATACCAATCATTTTGTTATTCTCTGTTATTGCACACGAAACTACTCCTTTATCAACCATTAATTTGTAAGCTTTTTTCAACCTATCATTATCTTCAAAGACAATAATCTCTGTATGCATAACATCTTTTGCTTTAAAATCTGCAACATTCTTAGCCGGAATAATTATCTTATCTATTATATCAGTAATTGAAATTATTCCAACTGGTTTATCGTTGTCATCAACAACATAAATATGCCTCTGTGTATACTGCTTTAATTTTTTTGCAACTTCTGAAACTGTGTCGCTATCTTTACATGTAAACGGTTCAACTAAAAAACATTCTGATATCATTTCCTACCCTCCTCTTGGTGCAACATAATTTAATTGTTTCATGGGTTGCGCCATAATATGTGGTTGTTTAGGATCAACTCCTGGCGGCATTGGCCATATTGATCCTCTTACTGGTGTATAACCATCAAATGGTCTAACATATTCCTTCATTCTTTGATCAAGAGACTTTACATCTAATTGTGAAGCAACATTTAATTCCTTTCTTAGTTGCTCACTCGTTTTATCCCTTATGTAATTTGCAACTTGATCTTGGAATTTTTTTGTACCCCTATCAAAAGCGATACCGCTAGTTGCTAATGCCGCAGCTTGTGCATAGGGTGTTGCTCCTCCAAGTAAAGGGGACAAGTACTCACTAATAAATCCTGCGCCTTTTGCTGCAATAAGGTTGTTTATTGCACCTTCAGCTAAAGGACTATAACTTCTTTTTCTAAACGGTCCTGTGATTGTGTACCATGCTCCTTTTGCCGATTTCTTAATATAATTTAATGTTCCAGTAGATTCATCTTTATTTAATGATTTATGCATCCTCATTGATTCATAGAGATCAGTTGCCACGTTAATTCCAGCACCAGCCATTACAGCAGTCATTGCTGCTCCAGCTCCAGCTAAAAGTGGTAATACTGGTCCACCCAATACAGTTCCAACTATTGCTCCAATTGCTGACAATCCTCCATAAGCACCTAGTCCAGCAGCAACATATCTTGATGCAGTAGCTACTTTTGAAGGTTTGAAATATTCTGCACCATGTTTGTCGAAGTTCTCTTTAGTTAATTGTTCAATTCTTTTTTCAATTTGTCCTCTAGTTCCAGTTCTTTCTGCTTCTTTTAGAATATCTTCTATTGCAGGATTATTATTGACCATATACTTTTTTGATCTGTTCCAAAAATCATCAGCATTCTTAATACCTGTATAATGCGGAGATACATAATCGAGTAATCTTCTTTCTAGTGTTCCCATTTCAATCACCCTTTAGTTGCCCTCCTGTTATTATAAAAGTTCCTACCTGCTTCGATTCCTTTAGTGGCTAATGTATAAGGAGCTTTAACTAAAGCAACTGCTCCTTTCTTTAATCCTTTCTTCGCTTTACTATAATAACGAAAACCAGCATAAGCAACAGCTAATGCTACTGCTCCACCAAACATACCGTCAGTAATCATATATGCAGTCGTTGATGGTTGATTAGGATCTGGATTTACAGCAACGTATGCTTGATCATTACTTGCTTTTCTTATTTGTTTTTCCACTTTAACTTCCAAAGCTTTTTGTGTTGCAACTAACTGTTCGACCGCTCCGCTTTGCTCCTCTATTGGATAATCTCTACCTACTGATCTTAAAGCCTCTAAACCTGCTTGTGCTTTACCATACAAATCTTCGAATGTTGCTTCTTTTCTTGCAACTTTCTCAAGAGTTTCTCTAAACTCTTCTTTTGCTATAACTAATTCTTGAAGATGTTCGTTTTGATATTGTGATTTCTTCGACAACGCTTCTGTTCCATATTGGCTAATGGCATCAAAAGCTCCTCTATCCCCTGTTCTTTTATATTCTTCTACTGCCGCTTCTAGTACCCTCTCATAACCCCTAGCTAATTCTGCAAGATCTCCCTTCATTACATTCGCATCAACTTTTGCTTGTAACCATGTCTTATAATCTTGCTTAAGTTGCTCCTTAACTTGTTCAACAGATAATTCTCTTTCGTTATTTTGGTGTTCATTCCAAATTGTAGCAATAGTCTCATCATAACTTTTTCCTTCTCTTTTCAGTGTGTCAATTCTTGCAACTAAATCTGGATGATCTTCCTCTAATTTCCACTTCAATATTTTATATCCTTCCCAATTTCCAATCTCTGAGAATTTACCAACAACTTTTCCAAATGTTGAATTTGGATCAATTACTTTGTTAACGGCATCACCAAATAAAAACAAAGCGTTTGCAGTATGATTATGTAATCCTTCAAGTAATGCTAAAGATTGGTTTTCAAATGTAGAATAATGATCAGCAATTGCATTCATTGAATCATAAGCTTGTTGTGCAATAGCTTCAACATCTTTTAGTTCAGGTCTTTTTTGTATGAACATAACTACATCTTGTTCTGAATCTCCAAGATCAAGAACCGGATCAAAGGGTAATCTTACTCCTGGAAATAATTGATCTAATCTTTGTTGTACTTCCTCAGCTACTCTTTCCCTTCCAACAACATAGGTAACACCTACACCACCTGCAGGAGCCAAAGGAGTAACATACCCTAAATGCCTCAACCTTGATGGTGATTTGCCTGTCTCTTGTGCCACAGTTGACTCTAATTTAGAAGTATCCTCTTGTCCGTTATTTTGATCATTTGTCATAGTAGTCTACTAACCAATCACTATTTAATAAAATTACGTATGTAAATTCCGATTATCAATCAGATTTCTAATCGAAATTATTGCATTTTCGACCATTTTCTTGAAAAATTGAGAATTCCGCCAAAAACACACAAAATACGGCTTTATTTATAAATAAGTTTAAAAATTAACCCGAAAAGTTTAAATATTTCCTTATAAACTATAGTTCAAAGTTGGAAAAATGGCTACACACTTTGGAAGGATAAGGGAGCATCAAGACATTGTTAGAATTAAAGATTCTGATAGGAAATTCATATATGAGCTTGAAGAGGACTCCAGAAAGCCCCTTACAGCCCTCGCAAAGAAACTCCATGTATCAAAAGACACTGCTCATTATACGCTAAATAAATTGCTTAAATCGAATGTAATCGAGCATCTAGGACCTGTTGTTGACTTAACTAGACTGGGCTACCAAACATTCCATGTATTTTTTGTTGTCCATGATATTGAAGGTAAGAGAGAAAATGAATTCATGGATTATTTAGCTAATCATCCCAATACAAAAGCATTAATGGAATATTCCGACAGATGGGGCCTAGAATGGACAGTTATAGCTAAAGATATATTAGATTTCGATAAGATCACTTCCAGAACTGCTACCTTATTTTCAGATATAATTATTGAGAAATCAAAATTAGAAGTCATCAAAGGATTTAAATCAACAACTTTAGCGTCTAGAAAAGCCTATTTCGAGAAAGAATCAACTCTGTATGTTCCTGATAATTATGATAGAGCAATATTGGCTTGTTTGAATAATGACGGTAGAATGTCCTCTTACGAAATTAGTGAAAAGATTGGGATGTCTCCCAACAATGTTAGATACAGATTAAAGAACCTTGTAAGATCAAACGTCATAAGACATTTTACTACAACAGTCAATCTAAACTCTTTAGGGTACCACCTATATACAATTGGTGTTTTAATCAAATCTCTCGACGAGAAACAGGAAGCAAAACTCCGGGAATACCTATTTCATCAAAGGTTTATTACAAGAGCAGTAAAAGTACTTGGTTATTGGGATTTACTCATTACAATAGTCTCAGATACCATAAGGAATTATCACAAAACAATTAAGGATTTAGAAAGTGAGTTCTCAGACATTGTCATAAACTACGAAGCTCTAACAGCATACCGTGAAAAAACTTTCAAATATGTTCCTGAAATAGCAATTGCCGACGTAGAACTTAATAAATAATATTTCTCACTACCCAGTAATCACATAACAAATCTTTATATAAGATCTTCTATTACTATTTTCTTGGGGGTTAATTTGTCAGAAACTGCTGGTATTGAAAAAAAACTCGAAAATATGGGGAATACACTCTCTGTAAACTATGTCTATAGAAACCTAACATTAGAAACTTATAAGCAGGTATATACAAGTCTAAAGAGGGCTGGTTTGAAATATCCCAATGATGATCCAGAAACCAAAAAAAGAAGAGAGAAAGCAATTTTATATTCTTTAGTTGAAATAGAATTTCAAGCTGCGTGCTTTGTTATCAGTCAACAACTCCATCCGGATGAAGTAACCCAACCTATTGAGCAGATAGAAACAATGGATGAACAAGAGAGAAAATCATTATTCAGACAACGACTTTATGAAAATCCGGACAAAATAGGATTCTTTTCCGAGCGAGAAAGAATGTTGGAATTCCTAGCATCTTCAGAAGTGAGACTTTTACAATACCAAGATTTTGGAAACCCAAAAAAAGATCTCACAAGCGATTAAGACAAGTGTTTAAGATTTACTTGGTAATTCTCCAATTTTTCAATCGCACCCTTTCGTATTCCCATACATACTTCTTGAGTAGAAGCTAATTGTCTACTTTTTGCAACTAGTTTTGCATTTTGAGCTTCTGCTTTTTGATTTAAAACTTGTTTTAAAGCTTCAACCTGCCTATCGTCCAAACCACTAATTATTCCTTCTAATATAGTAATTTGATTCTTAATATTATCAGGAACTTCTAATTGTTCGGCATAGGTAGAACTAAGCTGAAAATATCTATTTGCTAATTTATCACCACATGCTTTTAATGCAGCGACATAGTATCTTATTTGCTTTTGCATCTTTTGATGTTCAAGACCACTTATACTCCTATTATTTATTAAATTACCATAAACATGCGCAGCAAGTGACTCAACAATACCTTCATCAAGATCATCCATTTACATCACCAAAACAAAATTTAATGTAGCACTATATAAATTTTTCTCTACTCAATCTACTTTATCAGAAATAAAGTATCATTCTTCCTAATTTTCTCAGAAACAGCTATAGTAACATCATCCCCTTTCTTTGCGCTTTTGACACTTTTATCATCAATAACAATCTTTTTTATTTTTGTTTTAACAATTCCTGTAGTTGGACCAGTTATCATAATTTGATCTCCTACTTTTATCTTTCCAGTCTCGATCATAAAATGGCCAGCTTTTGGTTTTGAATAATAATTAACGACTTTTCCGATCTTAATTTTTTGTTGTTTGGATTTTGAGCCATAAACTCCCGCCCACTCACCAAGTTTCTTTCCTAAATAATAACCACCGTGCCAGAAACCTCTATTGAAAACCTTTTCTAAATCTCTAATCCAAATTTTAACTTTTTCTTCAGTGTAAGTTCCAGTTGAAATACCATCAATAGCTTCGCGATATACCTTAGTTACAGCATAAACATAATCTGGACTTCTTGCTCTACCTTCCATTTTAAGAATTCCCACTCCAGTATCACTTAATTGATCTAAAAATCCTACAGTGCATAAATCCTTAGGAGACATCACAAACTTATTATCAATTACAAGTTCATCTCCAGTTTCATCATCAATGACCCTATATGCACGCCTACATGCCTGCAAACATCTTCCCCTATTTGCAGATTGATTATACAGCCCTAAACTCATATAACATTTCCCAGAAACAGAAACACACAATGCACCATGACCAAACAACTCGACTTGCATTAACTTCTTTGAGGGACCAACGATCTTTTTCTTTTTAATCTCATCAGCAATCTTCTTGATCTGTTCTAATTTCAACTCTCTTGCTAAAACAACAATATCAGCAAACTTTGAATAAAATTTAACCGACTCAACATTAGAAACATTCGCTTGTGCAGAAATGTGAACTGGTAATTTAATCGATTTAGCGTATTCTAAAACAGAAACATCATGTGCAATTATTGCATCTACTCCTTCTTTCTTTGCTTTGTCACAAATCTTCTTCATTTTAGAAAGATCATTATCATACATAATCGCATTTAAAGTTAAATAGCACTTTACTTTATTTTTATGACAAACACTAGCAATTTTCTTAATGTCCTTAATCGAGAATTTCTTAGCAGAAAGCGATCTCATATGTAAATCGTCTATCCCAAAATACACTGAATCTGCTCCTGCTTTTATAGCTGACATTAGACATTCATATGAACCAGCTGGTGCTAATAATTCAATCATGGACGAGTCATCATATCCCTTTTTAAAAAGATTGTTGCCAAATGGTAGAAACGTTTTTAAATCGTCTTCTTTTTCGCCATTCTAATGAAATACAATCCGCAAGAACTAGAACAAGAAATGCTTGCTTTTTGGAATCTTAAATCTATATACAAGAAAGCAAAGGCAAGAAACAAAGGAAAAAAACCTTTCTATTTCTTAGATGGACCTCCATATACTTCTGGAAGAATTCATATTGGTCAAGCTTGGAATAAATCATTGAAAGATATGGTACTAAGATACAAAAGAATGCAGGGATTTGATGTGTGGGATAGAGCCGGATATGACATGCACGGATTACCTACTGCCCATAAAGTAGAAGAAAAATTTGGGATAAAAAACAAAGATGAAATTCCAAAATTCGGTTTTGCAAAATTCATTGAAGAATGTAAAAAACTGGCTTTAACTAACTTAGAATTCATGAACCAAGATTTTGAAAGACTTGGAGTTTGGATGGATTTCAAAAACGCCTACCAAACTATTGATAACTCATTTATGGAAGGAGAATGGTGGTTGATCAAAAGAGCACATGAAAATAAAAGATTATACGAAGGTTTCAAAACAATGCATTGGTGTGCAAAATGTGCCACATCATTAGCAAAACACGAATTAGAATATGAAAATGTTACCGATACTTCAATTTTCTTCAAATTCAAAGTAAAAGAAAAAAAAGATGAATACTTAATAATTTGGACTACAACTCCTTGGACTTTAGCTTTCAATTTAGGTGTTATGGTTAATCCAGAATTAGACTATCTAAGAGTCAAAGTCGATGATGAAACCTGGATTGTTTCAAAAGCTCTAGCATCAGTATTAATATCGGGTGTTGCAGGAAAGAAATTTCATATTCTTGAAGAGTTTAAAGGAGATAAACTAAAAGGTTTGAAATATGAACACCCATGGGATAAAGAAATAAAAGATTTCAAAGAATTAAAGTCAGAAAAAATTCATACCGTTGTAATGTCATCAGAATACGTTGACACTTCTGCTGGATCTGGTTTAGTGCATATGGCACCTGGTTGTGGTCCAGAAGATTTTGAAGTAGGTCACAGAGAAGGTATTCCTGCTTTTAACAATATTGACGAATTTGGAAAATTCCCCGAATCAATGGGGAAATTCTCTGGTCTAACTGCAAAAAAAGATGACAAATCTTTCATAGAAGCCTTGGGAGACAACTTAATTGCCACTTCAGATGTTGAACACGAATATGCCCACTGTTGGCGTTGTAAAAGTCCTGTTGTATTCAGAACAACAAAACAATGGTTCTTCAAAGTAGAAGATATGAAAGATCGTATGAGGGAATTAAATAAGAAAGTAAAATGGCAACCAGATTGGGCGGGAAATAGATGGTTTGATTCCTGGATTAATAATTTAAGAGATAATGGTATCACAAGACAGAGAGAATGGGGTACCCCCTTGCCAATTTGGAGATGTGATAAATGCCAAGATTTTGATGTCATAGGTTCAAGCCAAGAACTTAAACAAAAAGCAGGAAAAATACCAAATGATCTTCACAGACCCTACATTGATGAAGTAAAAATCAAATGTAAATGTGGCCATGAAAAGACTAGAATCCCCGACATTCTTGATGTTTGGATTGATGCAGGTTCCGCATCTTGGTCATGCTTAGACTATCCTCAAAAGAAAGACAAATTCGACTTAATGTTCCCAGCAGACTTTATTCTAGAAGGAAAAGATCAAATCAGAGGTTGGTTTAATCTACTTACAGTCGGTTCAATGGTTGCTATGGATGCGAATTCCTACAAATCTGTCTACATGCACGGTTTTGTTCAAGATTCTGAAGGAAGAAAGATGTCTAAGAGTCTAGGAAATGTTATTTCACCCTATGAAGTCATTGACAAATATGGTGCCGACACTTTAAGATACTACATGATAGGTGGAGCAATCCCTGGAATAGATATCAACTACAACTTCGAAGATATGAAAGTAAAAAACAAGAACTTAAACGTATTATGGAACGTACATAATTTCTTAATCGATCTTTGTAAAAATTACAATTTAGATCCTACTAAAATAAAAGGAAAATTATCAATCGAGGATCAATTCATACTTTCAAAACTAAATTCAACAATAAAAGAAGTTACAGATATGTATGAAAACTATAAACTAAATGAAATTCCAACTAAGGTTGAAGAATTATACTTACAATTATCTAGAACATACCTTCAATTAACGAGAGAAAAAGTATCTACAGGAACTGATGAAGATAAGAAAAGAATTGCATCAATCACTTTCAAAGTTCTTTTAGAATCTATAACTTTGCTTGCACCAGTTATTCCTTTTATTACAGAAAAAATGTACCAAGATTTAAGAGGACAATTCAAACTTAAAGAAGAGAGCTTACATCTTTTACCTTGGCCAAAATGTGATCAGAAACTAATCAACAATAAATTGGAAAGTGATATGAATATTGCATCACAAGCTATTCAGGCAATATTAAACAGCAGAGAAAAAATTAATATGGGAGTAAGATGGCCTCTTAAAGAAGCTGTTGTTGTTACACACGATAAAATTATTTCCACTGCTTTAAAGCAGTTAGAAGACATTGTTAAAGTTCAAACTAATATTAAATCCCTTATAGTTAAACCTTCCCTACCTGGAGTTAAGAAGACTATCAAAGCCGATTTCAAAACATTAGGGCCTATATACGGAAATGTAACACCCAAGATTATTGCAAAATTATCTTTAGAAAGTCCTAGTTCTGTAATTGAACATCTAGAAAAAGACGGTAAGTTCTCTATGACCGTTGGTGGAAAGAAAATTGAGATAAAAAAAGAGAATATCATAATTTCAAGAGAAGTTCCAGAAAAATTCCAAGAAGCAGAAGCTAAAAATGCTCTTTTCTACTTAAACAAAGATATGACATTGGAATTAGAGGCAGAAGGTTACGCTAGAGAGATTACAAGACATATCCAAGCAGCAAGGAAAAAAGCAGGATTTGAGAAAAAAGATAAGATTAAACTAAACTTAGTTTGTAAAGATGAACTTCAAGATATCTTAGAACCGTGGATAAAGAAAATCCAAGAAAAAACAGGAGCAAAACAGTTGAAAGTTACTATTACTATCCCAAAAGCGAAATTTATCCATCATATTAAAGGAAAAGTAAGAAATAAGAACTTTGAACTTCTATTTTCTAAAAATTAAACCCGAAAATTTTATAAATCACCCCATGAACAACGATATATGTCAAAAATCATTCACAAAGACACACCTTTATCTGAATTAACTTTAAGAAAGTACGAAAAACCTGATAATTTATCTGATAGAGATCTCGTGAGAAAACTCTGTCTTTCCATAGGATTACTCCAACCTGGAGATTCCAGGGATGTGATGGTTGATATTTTACACACTTTACTCATTGCGAAAAAGGATGGCCAGACTCTAACTTCAAAAGATATTGAAGATAACGCAAAAAAATTAAGGGTCGCATGCAGCTTACCATTAAACGGATTAGCATCATCAAACATAAGAAGACAAATCAAACGGTTAAAAGATCTTTTTCTTATTGAATCTAAAGCTTCAAGATACAGAATCACAGAGTTCAACAAAACATCTGAAGTATTTGAAGAAAAAATTGAGAAATATTTCTTACCCTCAATTCTAAATAGAACCAAAGAATACTTAGGAGAAATAGACAAGAGATTCTAACTTGACTGAGAAACTTTCTTCTTTCTTAGAGTAATTAATATAGCAATATTCAACACGAGCGGAACTGCGAATATAAATCCAGGCCAACCTTGTTGAGAAAGAAATAATAAAAATAATAACCCAAGAGGTACTGTCTGAAATAGTGTATTGAGATAATAATACCACCTGCTTTCAATATTTATTATTACCAATAAAAAATTAATAAGCGATACAAAACCCAAAAATGCAGCAAAGCCAAATAGTATAAAGTGAACCGGTTCCTCAACCCACTTACCATAACTAACACTCATTAGTAAGATTGAAACAATTATTAATATCGAATCCCTTATTGATTGTAGTATTCTATTAGCCTTACTTGCCATTTTCACTACTTACTAACAGAACAAATATTTAAATATTATCTAAGTATACCAATCTTCTAGCATCTATAACTTACTTTTAACATGGAAACACTCCAAGAAGCCAAATTAGAGGACTTAATTCCACTCCCCTATGATAATGTTAGGAAGGCATATGAGAGAAGAATTTCTCTACTTCGGGAAGCAGAAGAAAGTTTTTTAAACAAAAAAAAGGATCAGTTACCAAGACTCCAAGCATTACTCCATTCTTTTGTAAGGGAAGAAGATCCATCCGACATTTCACAAATATCAAGTTTAATGCAATCTCTAATTATTGATTCTACTGGTTTTGGATCAGCACAAAGTCGATATGCTAGTCGAATTAAACAGAATCTTGAAGACACAATAGGTTTGGAAGAATTGCATGTTTACACTAGAAAAGATATCGCAACTAGATTAAGAAGGCTTTATGAGGATATAAATCCAAACTTTGTATTATCTACAAATGCATTTGTGGTCGATTTGGGTCTTAAAAATACAGCAGCAGCTTTCTCTATAGAATCCTCGGCAATGGGTGTTGATATAGATGGCAAGGCAATACCGGGTGTTTTACTTATGTGTGGATATTCCATACTTGATTTAGTAGATAACTCAGACTTTATTGGTGATGTGGGACTCTCATGTAAACAAGAAGTTCTAACACCCCTAGAAAATGCCAAATTTCGACCTTATCTGATATCAAAACTAACTCTAAGCGACCAGGAAAAGGCTGTCATCGATGATATGATGGAAATGTACAGACCAGGCGAGACCGAATTTAATGCAAAATTATTAATGAAAGCAATAGGGAATGTTGTTTCAAGACAATTCAGTTCTTTCGATTATAACGATCTCCAAACATTAAACTTGAAAGGAGATGATCCAGATGCTCAACAAAAAAAGGACAAAATATTTCATGATACCTACGATCAAGGTCTTTCCATCGGAGGAACTGTTTTAGTAGCATCGGCCTATGCAATAAGACTTACACTTCAAAAAAATGGTGAAGAACTCCCTGATATGCCCAATAATCCAGATTATAATTTAAGCTGGGGTGGAAATTTCTTAAGATTTGTATACGGAAATGAAGCTACTGAAAGACCTGATTTCCAACAAAGAGCAAAGGCTATGGATACTTACTTTCAATTGATAAGAACACATGGCCCGGGTAATGCATCAACTTTTGCAGTTAGGGCGGCAGCCAGCGCATATACTGATTTACCGGGCGCTCTAAACTCAGGTATAAATGTATTATCGGGGGATCGACATGGTTTTGCTGCTGTTCTGTCTTACCAACAAGTATCACAAGCATACGATAGACTAAGAGAACAACATGGTCACATATCTAGGCATTTTATTGCAGAAGAGGTTGCACGAATTTATAGAGAAGAAGGAGTATTCCAAGGATTTGGCCACCCTGTTTATAAAAGACCCAGAGAAAGAACACCACCAGGAGATCCAAGATTCGGAATTATGAGAGAAATTATTCAGTCATGGGGCGATTCTGAAATTCAAAGAAAGATGCAATTTTACAATGAATGGGATAATCAGGTTGGTGATTTTACTAAGAGGGAGAAAGGATCCTCTGCAGGTTTCCCAGCTAATGTTGACCTTTTAACACCAATTTTATTACAAGATAGAATTGGGTTGCCTCCGGAAGCAAATCCTCTAATGTTCTATTGTGGTAGGGAATTTGGCCATGTTCTACACTATATTGAAGCTATCCAATTTCCACTTATAAGATCTAGAGGGCTTTATGAAGGGCCAAGAGCTAGAGAAATTAAGCCAGTAAATAATTTCTAAAAAACATAATTTTTATAAAAGCTAAACATTAATACCTCTTCATGTCAAAACAGAAAAAACTTACAAGATCAAAGAAAGAAAGAATTATTGCTGGTGTTTGTGGTGGATTAGCAAAATACTTTGATACTGATACTTCTTTAGTTAGAATTCTTTGGGTGATTGGTACACTTATAACTGGAGTTGTCGGTGGAGTAATTGCTTACATTGTAGCTTGGATTATAATCCCAGAAGAACACTAAAAGCTCAATTTTATATACTAAATCCCCCCTCCAGCTATAAAAGGGGGTGTTCTTTGTAATTTTATATAACCTATTGTAGCTTTAAAAAAATGATTAAACAAGTATTAGAAAAATTAGCCAATGTCCAAGAGAAATACCCAGTAATTATTGTGTTATTAATGCTTATTGTATCTTTATTCTTTGGTTATTATGCTTTCAGAATTGAGTCAGACTCTTCATTTGACGTTATGTTTAGCGAAGACACTGAAACTATTAAATTAAAAAATTTAATGTCGAATGAATTTGGATCTACTGACAGTGTTTTCATTCTTGTAAATGTTGATGAGGAATTAAATGATATAACGATGCTTCAGGATATTCGACATCCTGATGTCTTGAAAGCAATTAAAACATTATCTGGAAGCCTGGAAGCAGAAACTTCTGTGTCTTCTGCAGTCAGTCTGGTTACGATTTTTGATTTAGTGTATGGGAGACTCCCCACAACATTAGAAGAATCAAAATCAATGATTAACAACCTTCCGGAAGAAATTAAAAAATCCTATTTATCAAGTGTCCTTAGCGATGATTTTAGTGCTACAGCTATTTTTGTTAGCATTGACGTCGAGAACAAACCAGGTTCATTAATAAAAACAGAAGAGCTAATTAGGGAAAAGATTGAGCAAACACCCTTCCCAATTGGGGTATCAGCCAAGTTAACAGGTTTGCCCATCTTAATTAACAGAATCTTATTCTTCATCATCAACGATAATATCACTACAATCTTTCTCGCTATATTGGGAGTTTTTATAGTACTTTGGATATATTTTAAATCGTACAAAATAGCTTTACTAAGCATAATCCCTGTCTCACTTACCTTACTTTGGTTAGCTGGAACACTCCATCTGTTGGATGTAAGAATCACTGTGATGATAGCTAGTGTTGGTGCCATGATCGTAGGAATGAGCGTGGACTACGCAATTCATTTAACACACGCTTTCCATAAGAAAGTAAAAGAAGGTGAAACAGATGTAACAAAAACCGCTGTAGTAAGCATCGGTGCAGCATTATTTGCATCTGTAGCTACAACCTTTGCGGGTTTCTCTGCAATGATGTTAGGTTCTACACCTAATTCAGTTACTCAAGGCCTTTCACTTTCAATTGGAGTTGTCTATGCTTTCATCATCACACTTATTCTGTTACCAGCACTCATGGTATTACAAAGAAAATTTATTTATACGAAACTTGACGAAACAATATTCAAAATTAGAGGAAGAAAAGAATCTTCAAAAAAAGGTATTATTGATTCTTTCCTTAAAAAGTTAGCCGAATTTCAAGTTAAAAGACCCATTTTCATTTTAGGTATTGTTGGTATTATTACACTTCTTATCATTCCTGGTTTTAGTATGGTCTATATGGACACTGATGGTAAAAACTGGATGCCAGAAAATGATGATGTCGTTGATACTATGAATCTTGTTGGTACAAAATTTGGCGGCACTGACTCTGTTAATGTTTTATTTTTAATTGAAGGGGATGAACTGGATTCCATTAATGACCTAAGAGATCCAAGGGTCATTAGGCCAATGGCCTCCCTCGATAAAGTGTTGGAAGGTATAAAATGGATAGATATTGTCGAATCTCCAACAAACGATATCAGATCCTTCAACGATGGGAGGATTCCTCAAGATTACGAAAACATCAAAAAAATCATTGAAGAAAATCCTTCTATTAATTCCAACTTCAATGATGATTATAGTATTGCCAAAACGAGCGTTAGAGCAAATGGTTTTGATCCTTGGCAATTTTATGATCTAAAGAATGAGGTCGAAAGCATTCCTTTCCCAAAGGAGATTTCAATAGTTTATCAGGGTGCAGCTCCAAGAGATGTTGAATTAGAACAGATGATGGGGAGTGACACTATGAAAACTGCCCTAATCGGATTCGTTCTAGTTATTGTCATAGCGTCATTATTCTACCTTTCAATCATTTCAGGATTACTTGCTTTTATTCCAATTGTATTCTCAATTATGTGGACTGTAGGGACTATGGGTTACATAGATTTGCCATTTACCATCCTTACAACAGGTATGTTGGCAATTCTAATGGGAATGGGAATAGACTTCAGCATTCATCTTATCCACAGTACAAAATTAGCTATGGAAAAGTATAATTCAGTTGAAAAAGCAGTTCCTGAAGCAATGATGGACACTGGACAGGCACTTTCCATAACTACAATAACAACAGTTATAGGTTTCATGGCATTGTCTTTTGCTACTCTTGTAAATACAATGAGACTGGGTTGGACATTAGCAATAGGAATATTTGCTACGTTTTTTGCTTGCATTTTAATAGTACCAGCCGTTCTCACCCTAAAATATAAACGGAGGAATGAAAAATGAAGAGAATAATTACACTGCTTATCATGTTTTTAGTTACTCTAACATCTGTAGCGGCGTTAGAAATTAGTATCAACGATTTTGATCCCAAGCCTGCTGAAGCAGGTAAGGCTGTAAATGTCTGGTTCGAAATTGAAAATCCATCCAGTGACCCTGAAGATGGGGGCTATATTGAAATAATTCCAAAAGACGGACTTGAACTTACACCGGGTGAAGATACAGAAAAGAAAGTAGGAATCATTGGTGCTAGAAGTTCCCAAATAGTAAAATTTAGATTACTTGTCTCAGAAGACACATTCAAAGGTAGTCACAACATCGAAGCTAGATTAAAAAAAGATGGTTCATCCTTATCTAAAAAGGAACTCTCTATCGAAGTTACTGATAAAGATCTCAAAGAGGTAAATTTAGAAATTGGTGATATAGAATCAGATCCAACCCGAATTAAACCTGATGATGACAATGTAAAAATTGTTGTCACAATCCAAAACATCGGGGATGGAAGAGCACGGGGTGTTAAAGCTGTTCTAAAAAACCTACCAAAAGGAATAACCTTATCTGAAAGTTACTCAGGCACCTCTCTTCTCGGAAATATCGAAGCTGATGGAACCAGCACTGCTACATTTTACATCGATGTAGACAAAACTGTTAATCCAAAAGAATACTTCGGAAATATTGAGATGACCTATAAATATAAACTATATGAGGATGAAGACGATTATATTTTCGAAGAAGAAATCGTCCCATTACAAATTGCAGTAAAACCAGTTCCACTCTACAATATTACGTTACTTGAAATAAGTCCAGGAAAATTGACAGCAGGAGATGATAATGTTAAACTTAGAATAACGATAGAAAATATTGGTGAAGAAGCGGGAGAATCTGTTAGATTAAAAGCATATGGAAAGACAGAGCAACCTTTTTCATTTGACAGAAGTTCTGATTTTATTGCCCCTACTCTCGATCCAGGTGAAATTGGCCAAGCGACTTTAGAATTTGACATTGACGAAGACGCAAATGTTCAGAAATACTATCTAGATATTGAAATAAAGAGTGTTGTTAATGATGATGTAATTACATACAGCGAGAAATTACCAATAACTGTATCTTACCCTAGACCTAATAATCCATGGTGGCTTGTTGGTATTGGGATTATAATATTGGCAGGAGTCATAGTATATATCCTTCTAAGAAAAAGAAAGACAACAAAATCACCAAAGAAAGTTGAAGGTACTGTCGGTAAGAACTATTTGGATAAAATGAAACAGAAGAGGTGAAAAAAATGGACTGGCAATCAATAAAAGGTAAAAAAATCATTTTTTTTGGGATGATCCCTATTGTTGTTTTACTTAATTATTTAACTGGGGTATTATCAACTTACTTAGGGATCCCATTCTTTTTAGATACCTGGGCAACATCATTAGGAGTTATGGTTGCTGGTCTTGGAGTTGGATTAGCAGGTGGTGTTATTTACAATATCGTCATGGCACTTACTGTTTGGGGATTCCCTGCATGGATTTGGGCTTTCTCAAATATTTGGATAGCAATTATAACATTCATATTGTGGAAAAGAAACCTAATCGACATAAGAAGACCTGGTGTTGTTTTATTATGTGGTATAATTATTGGGTTAACAAATTCTGTTGTTACAATCATAATTAAATTCTTTGCATTCGGAGGTTTACCTACTTATGCTGGAACAGAACCAACGTACGCAGCATTTCTGGCCTTAACAGGCAGCACAATTTTTGCAACTATAGGTGAACACGTCACCACAGAACTAGCAGATAAAACTGTTTCAATATTTATCGCTGCAATAGTGTTATCATCGTTACCAAAAAAGTTTATATTAACAAAGAAACGTGATTAAAATGGCATATGACTTTTTTAACGAAACGTTTATTGTTTTTGAGACAATAATTAGTCTAGTTATCGTAGTCTCATGTCTTTTAGTATACCTCAGAACTAGGGAATTATTCTCGTTAAGTTTACAAAAGGGAATAAAATATTTCAGTAATGCTTATCTTCTTTTCACGATTTGTTTCACAGTCAGATACGTACTAAATGCATTTACATTTTTCTCAAACATTTTTGAAACTTTACCTTCTTTTGCATTGTTTCTAAGATTCATAATTTACTTTACAGCATCCTTAGGAGGATTTTACCTTGCGTACAGCATAATGTGGAGGAAATTTGAAAGTGATTTCTCTAAAAGGATTAATCTTTTCAGAAACTTATTTTTCATTATCGCAGCGATCTTGATATCACTTATCGAACTTTACTTATTATTAGCCCATGGTATTGATGAACCATTTGTATTTCTGATAACTATGATGGTATTACTACTATCAGCAATATTAGTGAACTGCAAGCAATTCCATTGTTATACAAAAAAAGTTACAAATCCATTTGTATCGACAGTGGGTCTTGGATTCGGAATATTTTTTGCAATTTTTTTAGGGACTCTTTTATTCCCAATTATACCAACTGCCCATTTTTACATTTGGGGTATTGTAACAATTTTCTTTGTGACTGCAACTAATAACGTGTTGAAATATTCAAAATGACAAAAGTAATAACCACCGCATCATTCCGAGGAGGAACTGGAAAATCAACAATAATTTGCAATCTTTCAAGCTACTTATCTTCTTTAGGAATGAAGGTAATCTTAATTGACGCAGATATTATTAGCCCGGGTGTTCATGCCATATTTGGATTAGATCATTCTAATTTCTCAAAGACTCTTACTGATTACTTGGAAGGGAATGCAGATATTAACGATATTGTGTATGATATCTCATCAAATATTAATTTAGCTGAAGAAACACTATTCCTTGTACCTTCATCTATTTCACAAGGAGACATTGCAAACTTATTATTAAACAAACACAGCGTTAAACTTTCAAAAGTAATATCCAATTTATCAAAAAAATACAATCCTGATTTCATTTTTGTTGATACTCACCCAGGTATTAATGAAGATATGTTAGTAATATCTGGATCCACAGATATTTTATTTAATGTTGTAAGACCTGATAACCAAGATTACCAGGGATTAGAGGTTTCCTCCAATATTTCAAAGAAATTAGGAGTCACTTCTTTCGTTATACTAAACAAAGTTCATCCAAAGATGAATAGAAACAAACTAATTTCCAATGTTAAAAGTGCATTTAAGATCCCTGTTGCTGGAGCATTACCTTTTTCAGATGATTTAATGCTCTCTCAAAGCCAATATGTATTCTCTGATGAACACCCTGACCATGCATTAAGTAATGAAATAAGAAATATTGCAGATCGGGTCTTCAATATTAGGCCAAAAAAACATTTAGAAATAATGCATGAGATACTTGAAGTTACGTCCAAGGGGATTTCCCCAGAAAAATTCGATTCAAAACAAAGATCCTCAAATAAATATCAAAAATATACCAACGATTTAATAAAAAGGGGATTTATAAATATAGTTACGCCAAATGGAAAAAAGCTCCTAAAAACTTCATCAAAAGGTCAAAAATATTTAAAAAAATATAAAATTATTAGAAAATTTGTTGATAATTTCAGATTGTAACTAAACCAAAAAACTTATAAACCACCCACTACTTCTACTAGTTTTTAATGGAAGAAAATACCATTAAAGCGAAGTTGATTTTGGAGGACGGTTCTGTTTTCTACGGTTTTTCATTTGGTTCAAATGTTTCAATTGCTGGAGAAGTAGTTTTCAATACAGGTATGGTTGGTTACCCCGAAACTCTAACAGATCCCTCTTATCGAGGACAAATTCTCACATTAACTTACCCACTTATTGGTAACTATGGTATTCCCTCTGACAAAACAGACAATAACTTGAAAGAATTCTTTGAATCAGATAAAATCCAAATTTATGGACTTATAATATCAGATTATTCTTTCGATCCGAGCCACTGGAATAAAGATAAAACACTCTCTGAATGGTTAAAAGAGCAGAATATCCCCGCATTATATGGAATTGACACTAGAGAGCTTACTAAAAAACTTCGTTCAAAAGGAACAATGCTTGGTCGTATTGAAATTGAAGAAAAAATCAAGAATGATGATCCTAATGAAAGAAATCTTGTTGCTGAAGTCTCATGTGAGGAAAAAGTAATTTATGGCAATGGAAAAAAGAAAATTGTCCTTGTAGATTGTGGCCTTAAAAATAACATTATAAGATGCCTTCTCAAAAGAAACGTCCAAGTTATTAGAGTTCCATGGGATTACGATTTCACCAAAGAAAATCCAGACGGAATAATGATTTCAAACGGCCCTGGAGATCCTAAAAAAGCAAAAGCAACTATTAAGAATGTTCAAAAAGCAATGGAAAATGGAACTCCTATTTTCGGAATATGCATGGGTAACCAAATTCTTGCTCTTGCAGCAGGTGCAGATACATATAAACTTAAATTTGGGCATAGGAGTCAAAACCAACCTTGCGTTTTAGCTAATTCAAAACGTTGTTTTATTACTTCCCAGAACCATGGGTACGCTGTTGATGGAAAAAGTCTTCCAAAAGATTGGGAAGAATGGTTCATAAATTCAAATGATGGAACTAATGAGGGTATTAGACACAAAACAAAACCTTTTTTCTCTGTCCAGTTTCATCCAGAAGCTACTCCTGGACCAGTTGACACAGAATTTCTATTTGATGAATTCATTAAGGTGATTAAGAATGGGGGGTCATATAAAACATGAAACCTAAAAAAGTTTTATTGTTGGGATCTGGAGCACTTAAAATAGGTGAGGCTGGTGAATTTGATTATTCTGGATCTCAAGCTATCAAAGCCCTAAAGGAAGAAGATAAGAAAATAATTTTAATTAATCCAAACATTGCAACAATTCAAACATCAGAAGGATTTGCAGATAAAGTCTATTTTCTTCCCGTTAACCCTTATTTTGTAGAAGAAGTAATCAAGAAAGAAAAGCCAGATAGCATCCTTCTCCAATTCGGTGGTCAAACAGCATTAAATTGTGGTCTAGAACTAGAGAAATGTGGGATTTTGAAAAAATATAAAATAAAAGTCCTGGGAACACAAGTCAAAACAATCCAAGATACTGAAGATAGAAATTTATTTGTAAAAAGATTATCAGAAATAGGGATTGTTACAACAACTTCAAAAGCAGTTAATAATGTTAAAGACGCAATAAAAGTAGCAGAAAAAATAAAATACCCTGTAATGATTCGTGCTGGATTTGCATTGGGTGGTAAAGGTTCTGGAATTGCAATATCAAGATCTGAACTAGAAGAAATTGCAAAGCAGGCTCTTTCAGATACAAGCCAAATTCTAATTGAAAAATATCTCGGTGGATGGAAAGAAATTGAATATGAAGTGGTTAGAGATGCTTTTGATAATTGCATTACAGTATGTAACATGGAAAACTTTGATCCAATGGGAATCCATACAGGTGAAAGTATTGTAATAGCACCCTCACAAACATTAACAAATTCAGAGTATCATAAACTTAGAGAGATTTCAATCAGAGTAATCCGGCATCTAGGAATAATTGGTGAATGTAATATTCAGTTTGCATTAAATCCCCATTCTGAAGAATATGCAGTAATAGAAGTAAACGCAAGACTTTCAAGATCAAGCGCATTAGCATCAAAAGCTACTGGATACCCATTAGCTTTCATTGCTTGCAAATTAGCACTCGGTTACTCATTAACCGAATTGAAAAATTCCATTACAAAATCTACGATTGCCTGTTTCGAACCTGCATTAGATTATTGTGTTGTAAAAATACCCAGGTGGGATCTCAATAAATTCAGTCGTGTCTCAAAAAAAATCAGTTCTGAAATGAAATCAGTTGGAGAGGTAATGAGTATAGGAAGAAAATTCGAAGAAGCTCTACAAAAAGCAATTAGAATGCTTGGAAAAGGTATGAATGGTATTGTAGCTAACGAATTAAAAATTGATGATATTAGATCTGAATTAAAAAATCCAACAGATGAAAGAGTTTTTGCAGTAGCCGAAGCACTAAATCAAAATATCCCAATCAAGGAAATCCATGAATTAAGCGGAATCGATCCATGGTTCATCCACAAAATAAATAATATCAATGAGATATCAAAAAAACTGAAAGGTGAACTTACACCTGACTTGATTAGGCAAGCTAAACAACATGGTTACTCAGATAATCAAATAGCTATAATTAGGGGTTCTTTAGAATCAGACATTAGAAAGATAAGAGAGAAATTTAATATTCACCCCTATATTAAACAAATAGACACACTAGCTGCAGAGTATCCCGCTAAAACAAATTATCTTTACGTAACTTACAATGGAAGTAGAGATGACGTAAATTTTGACGAAACTAATAAAATCATTGTTCTAGGTTCAGGTGCATACTCAATAGGATCATCTGTTGAATTCGATTGGTGTTGTGTTAATTCTGCGGTTACACTAAAAAATCTTGGCTACACCACAATCATGATAAACTATAATCCTGAAACTGTTAGCACTGATTACGATATCTGCAACAAATTATATTTTGATGAATTATCACTTGAAACTATAATCGAGATTTACAAAAAAGAATCTCCAATAGGTATTATTGTTTCTGTAGGAGGCCAAATTCCTAACAACTTAGCAAAAAAATTGGCAGACGTCGGAATAAATATCATCGGTACATCACCAGATTCTATAGATCGTGCAGAAAATCGCCATAAATTCTCGGCTTTACTTGATAGCTTAAACATCGATCAACCGGATTGGAATGAATTGATAGACCCTCAACAAGCATTAAAATTCTCTAAAAAAGTAGGATTCCCTGTTTTAGTAAGACCCTCTTATGTATTAAGTGGTGCTGCAATGAATGTCGCGGTTAATGAAAAAGAATTAACTGGATACCTTAAAGCAGCTACGAAAATATCTAAAGAATATCCAGTAGTAATATCGAAATTTATAACAGGAGCAAAAGAGATTGAATTTGATGGTGTTGCAAATAATGGGCAATTGATGCTCTACGCAATCTCTGAACATATAGAAAACGCAGGTGTACATTCAGGAGACGCGACTCTTGTCTATCCTGCCCAGCGAACTTATTTGGAAACTACAAGAAAAATTAAAAAGATTGCAAGGGAGATTTGTGGATCGCTAAATATAAGTGGACCCTTCAATATCCAATTCATTGCTAAAGACAATCAAATAAAAGTAATCGAATGCAACCTTAGAGCCTCTAGAAGTTTTCCCTTCGTTTCAAAAATATTAAAAGTAAATTTTATTGATTATGCCACAAAAGTAATGGTCGATTCACCACTCCCAAAAATTGATAAGAACGCATTCGAACTAGAATATGTAGGTGTCAAATCGCCCCAATTCTCATTTTCAAGGCTAAGGGGCGCTGATCCAATAACTTCAGTTGAAATGGCCTCAACTGGAGAAGTAGCATGCTTAAGTTATGATGTAAGGGGGGCTTATTTGAAATCTATTTTATCAACTGGTATGAAACTTCCAAAAAAGAACGTCTTGTTATCAATTGGAGGCGATCAAAATAAACATGGATTCCTCAAATACGTACAAAGATTAGTTGAAAGCAATTTCAATATTTTTGCAACTGAGCATACTTCAATTTTTTTAAGAAGAAATGGAATATGGAATACGATGGTTTACAAAGCTCATAATACCCATAAAAAGAATAATATAATCAATATGATCTCTTCAGGAGAAATCGGTCTTGCAATTCTTATTCCTGATAATCTCAATACAAATGGATTACAAGATGAATACCTAATAAGGAGAAAAAGCGTTGATTTCGCAATCCCATTAATTACAAATTTTCAAATCGCTAAATTATTCGTAAATGCCCTTGTTTATGAAAAAGGGAAAGGTTTTGAAATAAAAAGTTGGGATGAATATGAATAAACAAAAAGCTTATAAATATTAAAATGAAAAAAACAAATATGAACTTTAAAGGAAGAGACATCATATCCATCCGTGACCTTTCTAAAAGTGATATGATTCATATTTTAAAGACGGCCGAAAAATTTGATGGGAAGAAACACAAGCCCATTCTAAATGATAAGGTAGTAGCGAGTCTCTTCTTCGAACCTTCTACTAGAACAAGATTAAGTTTTGAAAGCGCTGCTTCGCAATTAGGTGCAAAAGTTATAGGCTTCTCAGATGCCCAATCAACTTCAGTAAAAAAGGGAGAAACTGTCTGGGATACCATAAAAATGGTAGAACAGTACTCCGATTGTATTGTCATGAGAAATCCTATAGAAGGATCAGCAAGATTAGCATCAGATGCATCTTCTGTCCCAATTGTTAATGCAGGCGACGGTGCAAACCAACATCCCACTCAAACATTAATGGATCTTTATACAATTAAAAAAGCGAAAGGAAAAATTGATGGTTTAAAGATAGGTTTTGTTGGTGATTTAAAATATGGTAGGACAGTCCATTCTTTAGCTTTAGCATTAAGTCATTTTAACGTAAAGTTGTGCTTTATCTCACCTAAGGCTCTTGAAATGCCTTCAGAGTACCTTAGGGAGTTAGATGATAAAGGAATCCAGTATATAGAAGTTGAAAAGATCGAGAAAGTTGCTAAGGAATTAGATGTAATGTATGTTACAAGAATCCAAGGAGAAAGATTCCCAGATCCACTTGAATATGAAAGATATAAAGGAGTTTACCGAATTGATAAAAATATTGTAGATAACTCAAAGAAAGGAATGATAGTAATGCATCCATTACCAAGAGTTGACGAAATTGCTACTGATGTCGATCCCCTCCCAAATGCTTGGTATTTCAAACAAGCTAAAAATGGGATCCCAGTTAGAAAGGCTATACTATCACTGGTGATTGGCTTATGAAAGAACAAAAAATTCCTGCACTTAAAGAAGGAACTGCAATAGACCACATCCCTAGTGATAGGACCCCAAAAGTATTACAAATTCTTAATCTATCAAAAATCGATGATTTTGTCTCAATCGGCATGAATCTAAAATCAAAACAAATGGGAACAAAAGGTATTATTAAAATTGCAAATAGGCTACTGACACAATCACAGTTGGACAAACTCTCAGTAATTGCTCCTGGTTCGACAGTTAATATAATTTCAGATTATAATGTTAAGAAAAAAATCATAGTAAAAATGCAGGATAAAATCAAGAAAGTCATGAAGTGTCCCAACCCAAGCTGTATAACTAATGCTGAAGAAGTCATAACGGTATTCGACGTAAAGGATAAAGAACCTCTACAGGTCAGATGTAGGTTCTGTGAAAGAATGTTTGGGATTAAAGAGATAATTCTGAAATAATTAATACTTAATTAGTTTACCATCAACTTCTATTTTAGGGTGTCTAAAAACATGATCATAGTGAGTAATAGTTTTTATTGGTCCACCAAACCAATAATTAGAACCTATCGCAATGTGAGCAGTACCAGACGCTTTTTCATCTAAAACAGTGGCACCCAAACATTTTGCTGACTTATTTATTCCAATTCCAAACTCTGAAATTTTTGTAATATTCTCAGGATATTTAGCTCTTGATTCCGCCCATGCTATTGTGTCCTTTAAATACAAACCTTCTGGACTCCCCGCCATCTTTACCAAGTTCCCATTTTCTATAAACATAGTAACAGGTTTTTTCAATAATATTGTACCTTCCCTATAACACAAAGATACATCTACTACAACTTTACCACTCACATTTTCTTTTCCATTTGGTGCGATATAGACTTCACCACAAGGCATATTACCACCTTTCCCTGCAGTTTTATAATCTCCCGTATTTGAAATTGCACTGGACCCCTCGATGTTAATTCTAAGGTTGGTACCAGCTTTAGTTGTAACCCTTATTTCATTTCCATTATCAAGAATTTCCTTTAACTTAGCTCCTCTTTTTTGAATATCTTCATAATCAATATCAATTGCTTTTACTAAATCGCCAAATTGACTTGTTTCGATACAGCCCAAACTTGGTGCAGACATGAATCTATGACTATGAGATTTAACAAATCTCCTAAAACTACTCCCTAATTTACCCATTTCACCTAATCTGCTTGATAAAAACAATAATATTATGCTATTTTCTTTTAGACTCCCCATCGCGTCGACTATTTTCTCATGAGCTTTTTGACCTGAAATAGTTGGATTTTGTAAAAAAAGATCAACATTAAGATTAAGATTCCTTCCTGCTAGATAAAAACTCGTTGCAATTAGTGGTGATACTAACCTATTAGACGCACCAACATCACCGATAATTAAAATCTTTTCTTTTTGTGGAGTGAGACACTCTTGATACACTCTCTCACAAACTTTTACACTTTTTTTAGCCATATCAATAATGGCATGCCTCTCAAGAAACCTTCTAACCTGATCGCTTAACATGATGTTAGATCAAGAAAAAATCAGTTTAAATACTTTTCTTTTTATACAAAAATCTTTATATAATGTTATACCTTCATGATAATATGAATCCAAACGACGTAAAAGATAAAATCCCTAAAAAGATGTTCCCTATTCTCGACTCTGAGATCAAAGAGTTTCGACCCGCACAACAGAAATCAATTGAAAATGGACTATTAGACGGAAAGAATATCCTTGTATGCACCCCTACTGCATCTGGGAAAACCCTAATTGCTGAACTTGGTGCATATAAATCAATATTAGATAAAAGTAACAAAACTATCTATATTGTACCTTTAAAGGCATTAGCATCCGAAAAACACAAAGAATTTACAAAGAAATATGGGGATGTATCTAAAATTGCATTATCTATTGGAGATAAGGATTCTTCTGATACATATCTGAATGATTATGATCTAATTATAACAACATCAGAAAAACTAGATAGTCTTATAAGGCACCATGCTCCATGGATAAATTCAGTAGGATGTATTATTATAGACGAAATCCACCTGCTCAATGATCCCTCAAGAGGACCAACTTTAGAAATAATTATTACTATTCTAAGAAAATTGATACCAAATGCTCAGATAATTGGACTTTCTGCAACTATTGGTAATCCAGAAGAACTTGCTGAATGGCTTAATGCAACTCTAATCAAAGATGACTGGAGACCAGTAAAGTTAGAAAAAGGGATTTATTTTGAAAACCAAATAGAATTCGATTAAGTTAATCCCAATCCTTTCATAATAATATTGGAATCAAAAACTTTTAAATCCTCATATTCCTGACCAACTCCAATAAATATTATCGGCTTATTTGTAACATTACCAATCGAAACAGCTGTCCCTCCTTTTTCATCAACATCTGCTTTCGATAATATTACCCCATCAAGTCCAATTGTACTGTTAAATGTTTTAGCTTGCTCAACACAATCATTACCAGTTATACTTTCTCCGACAAATAATTTCATATCTGGATTAGCGACTCTGATTATCTTCTTCATTTCATCCAATAGATTTTTATTTGAATGTAATCTACCAGCAGTATCGATAAGCACAACATCTAAATTTTTTGATTTTGCATGCTGAATTGCGTCAAATGCAACTGCCGCTGGATCTGCTCCGTAATCATGTTTAATTATTTTTACACCCAATTTTTTTGCATGATGTTCCAGTTGATCTATTGCAGCTGCTCTAAATGTATCTGATGCAGCCAGAACACAACTTAAATTATTATTCTGTAAATATTTTGCAACTTTAGCGATGGTAGTAGTCTTACCAGATCCATTAATGCCAACAAAACAAATAATATACGGTTTTTTTGATTTTACTGTTTCAAGAAAATCTATCTTTTCAGTTCTAAGAACATCTTCAATCGTATTTTTTAGTGTTTCCAGTATTGTTTCTTCAATCTTTCCACGTTTTACCACCTGATTTACAAGTGTCTTCGATAAATCACCCTTTATTCTATCAATAACTTCCACTGCAACATTATTTTCCAATAAAACCAATTCAAGTTCGTTAAATGACTCTTCAAACTCATTTTCAGATATTGATGTAGATGTAATTTTTTCTTTTAATTTCGAAAAAACTCCTTTCTTTTCTTCAACAGGTTCTTCAACCTTCTTTTCCTCTTTAACTGGAGCTTCTTCTTTTTCCTTGATCACTTCTTGGACTTGAGGTTCTTCTACCTCTTCAGTAACTTCCTTTTTTTCTTCTACCTTCTGTTCTTCAACTATTTCCTTTTTTTCTTCAACAACCTTTTCAATAGGTTCTTTGATTTCTTGTATCTTTTCCTCAACTTTCTCTGCTTTTTCCTTTGCTTCTCCAGTCTCTAATTTACTAGAAATCTTAGAAACAGCATTTTTTATTTTTTCCTTAAGAAATGAAAACATCTTAATTCATATCAGCAGCTAGTTCGCTGATCTCCTTTTCTAAGTTAGAAGCATATTTAACGACTTGTTGGAATTGTTCTACCATTTGCTCCTGCGCAACCTTTAATTCCTCTAATTGTTTCTTCAAAAGTTTTGAGGTACCATCAATATCTTTTTCCACTACAACATCCGCTCCTACATTTATTAGTAATTTTTGCTCTTTCTTTAAGGTAGCTTTTGTAAAAATTCCATTCTGAAGAGGAACTAAAATCTCAGAACTATCTTTTATCTCTTGAAAATCATCTAATCCGCTTATAGTAGACATTAATTCTGTCATCTGTTGTTCCATAACCTTAAGATGATTTTGAACATTTGAAATTTGTTGCTCAACCAACTTCATTTCTACATACTTTTTTTGTAATTCTTCTTTCTTTTCCATTTTAATCATTTCTTTAGGGACATTTGTTTATATAAATTATCAAACATTACTCCCATAGGTTCTCTTTCGTTAATAGTTTTTAACGTATCTGCAATTAATGGCGCTAAAGATATAACCTTAATTTTATCTATCTTATTCTCTTCAGGAAGTTCTATAGAATTTGAAATAATAACTTCCTTAATGGGTGCTTTTTCAAGACGTTCAATTGCAGGTCCCGATAATACACCATGTGTTGCACAAACATAAATATCTTTAGCCCCCCTTTTCTTCAACTCTTCGGCTCCAAGAGTTATTGTTCCAGCAGTGTCAATCATATCATCAACCATAATTACATTTTTATCCTTTACATCCCCAATGATATTCATTACCTGAGCATGATTTTGTCTTGGTCTTCTCTTATCGATCATAGCAATGTTACAATCAAGTTGTTTAGAAAATTCTCTTGCTCTAGCAGCTCCGCCTGCATCAGGACTTACAACAACAACATCTCTCAGTTTTTTCTCCATTATGTACTCAACAAAAAGTGGCATGCATTCTAAATTATCAATTGGAATATCAAAGAATCCTTGAATCTGAATTACATGTAGATCAAAAGTTATTAATTTGCTTAATCCTGCTTTAGTCAACAAATTAGCCACTAATTTTGCTGTTATTGGTTCCCTTGGAATTATCTTTTTTTCTTGTCTTGCATATCCAAAATAAGGAATCACTCCAATTATCTCTTTTGAAGAAGCCCTCTTTAATGCATCTATTAATATCAATAATTCCATTAAATTCTCATTAACTGGTTTAGATGTAGACTGAACAACAAAAACATTACATCCCCTTACACTTTCATTAACTCTTACATACGTCTCTCCATCAGCGAAATTCTTTATTGAAAGGGGGCATAGAGGTACACCTAAATTTTTTGATATATCCTGAGCTAAACTCATATTCGATGTTCCACTAATCAACTTAACATGGCTTTTGTCCATATATATCCGTGATCCAGGAGCCTTTAAAAAAGTTATCAATGTAACATAATATATTTATATAGGACATAAGATCTATAGGAAAATGGAAAAAATAAATGTAGGTATATTAGGGGCTACTGGAATGGTTGGTCAACGCTTTATCTCTTTATTAGACAATCATCCATGGTTTAACGTAACAACATTAGCTGCATCACCAAGATCTTCAAATAAATCCTACAGTCAAGCAGTAGAAGAAAGGTGGTCATTAAAATCGCCAATTCCTGAAAGTGTCAAAGGAATAAATGTACAAATAGTAGAAGATGATTTAAAATCTATTGCAGACAACGTAGATTTGGTTTTTTCTGCTTTAGATATGGACAAAGAAAAAATTAGAGAAATTGAAAATAACTATGCAAAGGAGGGTGTTGCGGTTGTTTCGAATAATTCCGCTCATAGATGGACTGATGATGTCCCCATGATCATGCCGGAAGTAAACTCTCATCATGCAGAGTTAATAAAAATACAAAGAGAAAATAGAAATTGGACTGGACTAATTGCAGTAAAGCCAAACTGTTCTATTCAATCCTATGTTCCACCTATTGATGCACTTAAAACTTTTATTCCAAAGAGGATTTTGGTTACAACATTACAAGCTATATCTGGAGCAGGAAAAACTTTTGAAAGTTGGCCAGAGATGGTTGATAATGTTATTCCATTTATTGGTGGAGAAGAAGGTAAATCCGAAAAAGAACCGATGAGGATATGGGGGAATATCCAAAATGGGAAGATTGAGTTAGCAACTCAACCAGAAGTATCTGCTACATGTATTAGGGTACCTGCATCTGATGGTCATATGGCAAGTGTTTCAGTTGAATTTGAAAATAGCCCCTCAAAAGAACAAATTATTGAAGCGTGGAGCAACTTTAAAAATCCGATTCAAGAACTTAATTTACCCTCAGCACCTAATCCTTGTCTAAAATATTTTGATGAAGAAGACAGGCCCCAAACTAAATTAGATCGAGATTTTCAAAATGGAATGGGTATAACTATGGGTAGATTGAGAGAAGATCCCTTGTTTCAATGGAAATTCGTATGTTTATCTCATAACACCGTCAGAGGGGCTGCAGGAGGAGCTGTTTTAGTAGCTGAACTTCTAAAATCTAAAGGATATTTCTAAAAAAAGGTTAAAGTTTAAATACCACCTAGCAGTTGACATTTAGTGATTAATACATATGGTAAAAACCACTAAAATCAATGGTAAAATTGTTATTGGATTAGTTGAACAAGTTAAAATAAATAACAAATCCAAAACACATTCATGTCTGGCAAGAATTGATACCGGTGCTACAAAAAGTTCTATTGATTCTAATTTGGCTAAAGATCTAGAACTGGGACCAATAGTTGCTTCTAAGCTTGTAAGATCTGCTCATGGAAAAAAAAGAAGACCTGTTATAATGGTTAAAATCGAGTTGACAGGAAAAAATATCGAAGAAGAATTTACCATAGCAGATAGAAGTCACATGAAATATCCGGTATTAATTGGGCAAAATATTCTCAAAGACTTCATAATTGATCCTTCAAAATGAAAGCAGCAGTAATATCACTTGGCAGTAAATCCTCGCAAATGGTAATTGAGGAAATGAAAAAATACTTCGATCAAGTAGATGATATTAACTTAAAAGATATTGAGGTTAGCCTTGGAGACAAAGACATTGAAGTTCTGTATAAGAATGATCCCCTCGATCATTATGATTGCATTTACGCAAAAGGATCTTTCAGATATGCAAATGTATTAAGAACAATTACTGAAGCCAGATTCAAAAAAAGCTATATGCCTCTTAGTCCAATTGCATTCACAGTCGGTCACGATAAACTTCTTTCTCATATCGCTATGCATCATTCAAAAATTCCTATGCCTAGAACTTTCATTGCATCATCACTTGAATCAGCAAAACAGATCTTAGAAAAAATTAACTATCCTATTGTCATGAAGTTCCCCCAGGGTACACAAGGCAAAGGTGTTATGTTCGCAGATACTTTTGCTTCAGCTTCCTCAATTTTAGACGCATTATCGGCCTTAAAACAACCTTTCCTTATTCAGGAATATGTTGAAACAGGTGGAACTGATATTAGAGCGATCGTTGTTGGAGATAGAGTAGCATCCGCAATGATAAGAACTGGTTCACCTAGGGAGTCTAGATCAAATTTACACTCTGGAGGAATTGGAAAAGCCACTGTACTTGATTATAGAACTGCAAAAATTGCTGTAGAAACTGCAAAATCAATTAATGCATCAGTTTGTGGTATTGACATTCTTGAAAGTCCAAAAGGTCCTTTAGTAGTAGAGGTAAACCTTTCTCCAGGACTTCAAGGAATAACTGCTACTACAAATGAAAATGTTGCTGGAAAAATTGCAAAATTTTTAGCAGAAAATACAAAAAAATTCCTCGATAAAGGAAATGAAGCTAAAGCGTCAAAAATATTTAATGAAGTGGGCTTAAGTAAAAAAGGTGGTGAACAACAAATAATTACAAATATTGATTTTAGAGCTAATAGACTTCTTCTACCCAAAGTTATTACAGACATCTCAGGATTTGATGAAAAAGATGAATTTGTCATTAAAACATCAAAAGGAAAAATAGAAATTGAAAAATTTGGTTAAAACAATATTTTTTTATCCATAATCATTGTTTGTTCTCTATCAGGTCCAACAGAAATTACTGCATACGGAACACCAAGATATTCTTGAAGTCCTTTAAGGTAATCTTTTGCCTTATCAGGTAATTCATCAAATGATTTCACACTACTAATATCTTCATCCCAACCATCATACTCTTTATAGATTGGTTTTGCATTTAATAATGTGTCTTTATCAAGTGGAAAAGTTTCAATCTTCTTTCCATCAACTTCATACGCAATACATACTTTAATCTTCTTTAATCCTGATAATACATCTAATTTTGTAATGACAATTCCATCTAATCCATTAATCATAATAGAATATTTTGCTGCAACACCATCAAACCAACCAGTTCGTCTTGGTCTTTTGGTTGTTGTTCCATATTCCATTCCTTGCTTTCTTAATACCTTTCCTTGAAGATATTCATCTCCATTATTAGCACCTTCAATTTCCTCTCTAGTCAAACCATTATCTCTATCTTCTCCCTCGGTTTGTTCTTCATTTCCTAACTCAGTTGGAAATTGACCTGCACCAACCCTTGTTATATAAGCCTTAAATACACCCAATATTGAGTTTATCTTTTTAGGGCCAATTCCTAATCCTGTACATGCTCCACCAGATATCGGATTTGAAGAAGTAACATAAGGATATGTACCATGATCTATATCCAATAATGCACCTTGGGCACCCTCTAAAAGAACATTCTGCCCATTATCTATCGCACCATTAATGATAAGGTATGTATCTTTAACGAATTCTTTTAATTTTTGAGCATTTGGATCATCTGTTTTCACAAATTCATTCATTCTCAAACCATTTCTTCTTACTTTCGCGACATAACAGGGTCCTATTCCTCTACCTGTAGTTCCAATTCCCTTTCCCATTTCTAAATCTTCTTCGATCTGTTCCTGCTGTATTACATGGGCAGAACTACTAATAACAAAATTATCAGAAGAAATTGTAAAACCTTTACTTGTTATTCCTTCCATCTCACCAAGCAAAACTGAAGGGTCAATGACCATTCCATTCCCTAAGATATTAACTGTATTTTTATGAAGAACTCCGCTAGGTATCAAATGAAACTTATATTTCACACCTTTAACAACAACAGTATGACCAGCATTGTTTCCGCCATTATACCTACAAACCATATCAGCTTTTTCTGTTAATAAATCAACAACCTTCCCTTTTCCTTCGTCACCCCATTGTCCACCCAATATTAAAACAGTTTTTCCCATGCAAAAATTGAGCCTGGTAAAATATATAAATGTTTTGATATGAAAATCTTCCGAAATATTCGTATTATTTTTAGAAAACTTTAAATAACCCCTGCATATAAGGATAATAAGGGGGTTTCGATGCTTGACGAGGTACATGAAGAGTGTGGTATTTCAGCCGTCCAGGTAAAGGAAGGCAAAGGTTCTACAGAAAAAGGATTATTCTACATATATAAATTGCTTTTAAATCTACAAAATCGTGGCCAACTTTCTGCTGGTTTTACAACATATAACAACAATAGACCCCAATTATTATCTACCTTTAAGAATATTGGATCTGTTAATGAAGTTTTCAAAACATCTGATCGATATAAAAGTCTTGATATATTTAGAAAATATGCGGGTAGTAAAGGTATAGGTCATGTAAGATACGCCACTTGTGGTAAAGATGATCAAACCAGCGCCCAACCTTTTGAAAGACTGCATGGAAGAAAATGGAAGTGGTTTTCTATTGGCTTTAATGGTCAAATTGCTAACTACGTAGAGCTCAGAAAAGTACTTCTTGATAAAGCAGAATATCACATAATTCAAGATGTTGATACTGAGATAATTATGCATTATACATCTCGTATTTTGAATAGATCAAAAAGTCAACCTGATTTAAAGGATGTTTTTGCAGAAATATCTACTCAATTTGAAGGTGCATATAATATCGCCTTCATAAATGGTATGGGTGAGACTGTGGTCATTAGAGATCCAAATGGATTCAGACCAGTCAGTTATGGTAAGGTTGACGATGCAAATCTAGTAGCTTCAGAAACTAATGCTCTAGTAAATTGTGGAGTCGATCCATATAAATTCAAATCATTAGAGCCTGGTCAAATGGCTTATATGAATGGTGGTGATATAGAGATTAAAAGATACGCAAAATGCAAAAAGAAATCTCTATGTATGTTTGAATATGTTTACTTTTCTAATGTGTCTTCAGTTTTTGATGATGAAAGTGTCTATAGAGCAAGAGTAAGACTAGGCCAAGAACTTGCAAAGTTAGAGACTGAGAAAATTACCAAAGACCATATTGTTGTTCCAGTACCGGATACATCCAAAGCAGCTGGAGATTCAATGGCTTACCAACTTGGTATTCCATCTAAAGAAGGTTTAATTAGAAACAGATTTGTCGGAAGAACCTTCATTGAAGGTGTAAGTAGACAAGATAAAATTTCAAATAAATATTCTGTATTAAGACGGGTTCTAGAAGGAAAGAAAGTTTTACTGGTAGACGATAGTTTAGTAAGGGGCGCAACAGCAAAACAAATTGTTAGATATTTGAAAAAAGAAGGGGGCGCTAAAGAAGTTCACTTAAGAATCTCATGTCCGCCAATTATTGGTCCTTGTTTCTATGGAATTGATATGACTACAATTGGAGAACTTCTTGTTCCAAGATTCATGAAAGATCCTGCAAATGCAGAATGTATCGACCAAAACACACTTGATGAAATAGCTAAATACCTTGGTGCTGACTCGATAATCTTTCAAACGATTCCTGGATTGTTCAGGGCACTAAATAAACCTGAGTCTGAACTCTGCCTTGCTTGTTTAAATGCAAAGTATCCAACTCCTTTTGGAAATAGATTGTATAAGGAAGCAAAAACCAACTTTAAAGAAGGAAAGAAATCAAAAAGAACGTACGAATGTCATTAATCTTCTTCACATTCTTCAACTAACTCTTCTATATTATCTTCAGAAACCGTAATAATTTCTTCTTCTTCCTCAGCTTCAGCTAACTCATAATTTTCTTCTTCTGAAAAAGAATATTCTAGTTCCTCTTCAGTAGGCAATTCATAAATAGCAAATTCGTAATTTGGAGTATATTTTTCCTCATCCTCTTCACTCAAATAATCTTCTCCACCTCTTAAGGAAATACCAATTTCTTCTTGCAAATACTGCTCAAATAATGGCATAGTATTCAGTTCAGCATTAGGATCTAGAAATGCCCAAGGATCCTCAGGATCACTATCATCTATAAAATTTACTCCTTCAATAATATCTATCTTTTCTTCCAAAGAATTATTACCAAACGTTCTTAGAATTTTTGTTATGTCTTGTCTATTGGAGCTATATCTATCAGAAGGACTATTGTACTGTTCCACCCCAATTGTATCTTGCATTTTTACGCATAACTTTCAGACCTATTTTCGGTTTTTAAGCATCCATTTAAAAAGCTTTCGGAAAAAGAAATTGAGGTTTTATACACAAAGATATTTAAATATCAACTACTAAGTTTGTCCTATGGCAGGAGCAGAAACAGTAAATTGGATTTTTTTCATACTTCTCCCTTTAATTATTTGGGAAGCGGTATGGAAAGGAATTGCTCTTTGGAAATCTGGAAGGAATAAACAATTACCATGGTTCGTTTGTATTTTTATTTTCAACACGGTTGGAATATTACCAATAGTTTATCTTTTATTCTTTCAGAAAAAAAAGAGGTAAGACTTTTTCTTTTTTTTATTTTAAAATAAAAAGCTTTAAATACTTTTAATTCGAAGAGCAATTCTAATTAAAAAATGGGGTTGGTTAAGTATAGTTTAAAGAGGGGTTGGTGCATAGATTCTTTTAGTCTAAGTTCTGGCTGTCTTCTTCGACTTAATTCTCCCCGTCCAAATTATTTTCAATAAAAAGAGGTACAACAATGGGAGCAAGACATACGACCGGGACTAAATTACTACTAATTCTGGTGATGTCTTTCGTATTCGTTTTAACTCTTAGCGTCAGCTCTATCGCAACTTTGAATGTTTCACTTTCTGATCAAGGAACCGGTGTAAGAAATAAAACATCTGGACAACTATTAGAAACTGGAAACATAACTATAGAAATATATGAAACACTTTCTGGTGGAAGTGCAATTTATTCTCAAACATTTGCTAATGGTATTGTGAATGGTTCTTGGAATGTCATGTTGGGTGAAACAACCGGACTACCTCTTGAATATGGAAAAGTGTACTATCGTGCTTACGAAATAAATGGGGAAGCTGCTTCTTTTACAAATGGTACTGGTGGTACTGTTGGTAGACAATATTTCTACGCACCACTTGGTGATATAAATGGAACTAACATTATTGATGGAACAATTGATGGAACCGAAATAACCGACAATTCCATTACTGGATCTGATATCAACAATCAAACAAACTTAACACTTGGAGAAAAAATCTCATTTACACTTGGAGGAATTGTAGACAATATTCTTAATGGTTGGGTAGCAATCACAGGAAACGCTAGTGTTTCTGGTGACTTAAATGTTACAGGAGACATTAATGTTAACGGAAATATGAACTTCCAAAATATTTCTGGAAACGATGCAACTTTTACTACATTAACTGTTACTGGTACTTCTAACCTAAGTAATGTTATAATAAGTAACGTTGAAATTGATACAAATAACATTAGTGTTAATGAAATATCTTCAAAGGGATCTGATTTAATTATATCAAACAATAATGCAGCAACTGATATAGCAACATTTACTGAAAGTGGAAGAGTTGGAATTGGAACTGATGCTCCCAATGGAACCCTTCATGTAATTGGAAATTCAATTTTAGTTGCAAACTTTACTAATCAGACAGGAAATTCAGTTATAGGAATTGGTGGAGCTGCAATTGCATATACACAAGGAGGTCTACAATTAACACCTTCATTAGGAGGTAATGGACTTTTCATTGAATCGGATGGAAACGTTTCTCTTGATGCAGCATTTGAAATGTTTGATACTAATGAAAATTACACACGGTTCATAACTGGGGTTCAAGACGGATCAATTGTATATACATTACCAATAACTGCGCCTACTGACGGTCAGGTTTTAGCAGCTAATTCATCTGGTGAAATGTTCTGGACTACAGACGATGAATCTGCATATTTAATAAATGGAACAGATGCAAACTTCACAAATCTATGGGTAACTGGAACTTCTTATCTTAGCAATGTAACAGTTAATTCAGACAACATTACTGTCAATGAAATACATTCAAGAGATGGAAATTTAACATTCTTTGATGCTGCTGGTTACGAACAGATGAGAGTAACTGATGACGGCAAAGTTGGAATTGGAACATCATCCCCTAATGGTTTACTGCATGTCTACGAAGATAGTAGCGCACGGGCAAATATTACAATGCAAAATCCAAATTCAAGCGGAGGCGCCATGTTAAATTTAGAAAGTGATACTGGAAGTGCATACCTAAGCATGGTTGGATCTAATTATCCTATGTCAATAGTTGCTAATCGAGGTCTACTTAATGTTGATAATGCTGCCGATGGATTAATTTTTCACCCAGGAAATACTGGTAATATAATTTTCGCAACCGGTAACTTGTGGAATCAAAGTATGAATATTGAAAGTGACGGAAAAGTTGGTATTAACACTTCAACACCAAGCCATACATTAAATGTCAAAGGGGATGCTAACATTACTGGCAATCTTATTGTCGGTAATTCAGTGATCAGCGACCTTAACGTCACAGGAGATCTTCGAGTAGATGGTGTTTCATACCTAAGCAATGTAACAGTTAATTCAGATAACATTACTGTAAACAAAGTTATCTCAAGAGATGGTAACCTATCATTCTATGATAACGCTGGTACTGAAAACGTTAGATTTACAGAAGATGGTAGGGTCGGTATTGGTACAACAGCACCCGACGCCCATTTACATGTTCAGAAAAGTGCAGAAGAGGTTTTAGTTGCGATTAAAAACACACTCGATGGATTTACTTCATCTGCTTCATTAGATATCTACAATGCTGATGATGATTATGTGCGTCTTGGTATATTCTCACGGAATAATTCAGATACTCCACCAATTTTTCAAAACAGATCAGTCTTAACTAGTAATGCGCCAAGTGGAATGATATTTGCTTCCAGGGGAGCATCACCAGATATTGTATTCACACAAGGTACTTTCACTGAAAGAATGAGAATTGATAGCAATGGTCAATTAGGAATAGGGACCGCATCCCCTACTGAACTATTAGATGTAAATGGTAGTGTTAATGTATCAGGAACCCTCTACGCAAACAACGTAAGTTCCAATTCACCATTAAGATTACAGACTGGTGGAACTACAAGATTATTCATTAACGATACAGGACGCATTGCAATTGGAAAAGAAATTACATCCGAATTCATTGATATACAAGGAACCACTAACGATCCAAATGATGATCAGTTAACTATGAAATTATTCAATACAAATTCATCAGGAATCGCATTGTACAGAGCAACTGCTGGTCAAGATTATGGGGTTGTTTTTGCCCATGCTGGAGCGGATTATGGATTTGGATCTTTCGCAAACAAAGGTATGGTAATGAGTGAAAGATTAAGTGAGGGCTTATTATTAACTGCTGATAACGGAACTATAACATTTATGGCAGGAGATACTGGTACGTATCCAGAGAGGGCATTCATTGCAAAAACCGGTCAATTTGGTATCAACACAACCTCTCCAACCCACACACTTCACGTCAATGGTTCTGCAAACATTTCTGGAACATTGTACACAGGCACTACTGTATCAAGTGGTTTAACTGTTGAAGGAGACTTAAACGTAACTGGGGTTTCATACCTAAGCAACGTTACAGTTAATGCTGATAACATCACTGTAAATGAAGTTCATTCTAGAGACGGTAACTTATCATTCTATGATAACCAAGGTAACCTAACAATTCACATAAACGAAACAAAGGGATCCGTTGGAATCGGTGCTCCATCTGTTAGATACCCACTTGAAGTTATTGGTGATGTAAATGATAATCACTTCCTAGCAATCAGAAACGCAAACAATGGAGCTAGCGCAACATCAATGGTTGAAACCTCATTAGATAGTGGAATAGCTAATTTCGGTATAGCGTCAGAAAGTTTTGCTGCACCATTAATGCAAAATAGAGGAATAATTTATGCACATTCTGGTGCGAATGGTATATCGCTTATTGCAGACAATGTTAGTGCAGATATTAAGTTTGCTACCGGTGGACAAAATGAAAGGATGGTAATTGATTCTGATGGAAATATTGGAATTAACAATAGTGATCCACAGAAACTATTATCTATTT
>JBHPEA010000004.1:0-53118 GCA_042577505.1 Nanobdellota archaeon
AGTTTGCATCATTATAACTCTTTTTTATTCTCTCAACTTCCTTGTTAATATTATCGAATAATTTTTTATCGTCGTCGATTCCTTCAATCTTGCTATTGAAGTTTTTATTTGTGAATGAGAGTACTCGATAGCAAAAATTTCCAATGTTTGCAGCTAGTTCATTATTGATTGAATCCTGAAATTCTTTGAAATTTAGATCTAGATCTGACATTTTTTTACTAAGAGTTTTTGCATAGAAGTATCTAAGATATTCGGGATTATATTTTTCTACAAATTCCTTTGCTGTAAAAAATGTTCCTCGAGATTTTGACATCTTCTGACCATTAACTGTTAGGAATCCATGTACAATTATTTCATTGGGTAAATTAAATCCAGATCCCATCAACATTGCAGGCCAGAATAAAAAGTGGAAGTAGATAATGTCTTTACCGATAAAATGAATAATTCTTGAATTTTTAGCTTTCCAATATGTTTTTTCCGCATCAAGGTTATTTTGTATACAATAATTTTGTGTAGATGCTATGTAACCAACTGGGGCATCCAACCATACATAGTAGTAAAGATTATCTTCCCCTGGTATCTTGAAACCAAAGTAAGGTCCGTCCCTAGAGATATCCCAATCTTGTAAACCTTCTTTAATCCAATTTCTAACATAATTAACCATTTCTGGTTGTAGCGTTTTGTTTGTTGTCAGCCATTTGTCGAGTCTGTCAGAGAATTCACTTAGTTTGAAGAAATAATGCGTTGATTTTCTTCTCTTTGGTGAAGTTCCACAAATGGTGCAAAAAGGTTTAACGAGATCTGTTGTATTGTATGTTGAGTTACAACTTTCACAAACATCGCCGTATTGATCAGGTGCATTACATTTTGGACAATTTCCTTTTACATAACGGTCTGGAAGGAACCTTTCACATTTTTCACAGAAAGTTAATTCTACATCTTTTTTGTAAATAAGGTCTTTTTTCTTTAGCTCTTCAAAAATTTGGTTTGAATAGGTTTGGTTTTCTTTGCTATTAGTTGAATAATATGAATCAAATTTTATGTTGAATGATTTGAAATCGCGTTGGTGTTCAATGTGAAATTTACCAATAAGTTCTTCTGGAGTAATTCCTTCCTTTTTTGCCGCTATCTCAATTGGAGCTCCATGAGAATCATCAGCGCAGCAATATATTGCATCCTCTCCAATAAGATTCAGAAATCTAACGAAGATATCTGTTTGAATGTACTCCACCAGATGCCCGATGTGAATTGGCCCATTTGCGTATGGTAGAGCTGAAGTTATTACAGTTTTTTTATTTGGCATATAGTAGAAGAAAAAGAAAGAATATAAAAAGATTCTTGATAATTAGTCTTTAGAACCTTTACCCTCCTTCATCTTTTTGGTAATTCCAATTTTCTTTCCGCAATCGTTGCATTCAAAAACATAAGAAGGTACGCCCTCAAATGTTCTTCTTTTAAATTGTGTTGTTGCTTCACCCGATTTTCCACATTCTGGGCAAGTATATTGGATTTCAAGTTGAAGTGAATTTTCATGCTCGGCTTTTTCTTCTTTGAAACTGCATTCTGGGCATATATATTCTGTTGCTCTAATCTTAACTTTTCCTTTCTCCACAGGTTTCCCCATCTTTGCCTTTTTACATTTAGGACATTCCTTTCTGTAAACCCATGCAATTGCTTTTCCGCTACCCATTGTTCTATTTGTAAAGTATATACATTCATCCATGCTGTTTGGAAATTTTAATGCCATTCATTTCACCTTTAGTCTTTTAATTTCAATACTTATTGCATCTGTCATTACTCTTATATATCGTGGACAGAGTGTAAATTCTAGTTCATTCTGTTTGCAATAATTTATAATTCTTTCCTTTTCTTCTTCATTATAAAATCTTACAATAACATTAATACCATTATGGGTTGGATGGATAATGTCAAGATCGTAAAGATCCCTCTTTACTTTAGTTGAGATTCTTGAATAGAAGTCATACTTTTCTTTTAATGATTTGATTTGCTCCGAAACTTTATTTTCATACTGATTATCAAATTCTTCAAACTTTTTTGCTTCTTCTAATAAAGAATCATCGTCGAATGCGAGAAATCCACCATACCCTGCTTCAATTGGTTTCCATTTTCCAAATGAGCATACAACCATATCACAAAATTTTGAATTATATTTGTCTGTTCCAATGCACCCAGTTATGTCTAATATTATTTTTTTTTCTTTGCAAACGTTAAATATTTCTTCGATTTTTTGAAAAGCAAAGTAACCGCCGGGTTGTTGGTATATTATTGTGTCTGCATCCTCTGATTTCTTTTTGAGGTCTTCTGTATCAATGATTCCTAAGTTTGTCTTAACTTCCTCAATCTCATAATTATATTTCAATGGGATTTTTTTGTAAGAAAACCAGGCTCCCTGATCTGGAACAATCACTTTTTTTCCTTTGATTAATGAAAATGCTGCTTCTATGGCTTTATCTCCAGAGGGTGTTAGGATGATGTGCTTCTTTCCTGATAATTTTCCAAGTTGTTCATTAATTTCTTTCATTAAGGGTCAGAATATTTCGTTATTTATAATATTAAAGGAAATTGCTTCAACTCAGGTTAAAGTTATGGACACCTATATATGTGTATAAACAAAGATTATTCCTTAGAATATTCCAAAGGTTTATATAACCAAATTAACTACTAGAGAATAACAATATTGTACTTCCTTTTTTGGGGTTTGGAAGTAAAAAGGGCTGTTTTTTGAATATAAGAGGACTATAAAGTTCATTTTGGCTAGATTAGACTTTAAATCCTTTAAATGATCGATTGGAGGGATATTAGACAAAAATGAAATGGAAAATACTCATGTTTTTGGGATGCTTTTTGTTACTTAGTACCTTTGTATTAGCAGATGTAACACAAACGTCACCTTCTTTCACATGGATTAGAAATGAAACAACAAGTTTACAATCTACTTTCAATATTACAAATAATGGCAATGAAACCTTATCTAGCGTAATTTTTTCAATGACGGACTTACAAAGCGGTTCAACTTTACTTGGTGGAACTGTTCAACTTACTCCAAATCCAATATCACTAAACTCTGGAGAAACAAAGGAAATCACAGTTACAGTGTCAGGTGTTCCTACAGACCAAGAATTGGGTACATATGCTGGAACAATTACTTCATCATATAGTGGAAATAGTACTGATTCAACTATTTCTGTTGAAGTAGATGACTTAACAGCTTCAATTAATGTTCCTTCAACAATTGATTTTTCAAATGTAAATAGGAACTCAACTTTTACACAAACATTTACAATAGAAAATGATGGTAATCAAGATCTAACTAATATTCAATTAAGTTCTAGCATCGATAGTAATTATAATCCTACATTTAACGTTTCAACATTTTCGCTTCAAGCTGGAGAGTCCGAGATTGTGGAATTAGAAATTACAATTCCCGATGATGAAGCTTATGGTGATAAAACTCTTGGTTCGATATCAGTAGTAGCTGATGAGAAGGACTTTGGAAATGTAATTTCTGTTACTGCTAATGTAGCGAGTAAGTTAAATATTGAGAAAGTTTACTTATGGGTGGGAGATTATTCAAAGAAGACTGCTAAAGAAGATGATGTGTTTGATAATGAAGCAAAACCAGGGGATAAACTTGTTTTCGAAGTAAGAGTTGATAACCTTTACGACAATGATGATGATGATATAGAAATCCAAGACATTATTGTTAACATTGTAATAAAAGACGCTGACGACGGAGATGATTTTGAGGAAGAATCTGATGAATTTGATGTTGAGGCTGATGAAGATCACACAGTCGATATTTCCTTCGAATTAGCAGAAGATATTGATGATGGTAAATATGATGTTATTGTAGAAGCAGAAGGAGATGATGATAACGATATTAGACACAAAGATACTTTTGAATTTCAAATAGAAGTTGATAGGAAAAAACATGAGATTATATTTGATGAAGTTACGTTAGTTAGTGATAAAGTTAAATGCGGAGATGTTGCTCAATTGAGAGTTGAAGCAAAGAACATTGGATCAAAAGACGAGGATGAAGTAAAGGTAATAGTAATTTCTGATGATCTTAACTATGAGAAAATTGTTAGTAATATAGAATTAGATTCAGACCCAGATGATGATGATACTTACACTAATGTCTTCGAAATATTAGTTCCTGAAGATGCTGAGGAAGATACTTACAAAATCACTGCTAAAGTGTACTATGATAGCACAATACTTGATGATGCAGAAACGGTTGTTTTAACAGTATATGATTGTGATACAACTACACCAACAAATACTACAACCCCTACTACTAATACTACAACTGTTGATCCCCCTGCTCCCAAAGTTAACAAAACTACAACACAACCTAGTCAAACTAATGTTACAACTATAAGTAATACAGCGATACCTACTACTACAATTACTACAACTATTGAAGATTCATTCTTTGATTCAAATGAATATTTGATAGTTTTAGTGCTTTTGAGTGTAGTTGCAATATTATTGATTGTGATAATTATTACAAATTTCATACCGAAAAAGGGTGTAAACACTACTTAGTAGTCATATTAATTGACTATTATTGTAGAGTGAATTAAGCAAAACATTTATAAATGCTTAGAGATTATTGGTCTCTAAATAATACTCAATAAAAACAACCCGGGGGAATATAAATGAAGAAAGGAATCATGTTCGGACTTGTCTGCGTTTTAGCAGTACTTTTTAGCGGTTTAGCTTATGCTGACCCAGTATTAACAGCAATAACTGATAAGACAGTTGATGAAGGAAGCACACTTTCATTCGATATTGCATCTAGTGCTCCTGATAATGGTTCAACAGTATTCTCACTAGTTTCAGGCCCAAGCGGTGCTGCAGTAACTGGTGTTAATGATACTACAGCTACATTCACATACACGCCCGGAGATGTTACAAATTCAAGTGAAGCTTACACAGTTGTAGTTCAAGCTGAAGATGATAATTCAAGTGATAGTACTTCATTTGTTGTTACAGTTAACAACGTTGAAACAAATCCACAAAAACTTGAGATTGTTGATCTTGACATTAAAGTTGGTGGAGAAACCGACAAAAATGTTGATAATGGTTCTTCAATAGGTGAAGACGCAAAACCAGGAGATACAGTAAGTTTCTCAATTGAAATTAAGAATATTTATGATGATGACATCGATGAAGAGGACATTGAAATTAAGGATATTGAAGTTGACGTTACAATCTTTGATATTGATGATGACGATGACCTTGAAGAAGATGCAGACGAATTTGACTTAGATGCTGGAGATAAGGAAACTGTTGATGTTGACTTCGAAATCCCATGGGAAGTTGATGAGGGAGATTACGAAGTTGAGATTAAGGTTAAAGGAGAAGACGATGAGGGTGACTTTGACCATGAAATCGTATGGACACTTACTCTTACAGTAGATAAGGAAAAACACGAGATTATAATTAAAGACTCAACATTAAGTCCTTCAGTTGTAAAGTGTACAAGAGATGCTTCTCTTGATGTTAGAATCTTAAACATTGGTTCAAAAGATGAGGATGAGGTTGTTCTTGAAGTAACCAACACCGATCTTGGAATTAATATAAGAGAAACAGACCTTGAATTAGACGAAGGAACTGATGATAATGACTACTCAAAGAATATCTTCATTGATGCTAATGGTCTAAAAGCTGGTAATTACCCAATTACAGTTAAAGCTTATTACGACACAAGCGACTTATCTGATACAGAGACAGTAACACTTACAGTTCAAGACTGTGATGACGACGTTGATGATGACGATGAGGAAGAAGACGATGCTGATGATGAGGAAGAGGAAGATGATGGAGATGATGACACAGAGGTTGTAATCATTCCGCCTTCAACAACTCAACCAACTGTTCCAGTAACAGCTCAACCTGTTGCTCCTACAACAGTTAGTATTAGAGACTCATCAACATACACAGCAATTTTAATTATCCTTATTGTGATAATTGTAATATTGCTTGTATTTGCTATTGTCTCTATAATGAGGAGAAAGTAGTTTTTACCTTTTTTATTTTTTCTTTTGTTCTTTTCAATTTCTTATTTGCTTCTTTGATCAGTATTTTAAAGTAGGAATCTGTTACAATAATTTTTCCTTTTTTTGCAATTGGGGTTTCAATCTTTTCAGTGCTACTTATTTCCACTAGTATCTTGTTTCCTACAGAGACTATACCTGATCTCTTGAATCCTGCATCCTTTGCAATTTGAACAAGAAAAAGTGCGTCTTCTATTGTTCTGCAAACAACATGAAGAATCATAGACTCTTGCATGAACCATAGGTCTAGATTCTTGATTTTCTTAAGGGATTTCTTAATATCTTTAAATGAAGCAGATTTGTGAGTTATATAAAGCCATCTAGATTTGTTTTTTAGATGTTTATCGTTAACTGCCAGAATACATATTCTCCCACTGCATGAACTAGTTGTGAAGTAATTCTTAGATTTGGTAATCTTGTCTACTAAGGGAGCAATGTCTTTATCAATTGATTTTTTAATTGACTTGTCTTGGTTTCCTAGAATATCTGTTTTTTGCTTGTCAAATAGCATTATTGGATAAATTTCCTCATCCTATCAATGAATTCCATTGCTTCTTTGTGGTATTTATCGTAATCTTCACCATGGATCTGAGTAATATTTCTATGCGTAATATCTTTTGAAAGTCTATAGAATTTCCTCATTGTTTTGGAATACCTTTCTTCTAGCAATCCTTTTTTTACCATCTTGTTATCAAGTATGTCGGCAACGTGTTCAGGTGATGGAGGGATTTCTCCTAATTTCATTAAAGCTGCATGTGCTGAATCAATAACCCCCCAATAAAGATCTATTGTTGCTTGAAGAATATGCCATTTTGAGTTGTGAAGTGAGTTGGGTGCTCTAACAAAATAATTCCATATGCTTTCCTCAGTAGGTCTAATTTTACCTTTCTTTAATAATACCTGAATTGGTTCAAAGAAACCAGTATCGTATAATGACACACCATCTCTTAAGATATTAATTGCAATCGGATCTCCATTTCTCACATATTCCCAGAAAGACGAAAATCTTAGTGAGATTATGTGAAGTCTTGGTGAAATCTTCATGATATAACGTTGTACGATTAACCTATAAGCCTCGACAAGTTCGTTAGTAACGTCGATCATAGTGTCATCAATTATTAGAAGTATATCAACATCACTTTTCTTTGTAGTTGATCCACGTGCTGTTGAACCGAATATAACTGATGCACGCAAGAAAGATTTGAGCTCTTTTTGCATTTCAATTGTAAATTGGCGTGCTAGCTCCACATCCTGCCTATGATAAAGCTCAATATTGGGATTCTCTTTTTTTGGAATCTGAAATTTCATTATTCCTAATATTCACTTTTTCATTATTTAAAGCTTTCTGATTTCTTAACTTGTTAGTATCAAAATCATAACATTTTAATAAACACCGAATTCTCTATTAATTATGAAGAAATTTGAATACTTTGAACATCCTGCTGATGTGGGGATCTTTGCATATGGTAAGGACCTTGCTGAGATTCTTGTAAATGCTGCTACTGCGACAACTGAGCAGATGGTTAAAACTGGAGATATTGGCGAAAGTGTTGTAAAGGAAATTTCTTATGAAAGTGCTTCTGAGGAAAAATTATTGTTGGATTTTCTTGATGAGATAATTTTTTTCAAGGACTCTGAGAGTGTGTTGTTTTCTAAGTTTGATATTGATGTAAAGGAAAAAGATGGAAAATTCGTAGTTAAGGGTAAGTTGTTTGGTGAAAAGATTGATATGAATAAACAAGAACTTGGAACTGATGTTAAAGCGGTAACAATGCATAAGTTCAAAATAGAAAAGGTTAAAGAAGGGTATAAGGCTACGTTTATACTTGATATTTAAAATGGATAAATCGCAAAAACCACAATTGAATAAAGTAAGTGAATTTGTTTGGGAAGTCCCTACTAGTTTCAAAAAGGGAATGTTAGTTCCAGCAAGATTGTATGGTTCTAAAGGAATAGTTGATGCTCTTGATATGGGTGTTTATGATCAAGTTACAAATGTTGCATCATTACCAGGTATTCAAAATTTTGCAATATGTATGCCAGATGGTCATTCTGGATACGGATTCCCCATTGGCGGTGTAGCTGCTTTTGATACAGAAGAAGGAATAATCTCTCCAGGCGGTATTGGCTTTGATATCAATTGTGGAGTTAGGTTGCTTTCTACAAATTTAACCATTGATGACGTTAAACCTAAGCTTAAAGAGACTGTTAATTCATTGTTTGGAAAGATCCCTGCAGGTGTAGGGGGGAAGAGTACATTAAGACCTGATGAAAAGAAGTTCAAGGATATTCAAGAATTAGGAGCGAAGTGGTGTGTTGAGAATGGTTACGGTTGGGAGAAGGATCTAAAATCAATTGAGGATAATGGTTGTCTTACACAAGCTGATTCTTCAAAAGTAAGTCAAAAAGCAAAGAGTAGAGGGATTTCTCAGATTGGAACCCTTGGTAGTGGGAATCATTATCTAGAGATTCAACGTGTTGGTGAGATTTTCGACAAGGAGACTGCAAATAAATTTGGAATTAAAGATGAGAATCAAATTACAATAATGATACATTGTGGATCACGTGGTTATGGTCATCAAATAGGTACTGATTATCTTAGAAGTTTTAATGACATTATGCCCAAGTATAAACTAAAAGTCCTTGATAGAGAACTTGCTTGTGCTCCATTTCAATCTGAAGAAGGTCAGGATTACTTTAAAGCAATGGCGTGTGCTGCTAATGCTGCCTTTGCCAATAGACAAATGATAATGCACAATGTGAGAAGTGCATTTGAGAGTATTTTCAACAAAACTGCAGAAGATATGGAGATGAATTTAGTTTATGATGTTGCACATAATATTGCAAAAGTGGAGAAACATAAAATTGATGGGAAGATGAAAGACGTTGTTGTCCATAGAAAAGGTGCAACAAGAAGTTTTGGTCCAGGAAGAGTTGAATTAGGTGAGCAGTTTAAAGAAACTGGACAACCTGTAATAATTGGTGGATCGATGGAGACTGGTTCTTATCTGTTGGTTGGAACTGACACCGCAATGGATCAGACTTTTGGAAGCACAGCACATGGGGCAGGAAGGGTTATGTCTAGATCACAAGCAAAAAGAGAGTTTAGAGGAGATGAATTACAGAAAGATATGGAGAAGAAAGGTATATTTGTAAAAGCTGTAAGTATGCCTGGTCTTGCAGAAGAAGCTGGGAAAGCCTACAAGAATATTTCTGAAGTTATTGATACAATAGATAAAGCAGGTATATCAAGGAAAATTGTTAGATTTGATCCCATTGGAAATATAAAAGGATAGTATTATAAAATTCGATTTCTTACCCTGCCTTATGATTAAGGATCTTTTAGAGGTGTTTAAATCCAATATTAAAGCGTTAGAAATTTTGGCTTTGCTGAATGATATTAAGCCAGCTGGTCGAATTCTAGTTAAGGAGAATGAGATAAGGGGTGTTGTTGATTTCTTGGAAAAGAAAGGTTTGATATGTTTGAAATCTAATTTTAAGATGTTAAAGACAGATAGTGGGCCCTACTCTGATAAAGGTGAGAAAGTAAAAAGCGATGATAGTAGGAAAGGATACTTCATTCTTTATCTTGGGAGGGAGAAGGAAATAGTAGAAAAGTTAAAATCATTGGAAGGGGAAAATAAACATTATGAACTTGGATTAACGCTTGGTTATCCTGAATGTTGCTGTAAGTTTTTTAGTGATAAATTCAATGAAAATGAAACTGATCTGACTTATCGGACTCTGAGAAATTCAGAAGGAAAAGTTTTTGATTTTCATATTAATAATGCAATGAGGCACTTTGATATTGCTTTGATTTTTCATTTTCCTTGTTCATATCAATGTGAGAAATCAATTGAAATTGCAAAACAAAATTTGAAGTTACTTCAGGGAAATGGGGGGGAGCTGTTTAGGGTTTTTAGTGGGATGTTAAAAGGAGGAATTATTTATACCTCATCTAATGTAATTTTATTGAGGAATGCAAAAATATTGGAGAAGAAATTATATTATGAGGGTTTGATGGCCTTAAAAAATAATGCTATGTATCAACAATTGAAGAACTCTAAGTATATTCTTGTTAAAGAGAGTGGATTTAGGGTAAAAAATATTGATTATAGTTCTAACTTAATGTTATTTATTTAGGATTCTCATAAATACTAACCATTATGTCATTAACAAAAAATTCTTTGACTTTGTTCAAACTCATTGGGTGAAAATGGGGTCCGAATAAGATCAGTTTTCCTGTAAGTTCACTGTGTAATTTCTTTTCAACTTCATCCCTGAACAATGGTTTGTCAGGATTTAAGAAAACATAATCAAAACCCTTAATCGATTGGTTTTTGAAATCATCATTAATAAGTTGAGTGTTTCTTGCATTCAATTTTTTTAGAATTTCTGAGGCTTTGCTATGTAGTTCAGGATCATATTCGATTCCGACAGCTTTTTTTGCAAACATTGAAGCTAGGAGTACGACTTTTCCATCGCCGCTTCCAAGATCGATAAATGAATTATGTCTACCAATTTTAGATAATAGTTCATAGATAGTTTTAGTATCTGCTGCATTCCAGAATCCCTTACCAGTATCCTTTAGTGGAAGTTTGCCTTTTTCAAGAAGGGCCTTATAGAACGATTTGTAAGTTTCTTCAATGGTCTGGTAATTAATTGTCATAGAACTATAAAAAAACTAAGAGTATATAAAAATTACCTCAATCCATATTTTTTAATGGTCTTTTCTGAAGATTGGGTAGCAGTAGAAATATCGTGAGTAGTATCGGCCTCTGATTTATATTTAATTACTTCTTGGAAATGAGGTAGATTTACATCCAGCTTAGGCTGATATCCGGCAATTTGCTTATAGTCAGATAAGTCAACTGAGGGAGAATAGGCTACGTCGAAATCAACTGAAATGGGTGCCTTGTCAACTTCAGCTTCTATGCCTTCATCACCCCCAAAGAGATGGGAGATATCAACTTCTTCGATAGGTGGAACATCTACATCAACATTAGATTCTTCTTTTAGCTCCTTTTGAGATTTCTTAATTAATGAGGATAACTCCTCAGTTTCTTTTTTACCTTGCTCTTCAATATCTTTTAGCTTTTTTAGTCTAGCAGCTGGTTTCAGTTTTAGAAGTTCGTCTTTATTGAATTCAACCATTCCAATCAATCAGGGGTACATGCCGGAGAATAAAAAAGTTGTGCTTTATAAGGAGGAATTTTGTGTTTCCAAAAAGTTTTTATAGGGATTCATTATAGTTAAGTCAAGGTGGTTGAGATTAAAAAGGGGAGTTTTACAGATAGGATTGACGCTGAGATAGATAAATTAAAAAGAGGAAATAAAAGTGTCAAACCTAAGTCTAGGAAGAATAAAAATCATCCTAAATCTATTGCCGATATAGCCCGTAAGCTTGCTACTAATAGGAAGAGAGATCTTGAAAAAGAGCTAAGCGATGATCAAAAGAAAGAACTTCTTGCTAATACTATGTTATCATCTATGGTTAAATATCTTGATACAATTAAGGAAAAAGGTGCGTTTATTGCTAACCTTTACGGTGGTACTGGTACTGGAGCTTCTATGGCTTATGGGCCTCCACCAGAGGAGAGTTATGCTGATTATGCAAAAATTTGGGGCCATTTAGGGAAAGATAATGTTGCTAAAATGTATGGTGGTTCTTTTGATACTACTTCTTCGGGCTCTACTAGTAGAGAGATGGTATCATATCAGAAGCTTGAAAGATTTGTTAAAGAGGTTAAATATTTTAGGCCAGGTGGTGATTTGACACTTAATTTGGATGCTTTTTTTGGGAATGTTCCCAGTTTTGGATTTGATTCTAAAGAATGGGACAAAGCAAGAATTTATCACATCGCAGATGGTGGTGTAATGTTTAAACTTCTTATGAAGATTGGTATCTAATTATTCCATAGGTACTGCAGACCACAATGTCCAATCGTTTGATGGAGAATATCCACCAAATACATATTGGGGGGGCCTGTTTTGACCAAAGTAGGAGTAATGAACGTCTGACCAAACTTGTGGAGCTCCAACTTGCATACCCATTCCATAAATTGGGCTTCCGAAATGTCTCCATGTCTTCATTAACCCGTGGAAATCAGATACATCTGTAGAAGCATCAGCGCCTGGTTCGACAGTTAGGGCTTTATCGTATCCATATTTTTTTAAGATTTTCATTACTTCCTTTACAGGAGCATTTCCTTGACCAGGAGCAATGTGATCATCTTGAAATCCATAATTATCTGTAAGATGAACATTCTTTATCATTCCTTTTTTTAGCCAGTTTTTCAATTTGTTTAAGATACCAATCGTTAAATAACAGATCGTTTTCTTCTATTGATTTGCCCTGAATTGGCATCCAGAACTTTCTCCAAAGATTAAGGTGACCTGTGTCTAAGGTTACTCCAATATGCTGTTCAGCTAATTTTCTTGCTTCTTCTTCTGACATTCCTTCTTGATAAAACTGATTTAATCTAGTTTTGTCAGTGACAATTTTTTGTTTACCTGTACTAAGTTGATCTACTTCCCCGCCTACACCATAAACATCATGTTTTTCTGTTAGGAACTCTACCATTCGGTCTCTCGATTTTTCAATTAACCAGGAAAGCTCTTCTGGGTGGCCTCCAAATCTTTCTGGGAAAAGATTCTCAATAGCAAGAAAAATTGGTTTTTCTGGATCTTTAGAACGTTCCCAAGCACGGATTCCAAGTTCTGCATAGAATCTGGTTGGGTGTTCCTCTAATCTTTTAACTGGAGTGATAAGATTTCGTCGAGTTTCTTCAGTATCTTTTGCTTGCTGTTCCTGAGATGTAGAAGCTTGTTTCGCGAATTCTAAGTTCTTATAACTTGTCCTGATAGCTTCATCTAACCATTCAGATGGAAGTTTTTGTTCTGGTATAAGGAATTTCCCACCCGTTCCCAAAATACCTCTAGTTAATTCATCTCTATGAACCAATTTCCATAATTCTTCTTTTGGTGTGGATTCCTCTAATTTTTTATACCTATTATAAGCCTCTTTCAGCCTTCTTATATCTCTAATATGATCTTCAGCCTCACGTCCATACTGTAACGCCCATCCACGAGAGTGAGATTCGTTCGTAATTAATGTGGCATGGAGAAAAGCTTCTTCTGGATATCTTACCTCATATTGGTTAGGTTTTCTACCATTGATTTCTTCAAACCATTTATTCTCTTCTTCTGCTATTCTTTTGAAATCTCCAAAGGTTAGATATCTTGTTGCGAAACGACCTGATTCAGGATCGTATTTTGGGACTGGACCTTTTGTTGGATGATAGAGATATTTGAAGGGTATTTTTCGTTTCCAGTAATCAACGTAATCTCCTGGATTTATTGTAACCCTATTTCCATCGATATCTTCTCCTTCATAACCGCTTGTGGCTTTTAAGTAATCAGGGAAAGCGACCATACGGTCTTTTTGAACAGTTTCCATTACTTGGGATGTTCTTTTATCTAAAAGTACAAAGTTAGCATCATATAATTCAGAATGTCTTCTCATAAACAACATCCTTCCAGTTTTTGGATCAATGTTAAGATTATGTTTTCCAGTAGGATCATCGACAACCATATCAGTCATAGGACGTTCGAACTCCCCTGAATGCATTACAACTGATCCTGATCCTGCTACATCTCCAGCAAAATCAATGGCACGAGCTATTTCGTCTTTTGAGATTCTCGCGTTAGAAATGGAGAAGTTACCTCTCTCGTCTCTTCCCATCATACCCATAATGTTATAGGCACCGTGTGTTGTAAATGTAACTTCGTTAATTGCTCCCATTTCCCTTAATGCTTGACGTTGATCATGACCATAAACGCCTGGAGTGTGAGCTCCTCTTTGAGATGAAACTGCCCCCGGAAATCCCAACTCAATTGCGCCCGTACCCATCCTAATCTTTGAATAAACACCAGCAACGTTAGCTGCTGAAATTCCCAGTGGAACAGACATACCTATATCCTTAACACCATAAACCGGTTCAGAATTATCTCCTGATTCGCCTCCACCTCTTGGTGCCCCGGTTGGCATCCCTCTTGGAGCGTCCTGAGGAGCAGATCTTCCATATTTTTCTGAGTCCATGGCATTAAAGTAATCGGCCATTGGATGATGTGAATAAAATTGCATTTTTATCTTCCCCAGCTCAACATCTGATGATGTTTTTTAAAGTGGTGGTAAATACCCCAAGTAGATTTCTTAACCTTGGGTTTAGCACCCTTAACTGCTAATTCCCTTTCCCAATCCTTTTTTCTATCTTTTTTTGGTTTCGTTTTTGCTTTTGGATTAGAGAAAGTTTGAGAAAAACTCTTTAATACAGCGCTGAATGGACCATAGTATTTTTTTGGAACCTCTTTTGGTTTCTTAGGTCCAACGTCTTCTCCAGCTTCCTTAAGATATCGAAGTAGTTCATCTCCCATCGCATCCATCGCTGCTTTAATCGATGAGTCTATAACTTCTAATAACCTAAAATCTTCTTCTTCTCTCATGCTCTTATATTTTTTTATTTGTTCATCACTCCAAACATATGCACGGAAATCCATCATAACTCTTCCAACATGAACGGGGCCACGTTGGTATTCTTGAGAATAATTCATCTCAGGTCTTGTTCTGTAAAGATAATGAACTAGAATAACTTCGTTAATATCATGTTTAACGGGTTTTCTCACAAGTACTTCAATTTCGATCATTGATGTTTCGAATGCTACAACTAAATCTGCAGTATCAACTTTTCTTTGATCTAAAGCTAGTCTTTGTATATTTTTTAGGTAAGGTTTTGCCCAGACCATATACATTTTGATAATCTCATAATGTTGACGTAGATATTTTAAAGTGAACACTCTTCTGTTCTTTAATTCCTCAAATGTATGTTCCTTCCACGCTAAGAAAGCTCTTAATTTTCTTTTTAGAACCTCTCTTACTTTTCTATTGAATTGTCCACGTTCTCTTTCAACTGTCTCGTCCACATCTTCCTGTTTCAGTGGGTGGGTTGAGAAGAATAGGTCAGGTAATGTTGTGAATTGAACTTCTCGGGCCATTCCGTAAACAGAAGCTGGATTTTTAGCACCTTGTTCTACCATGTCAATCCAAATTCCTTTCAAAGTAATTTCTGCAGATTCCCTACTTTTACTTCTAGCATCATATGAATCAGCGTAGTAACCCATACGCTCATCAAGAATTCTTAATTCCCTCACAAGCTGGAAGATTTCTTTAATCATCTTTCCAATAGTCGCTAAGAACTGTGAGACTTTGTCTTGTTGGGCCCCTAGACGTTGTTGCGATGCTCCAAAAAATGCTGAATTTTCTGCAGCTGAAAAAACGTCTGTGATTTTATCAATATAGGGGTAACCATGAAAATATCTTGCATAGTCTAATACCCAAAAGTAAGGTTCTTCTACTGAGATATTGAATCCTTCAACAAATAATCTATATCGAACTAAAGGTTTAGGGTATCCAGTTGCGATAGCTTTGCCTTTCCTAACCTCTTCATCTTTTTCAGCTTCAAATCCAAATTTCTCAATATCTTTTGGTTCCAATTTATCCTCTTTTTTGTTTTATGATTTTTTATAGTTTTTCTTTTTTAAAACTACAATATTTCCAACGCTTTCAACCAAAATTGAATTAGATTTGGTGGAGATCTCTTTTGCAATTTCTTTTTGTTTAGTTGATTTGACATATGACTTTAACAATTTAACTTTAATAATGTCCTTTTTTTTAAGTTGGGATTTGATTTCATTAATCATACCTTCATTCAATCCATTTTTTCCTATTCTCAGGGACGGGACGAATTCTTTTGCAATCGATCTAATTTTTTTAATGTCTTGGGTGTTCATGGCCTAATGATTTCCTCTCTCTTAGTTCTTCAATGTGTGTTAATCTGTGTGTTAACAATTTCTTTAAATTCTTATCTGAGTCTTCGATTATTGTTGAAACATGTTTTCCTCCAAGGAAATGGGGGAGTATTACATAATCAGCACCTCTTCGATATAAAGTCAATGCTTCCTCAATCTGATTTGCTGTGACTATAACTGAGGTTTTCTTGTTTTCTCTTTTAACAGTGCTAATTAGAAGCTCATTATCATGGAATGTAGGTACCGTTGATATTATTAGTTTAGCATGTTTAAAGTCAAGTCTTTCAAGTACTTCTCGATTTCCAATATCGCCGTAAATACAATTTATTTTTTCTGTTCTTAATTTTCTAATTGTATCTGGATTAAAATCAACAATTAGTGTATTCTTTTTAAGTTTCTTCACCGTTTTACCGATTGAAAATCCTATTCTACTATACCCACATATAATCACTTCAAAACCTCTCTTTTTTGGTAGATAGTCCAATAGATTTTGCTCTGCAATCCTATCAAAAGATCTTATATAAGGACTGATTTTAGCAAAGATCTCATTATCATATTTCATGATATACGAAGTTAGGGAGATTGAAAAAATCGCCAAAAGGATCGTTAATGTGAAAAGATTATCAGATATATGGCCCATTAGTAATCCTTGGGCAACCAAGATTAATGAGAACTCAGATATCTGACCCAATGAGATACCAGTAGTTAGCGATGTTCTTCTCATATAACCAAAAAAAGATACTAATGATGCTACGACAAATGGTTTAAGTAAAACTATGATTACTAATAGGATGATAAATGGTATAAATATACTTTCAAAAGAACCAAAAGTTAACTTTAAACCCAAACTAACGAAAAAAATTGTAGAGAAAAAATCTCTTAGGGGTTTTACTTGTCCTATTATTTGGAAATTGAAAGGAAGACTTGCGAGACCAACACCTGCTGCAAATGCACCTATTGCTATAGAAAATCCTGGTTTTAATGCAGTAATAAGGGCTGGTGATAAAGGTACATTAAATAAACTAAGTAAGTAAATGATAATCTCACCGATCCATTGAAAGAATATTGAAGAGAGGAATAGGAAAGTAATAGCCATCAGGAATAACATTTCTCTACTTTTAGCTGCAGTTTTGAAAACAGCAGGTACAATGAATCGTGCTAAGATAAATATCATTCCTATTAATACAGCTGCTTTGAGTAAAGAAATTAGTAAAAAGGTGTATGTAAAAGAGTCGATTGATTTGAAAATTGATAAAGCGAAAATCGCCACGAAATCCTGAATAATTAGAAAACCGATGATTATTTTACCATGAAGGGTGTCGATTTGTTTTCTATCAGAAAGAATCTTAATAACAACCATTGTTGAACTTAATGCAACAATAATTCCAAGGTAAATTGATTCTAATCTTCCAAAACCAACAAGAATTGCAACTAGAAATCCTGCTGCAAATAAGGATAAAACTTGAACAAATCCACCAATAGTTGATACTAATCCAACTTCCTTAAGTTTCCTTATATCCAATTCCAAACCTGCAATAAAAAGAAGGAATGCAATTCCGATTTCAGATAAAGTTGCAATAACATTGGAGTTTGTAATGATCCCAAATATTGGTCCCAATATGATTCCTGCAATTATGTATGCTGGTATCATGGGCTGTTTGAATAATCTTCCTAGATATGCAGCTATAGTTGCTAGGATTACCATGACTCCAATCGAAAAGAATATGTCTTCCATTATTTCTTAACCTCCAATAAGAATCCTTTTTGATGTTTTTTGAACTCCAACTCCATTCCTTTCTGTAAACCTTCATATTCTGCTATAATCTTAGGAATAGTAACTACTAGCTGTCCCGAGGGTAATTTTTGGATTTTTGGCATTATACTATTATTTTTAATAGTTTTTTTTATATTTTTTTTATTATTTATTATATTATTCTGATTAATAGTATATAAAGTTTGCTATTTAGAAACATTTAGTATCTCATCTACCATATCTGAAGCCAAGTAAGTAAAACCTTGTTTCTTTTTTAGTAGAATATCTCCAATAAGACCATTTATGTAGGCAGCGTTGCAAGCACTTTGGAATAAATCATCACTTTGGGCCAGATAACCAGCACAAAGACCTGCTAAAACGTCACCAGTTCCAGCTTTTGTCATTCCTGCATTCCCTGTTTGATTGTACATGGTCCTATCATGGGTAATGATGGTATCTGATGGTCCTTTTAGTAAAATAACATTTTCGTCAATATATCTCTGAAGGTCTTCTCTTTTTATCTTTGAATTTTTTAGTAGAATGTTAAGTTCGCCCAAGTGGGGTGTAAATAGTGTATTTGTGACTTCTTGCAAGGAAATTGCTTTAATTCCATCTGCATCTATTACTTTTTTTGCTTCGATTTTATGTGCAATTTTTCTAACGAATTTCTGAGTTTCTGGGTCTGTTCCGAGACCGTTGCCAATCAAAACAACATCAAAATCTTTCGATAAAGATAAAATATCTTCAACCTGATCTAAAGTGAAATATTCACAAGGGAATTTCTTTGTAATAAGGTCTTTGCTTAGAGATGAAATTGCCCAAGCAGTTTTCTCTGGAGCGGCAATTGTTACCCAATCAGCTCCTGATCTTAGAGCTGCTAATCCTGCTAATGCTAATGCACCAACATAATCTGGAGAACCTCCTACTATGAGGACTTTGCCATTCTGCCCTTTGTGTGATGTTTTGCTTCTTTTTGGAAACTCTACATCACTTTTTTTTAAGAATGTCTTTTTTTTCATAATCCAACCATAAATCAACTCTCTTAGTTATACTTAAAAAATCTTTGAGTCCTTTTTTTAAATCATGGAGTGCAACCAATAAATTTGGCACAACAAATACATTTGAATGTCTCCCAGTATCTGGATTTATACCACTTGGAACATCAATCGAAACTTTGTAACCCATGGCTCTGTTGAATCTGAGAACTACAGATCCTAATGGATCGTGAATGTGTCCTTTGATTCCAGTACCAAATATGGCGTCTATTAAGATATGATAGTTATTAAAATTTACCTTTGAGGGATCTGTGATTAAATTAACATTGGAGGTATTTCTTAATTTCATAAAATTTGCTGTGGATTCAAAACTTAATTTTTCCTCATTTCCTAAGAAAAGAACATCAACAAAACTTCTTTCAGCGGCATACCTTGCAAAAACAAATCCATCTCCACCATTATTTCCATGATAACAAACCACCAAAACTTTCGTTTGAGGTTCAAGAAGTCTCTGAATTAATCTAAAAGTCCCCCTACCAGCACGCTCCATCAGGAGTTGTTTTGAAACACCATAGCCCTCGCTTCTAGCTTCCAGGGCACTCATTTCCGCTGTCGAAATCATTTCCAAAAACCTCTTTTAATTTCAATTTCGCATGGTAATTTGTCTCGAATTTGTTGATTATATCTTCCATTTCGTGTTGGCTATAAATACCTTTCTCAATTAAAAAGTCTGTAAGGTCAATTTTTTTTGATTTTTCAATTCTTTTCAATAAAAACTCATAAGGATAGTTCATGGTTGGTTTTATGACTTTTTGTTTCATTAAGTCAATTATTGTTTGGTTTATCCAACTAGTAATGTGGTCATTTTCAACAGCGCTTTCAAAATTATTCCCAAAGTTTTGATGTAGGAACTTGATCATGTCTTTGAAGTTCTCAGGTATATTTGGTACGATGTGTTTTATTGAAGGGCAACTTCCGAATAGGGATTCTTTTGAGAATTCGTCATCTGTTTTCAGAAAAGGACTTTTTTGGAAAGGAAATAGTCTACAGATAAAAGCTCTATCTTGATATATTTCGCATTTTCCACTGTTAAGAAAAGTACATGAATCTGAATCTATAGAATATGTGAATATTATGGTTTGGTTTTCAAGTTGGTCAAAAACAACACGAGAGGGTCCAATTTTATGGTCGATGTTTTTTTTATTTGCTCCCTCAATAAATCTTTTCGCCTCCCAATCCCAGAGAGGAAACGAGATTTTTTCAATTGGGATGATTTGTACTAAGGGGAGTTTTCCGTATGCAAATTCTTCAAAGAATTCTTTTTCTTTTTCTCCTATAAATCCCCTAATGTGTGAACAGCATTTCCCAGTTTGTTGACATACAAAATTATAATTTTTCAATCTTACATCCCCCAGTTGGAAGTGCTCGAATAATGTCATCAATATCTGCTGAGAATTTCTTTTGTAATTTCTTTGCAACATCTGAGGATTTTATGTCACCAGGGGTAATCAAGAAGTATGTTTTTGTGTGAACTTTGATTGCTTTTTCTGGACCACACATTATTTTTCCGTTTTCGTCGATTCCAATAGCTAAACCTAATTTTGGATGAAGGTAATTCGTTTTCCCATAGATCATAAAGGCTCCTTTTTGGAGATATTCTCCAGATTTTGCCTTTTTAGTTACTTGGTCAGGTTTTACATAGAAAACATCAAGTGTAGTAAGTCCAAGTTTCCAAGCTCTGCTATAAGATGCAGTTGCAATGGCTGCTTCTTCAATTGAGGCGTTTTCAATCTTTTTCCCCTCTGATTTAATTATTGTAAAAGGTGATCCTGCCATATCTGTATGCAAAACTAAATCGTCTGCATTTGTATGTTTTTTAATGACAATTTCGTTAGAAGTTGCGTCTCTCCCCATAATGACGAGTAAGTTTTCAGAAGTAAAAAACCATCTGAACTTCTCATACCACTCCCTCTTAATAGCTTTTTTTTCAATTAAGGGAGCAGATTCTTTAATGAATTCTTTTTCAATCTTTTTAAGTTTAATTTTAGTTGAATCAATGGCTTCCTTAGCACCAATAATTTTTCTTTTCATCTGTTTTGCCTTTTCAAAGTAAACAGAGGCATTTTCTTCAACAGATTTATGGACATTAAGAGTGATTGATGTCATAGTGCTAAAAAGTAGATGAATATATATAAACCTTTCACAAATTTTATATAATGAGGTATTATTGGTGTAGATATGGCTAAGAATTTATCTCCAGAGCAAATTGCTGAGTTGAAAGAGAAAATAAAAAATATGTCTCCTGAAGAGTTAAAGGATTTTCAAAAAAAGCAATGTATCTTTTGTCAAATAAATGAAGGGAGAGTTTCTTCAAAAAAAATTTATGAAGATGATGTTTGTTTAGCAATATTAGATATTAATCCTGGCAATCCTGGTCACATCCTATTGATGCCCAAAGAACATTATACAATTTTCCCCCAAGTTCCGCCGGAGGAAATAAAACATTTGGCTGTTGTGGCAAAGAAGCTATCAAATGCTGCTTTGCGTGCTTTAGATGCTAAAGGAACGAACATTTTGATTGCTAATGGTATTGCAGCCGGACAAAAGGCTCAACATCTCATGGTACATATAATTCCTCGTAAAGAAAAAGATTCTATAAATTTCAACATACCTCAAAAAGAACAATCTTTGGATGAATTGGAAGAGGTAAGGAAGAAACTTGCTTCTAAACTTAGTGGAGAGGATGCTCCTCAAGAACCCGAACAAAAGCCAATGGCACCCTTACCTGTAAAGAAAGAAGTGGAAGCCGAGGTTAAGGAGGAAAAGAGCGAACCCCCTCCTGAAAAAGAGCCAAAAGACCAAGAGCCTGAAGAAAAAGATGAGAATGATGAAGGTGTTGATCTTGATACAATATCGTCTATGTTTAAAGGTGGGAAATAATGGTTGAGTGTTTACTTTGTCAAATTTCCGACGGGAAAGTACCATCTAAAAAAGTTTATGAAGATGATAAGATTATTGTAGTATTAGATTTTATGGGGGCTTTACCTGGTCATTGTTTTGTGCTTCCAAAAAAGCATTATACTATTATCGAACAAGTACCTGATGAAGAGATTGCACTAATTTTTGAGATAGCAAATAAGGTAAGTTCTGCTTTATTCGAGACTATGGATGTGCAAGGAACAAATGTTTACATTACTAATGGTGTTTCTGCCGGTCAGCAGGTTCCACATTTCTTCTGTCACGTTATACCAAGATTAGAGAACGATGGAATAAATTTACAATGGTCTACTAAACAGTTAAGCGAAGAAGAGATGTCAACAATAGAATTAAAATTAAAGGAGCAGATAGGGGATGTCGTATCATATAGTGCAGCTCCAAAAGTGGAAAGTAAACAAAAGAAACCAAAAGTATTTTCTAGTGAGGAAGGCGAAGAGAATTACATGTTAAAACAATTAAAAAGAATTCCTTAAATCGAGCTGTTGTTGTTAAGTCTGAACGTAAGCTGTTGTTGTTACATCATATGTTGTTACTACGCCTTCATCTCTGTGATACCATTTAGCATCTATGCATGTTTCTGGTGGTAATACTTCATCTACTTGGAGGCCAATAAACGATATCCAAGAGTCGTTAACTGGTGAATCATCACCACAACAATATGCGTAAGGTGAAAGTCCACTGTAGGTATTCTCAGCCCAACAATATTCCTCATTGTGTGTATCACAGGTATAAGCATTGACACCAGTCAGAACCTTACCATATAAGTTACAAAGACATTCATTCGAGTCTAGTTCAGGTCCATCATCAAGACAACCTTCTTCAATGCAAACTTTAAGTTCATTGTAACATACTAGGCCAGGATAACAAGTATCTGTTTGATTATTACAATCAGGGCAATTACAAGATTCTCCTATAGAACAATTTCCGTCTGAAACATTGTAGGCTCCAAGACAAGGTATGTGTCCCTTGCAGTTCCTATCACAGTCAGTGCAGCATTTTGCATCTTGGCAAAGTGTTGTTCCTTCGAAGCAAGGTTTATAGCATAGCTTAAGATAGCCATGGCAAGTTGCTCCAGCAATACATGAATCATTCTTCCAATCACAATCTGGGCAATCACACCCTTCTTTACCTTCTTGGCAAATACCATCCGGATTACCGGGGTAGGAATTATTAGTTTCATTATAACAACCTGGAGGAGTTGTACAATTACCATCGCAATAGAATGTTGGAGGGTCATTGGATCTATTTATGCAAAGACTCGTTCCTGGTGGGCAAGGGGGTCCATCGACACATAAGCCAGAATCATAATCACACCAATATCCTTCCATGCAACTATCTCGTTGTCCATCACAATCAATACAATCGCAAGCTTCGACATCAGGTATACAGTATCCATCTGGCGAAGCGTTTAACCAGGGATGAGTTGCGTTTCTACATCCAATGTAATGTGCTCCGCAGTCTGTTCTACAAACTCCATCGTCGCAAAGATTTTTTCCAGGTGGGCATGGTGGTGGTCCTGCACATACTCCAGCGTCAACGTTACATAAGAGGGGAATTGGACAATTGTAATTGAAAGGATCTCCGGGGCACATTTGGCAAGCATCTCTCTGTTCAGCACAATCTGGGCAATTGCACCCTTCCCCTGTTTGTGATGTGTGGTTATACTCACAATCTCCGTCATAATCACATATAAATCCACCACAACCTGGATCATTACAGTCTCGACAACAAGTATTATTAGCACACAGGGTAAATCCTGAATCACATATCGCAGGATGGCAATCAGGATCAACTGGATTTGGTATTAATGGGCAATCTGGGTCGCAACAGCCATCTGCAGCAGGTAAACAACAATCTTCTCCTGGACAAGTACAAACTTCCGGACAATCTGGATCTTGTGCTCTTCCTTCGCAGTTAGGATCACAAACTCCATCAAAGGCAGGATAACAACAATGGTCATCATCGTTCCTACAGTCATGACAATCAGGATCTTGGTAATCTACGCAGTCAAGGTCACAAGATGAATCGACTTTTTCTAAACAGCATTCAGTTGAATCAGGCCAATCTGGATATTTTGTACAAATAGGACAATCTGTGTCTATTGGGATTAATGCACCTGATATGTCAAGTACATCACAATTAGGATCGCAGACTCCGTCCAATGCTGCATTACAGCAATTGTCATTTGCGTTACTACCTATGCATCCACAATCTGGATCCTTTCCTGGTAGACAGTCTGAATCACACCAGCTATTATCAGCTTCATAACAACAATCAAAATCTGGAGGAGAGTGATAATCATCAGTACAAAAAGTACAATCGGGATCTGCAATGAGTGTACAATCAGGATCACAGATTCCATCAGTTAGATCAGAGTGAGATAGTGTTGGCATTGCACAACAATTATCTTGACCAGGTGAGCAGTATGTACAATCTGATAAATCATAGGTACATGTTGAAGAGCATCTTAGGGTTCCACCAGAGAAACCATCGAAGTCTTCACATTCGTCCCATTCTCCAAAAATGTAATCTCCATTCTCATCAAATTCGCATTGTTCGTCTCCATCGAAATAACCATCTCCACAAACTGGAGTTCTTCTACAGTTGGAGGTATTAATCGTACAATTATCATTACAGAAAATATCATAAGTGTCGTTAAAAAGATCGAAGCTCGTACAATCCATGTCATCCAGATCATTGCCATCGCATTGTTCTGTTTCATTAATTACGCCGTCTCCGCAAAATCCTGGTGTATTACCTGTACAATTGGTAATATCGATGATACATTCGTATGGATGGCCTGGTAAGTAACAATCGATTGTACCTTGAGTATGGTTATCAAAATCAGAACATTCATCTGACCCGTTTCCATAAATGGGTGTACCATTCCATTCACCACTTGAATTAGTTAAATTCTCGAAATCACATTGTTCACCTGGATCGATTTGGCCATCTCCACAAAATCCTTCTCTGTAACAACCTGAAGTATTGAATCCTGAACAATCAGCAAGACACGTTAAGGTTCCACCAGTAAACATATCGAGTACTTCGCAAGAAGTTCCTCTAAGATCTACTCCATCACATGCTTCCCCCTGTTCTGCATAGTCATCTCCACAAACTGGACAATCTGTACAATTGAGACCATATATAGTGGGACAATCATCACATGCATCCCCACAAAGGTCACCGTCTTCATCATTTTGATTTGGATTGGCATCATCAGGGCAGTTATCACAAACATCTCCATGGGTATCGCCATCAGTATCAATTTGGTCGGGATTATAGTCATCTGGGCAGTTATCACAAATTTCTCCATAAGTATCTGAATCTGTGTCGTTTTGATCAGGATTGTAACAAGATGCTGGTGTGGTACAATCAGTTGCTGGATCACAATTATCTTCAGGGTCACAAATGTCATCATAATCTCCATCATCACAGCATTCATTATTTATCCAGGAACAGTTAGCGTAAAGGGAGACACTGCATTCATCAGCAGCACATACAGCTAATCCATCATGAGGTGTGTAATCGGAACAATTGGATATAAGCGAACAATCTTTGCAATCAGGATTTGCACCAGGTATAAAGAAACATGTTCCCGTACCGCAAAAGGTGCATTTAGCGTTAGTACATGGGAAAATTATAGGTAAGAATCCCCTGCAATCTGCACATGCACCACAAGCATTACAAGAATCTACCTCACACTCCTCATATTGGCCGCATGCAACAGGTGTAGAAGCATTTAAACACTGATTTGATGTATCAATATTGTTTAAACACTGATATCTGTGTGTATTATTTAAGCAATTCCACTGACCATGTGATAAATCTTCACATAATGGATCATTGACGCAAGGTTCGATGACATAAAATTCATCAAAATCATAAACCTGTGAGATTGCTGGTCCACATTCATAATTGTAGTGGGTTGTGACTCCTATTCTATATAAGCCAGGTGAATGAGAATCAGATGTAGTGCTACACCACACCCATTTAGTTTTTTCGTCATCTGGTTGAACGTTAAATGGTACTGTAAAATCACTACATGTGATACCTTGACTTTCTGGTGTATTAGCAATAATATCTGTCACGGTAATCCTTGCCGCTCCTGGATTGTCATTTACGAAATTTAGCACTAATTTAAAGGGATCTCCAGCTTTAATAATCGGCGGATTATTAACACCACCTTGCAAATCATCTACATTTGCTGTCATTTCTAATTCTGTATTTGAATTATCAATAACTTCAACTTCCCAAACCTCTTCGATAGAATCTGACCTAACAAACTCTTGATTAACTTCATCTGCACAAATGTATGACTCAGGTTCCCAAAGACCATTGTCATTATCCCATCCTTCATTCACTTTTGCATCAATTTTACAGGTGTATTCCCTCTTAATTTTAAGATTGGCATTCCCCACTGTTTCAAAATCAACATTATAATAGGACTGGGTAGTACCCCCTCCTTGATGATTTCCACAGTGCGCTCCGTTACATCTCTTAAGTTCAGTTTCAACTTTACAGCCAACTCCGAAACCGCCTCCACCGTGGCCGCCTCCCATGACATTTTCGTGAAGTGTAATGCTAGGGTATTGATTTTTTCGGAAGTCAATAGGGGGTGTATCGTGAGATGTTCCCCTACCTACAAATTCGTCACCTGTTATTGTAAATCCTATCCTACCACTTGTATCCTTACAAACTGTAAGAGGGAGGTTTTCGAGTGTGTCTCTATCGATCATGTAACTTTGAGTGGTAATAGTTGCGAGGAAATCATTAGTGTTGATTAATGGAGCATTGGCGAAAGATAATGCGTGGACTTGTTGATTACTGTTACAGTTAGAACGTGTATAAAAAGTTAAAAGACGACAAGATTCGTGACCAGAATCACCTCGCCATCCATCGCAAGAATCATAAATAAACTGGACTTGATGATTTGAAATTGAGAGCGTAGTGGGTAAGCAAAATGCAAGTATTAAAATAAATATCAATAGTTTTCTCATTTTTTCCTCAATGCCTTAATAACTAAATATAAAACTATAATTGCGAGTAAGATCAAACCAACGTTTAGATAATTTAATAACGGCCCTTTACTAGGGATGATGAAGTCTTGTTGTGTTCCTTTATTATCGAGGTTCCTTGTTACCCTTACAGTGTATTCACCAGGATCCAACCTAATTATTTTTTCAAATCCTCCATCAATCTCAACATCCTCGAAGAGCTTTAGGATCTTTCCCGTTTCTTTGTTTTTAATAATTAAATGTGCTGTTGTTTTAACAGGATTAAATTCATCATCTTGTGCCTCAACGTTGAGAGTTACATAGGTAGATGTAGCTTTTGTTTTAATAAAGAATTTTGGTCTAACTAAATCTGAATATCGATAGGGAATTGTGATCTTTTCAACATAACCTGTCTCATCCTTGGCTTCAATAATTAAGTCTACATCATTATATCTCATTATAGATGTGAATGATGTTGAATACCCTCCGATTGAAGGCGGTACATCAACGTTATTTTTTGTAGATTCATGGATAATATTGCCTTCCAAATCTACAACTTTAAGACTAAGATCTGATTTTACAAAAAAGTCGGCACTTGGTGAATTTTCAGCACATAAAAAGGCTTCAATTTCACTTCCTGATTTAATGGGGAATTCAGATAATGCTGCATAATTGAATTTTACTTTCTTTCCCCTAATTGGGATCCTTATTTTGAGAATAGACTTTTTATCTCCGGAAGTTGCTTCGAGTCTTATTAGGTATGCATCTGGTGCTAAACCATCAAAGGTATATTTAAGGGTTTCAGTCTGTTGTGCGCCTAATGATACTGTCTCCGTTTTAGATTGTTCTGTAACTAAATCAATTTCCCTCATATCATCCCAAGAATAAAGTTTATATGATACCTCAATATCTTTTGCTGGACCTTTATTAATTAATGGTACTGTAACTTCGACTGGTGTATTGGATTGAATTACAGATGAGTATTCTCTCAAACTTTTAGGTTCCCCATTAACAGTAATTTTATCATTATCAAAGTAAAATATTTCATTTCCACCTACAACATTAAAAGTAGCTGTTCCTCCAGGTAGGCCCCTGATAAAACTTACTCCTGCAAGATTGAATATTTTTGAAGTAATGAAGAAGAGATCTACTTGGTATTGCCCTTCGATTTGGTTTTCTGGTACTAGGTAGTACTTCTCAAAAGTCATAGTCTCGTTTGGATTTATAGCAATATTTTCTGCAATATAGAATTCATCTATCATTTTATCTTCGCCATCAAGATAAAAGACTTGGGCTCTGATATGACCATCAACAACTGGATATGGATTTGTATTAGTTATTGTTGCAATTAAAGGAACTGATGCCCCCCCTTCAAAATCACCCAGAATAGTATCAACATCGTCGAATTCAATAGATCCAAAATTATAACGGGAAAAACAAGGGATATCCTCAAGTTCTTGAGCATTGACTGGTAGTATTAGAGAGATAAAGATAATTGCGATCAATAGAATTCTATAATCAAATCTTAAAATTGCCCTCATCATACCTCTTTTTGGTTTTTTAACTGTTTTTAAGTATAATATTTAAATAACTTTGTATTAAACTGTCAATGATGGTATTGTGAATTCTAAGGTGCCGACTTGTCCGCACTTTGTTTTATCATTTGTCCATGAAATTTCTTTTCCTTCTGTCACTAATTTTATATTTGTTAAAACGTTACAATCTGCGACTGTAATTGTAGTTGTGCCAGTTATTTCAGAGTGGAATTCGTCGTCAAAGAAAAGCGAACCTGAAAGTCTAGCGTTTGTGTCTTCAGCGTAAAAGTCCAAGGTCATTTCAGATATTGGAATTTCTTTTTTTGTAATTTCATAAGTAATTTTTCCCGTATCACAATCTCCCGGATAGGCGTCAACTTTATATATTTCTTCACCAACTTTTAATGCTAACTCACCCGGAGCATCACAAAATTCTGAAGGTAAGTCGTTGAATGCTTCACCAGAATAGTCTCCTACTTCTTGGTTGTTAAATAGTACTTTACCAAAGATTGGTTCTTTTGTTTCTGAGTCTACGAATATAATAGAGGGTGGTGATCCGCTCATAAAAAATGAGATAATTAGAAACAAGATAATCAATACTCCAATGACAATGACATAAAACATTGGTTTTTTATAAATTGGATCGTCTTCAAATTTCTTTATTTGAACATTTGATCCTGGTTTCTTAGTTATTGGTGGAACATAAGGCCTTGGTTGTGGTCTAGGAGGGGCTGGTTTTGGTTGTATAACTGGTTGTGGTGGTTCTTCTGATTTCTTCTCAGGTTCTTTTTCGGGTTCTTGTTTTTCTGGCTCTGGATCAGTATCTTTTTCTTCAGGCTCAGAATCTTGTTCTGGTTCTTCTTGTTCTGGTTCTTCTTGTTCTGGTTCTTCTTGTTCTGGTTCTTCAGGTTCTTTCTCTATTGGTTCGGGCTCTTCTTCTGGTTTTTTTGCTTCTTCGTCAATTGTATCAAAAACCACTGAATGTGTAGGAGTTTCCGGAATAGGTTGTGGTGGAATTATTTCTTCTTTTTCTGCTTCTTTAAAGAAATTGTTTATATCGTCCTTCTTCTTTTTCCATTCCTTTTCATCAGAATTCTTGTTCAAATTTTTTTCTTCTTCTAAAGTATCATTATCTTTACTAACCATATATCCATGATCGAAAAGCTAGTATATAAATGTTTTTACTATAGTTACTATGTAATCTTGAAATATTACGGACACTATAAAAGCGAGAAAAAAACTTGGAACAAAAGGTATTCCTTCTTTGATTAGTATCTTTTTTACTTTGAGTATTTTTAATTTTTTAATTTGTTCTTTGTTGATGCCTAAGTCTTTTGGTCCACAAACACGTTTACCTCGAATAATAACATCTTTTGCTACCCAATCACCCTCAGTTAATTTGGCTGGTTCGATATATTTTTTCATACATCCATTCTCTACAGCCTTTATATATATGTATAAAGGGAACGTTAAAAAAAGTACGATTGACAATAGTAGGTAAAATAAGCGTAATTGAGGGTGTCCGATTGTTGCTCCGATTACACCACCAATGATGAAGATTACAATAATGAATATTGAGAAAAGGAAATGCTTTGAATTTACGATTTTCTTTATCTCACGAGATAAATTGCGGTAATTTTTAACACCCAGCATTATACTCCAAAAAATACCGTAAACAGCTCCAACTAAGAGGAGGCTAACAATAAAAGAAAACATGAATGTCTCCATAGAATACTGTAATCCGAATAAAGCACCCAATCCAATTAGAAGTTTAGAGTCTCCCCCTCCCCATTGGCCAGTATAATACATTAGGAACGATAGGATTAAGAAAACTATTATTCCAATTAGGCTATGTAATATATAGCCATAATCAAAATGAATAATGGAAAAAAGTAAATTGACGCCAATTCCAATTCCAATTAATCCGAAATTTAAGGAATCTGGAACTTCACGTGTTTTTAGATCAGATATAGATGCTAGTAAAAGGACTATGAAAGCAATTCCATATATAATTAGTTCTACGACGGGCATAAACAGCTCTATAAAGTAAAGTATATAAATATTCTTTTATTATCTAATGTTATGGTAGAGAATGTATTGAAGCGAGTTAAGGATATGTTTCATTCTGAAGGTCATAAATTACCTAATCATATTGCTATCTCAACATCTGGTGTCGAATTATGGGCAAAAGAAAACAAAAAGGGGATTGATGAAGCAAATAAAAAAGGTTTCGAGAATTTATTGGTTGTTTTGAAGGAGCAGATTGAATTAAAAATTCCAGTAATCACTGTTTTTTTATTAAGAGAGGATATGGATAAAGATAGTGAACATTTTAAGGTATTAATAGATTCTATGGAAGAGTTTCTATTAAAATTAAGGAATAATGAGGAGATTCATAATAATAAAATTAAAATATCTATAATTGGAAAGTGGTATAATTTACCGAGTAGGATCGTTGAACCGATAAAAGAAGTTGTGGCGGCTACAAGTGAATACGATCAATATTCTCTTAACTTCTGTATTAATTATGATGGTCAGGAAGAGATAACTGATGCGTGTAAATTAATTGCAAGACAGGTTGCATCTGGAAAATTACAAGCCGAATCTATTACAAAAGAAGATATTAAAGGAAATCTATATTCCTCAAAAATTCCTTCGGTTGATCTGATTATAAAGAATGGCAAAGAAAGATCTACAAGAGGGGTTCTACTTTGGGACTCTAAAGAAGCAAGAATATATTTCTCAAATAGGCTATGGCCTGATTTTTCTAAAAGTGATCTTCTGAGAGCATTAGAAAGTTAGTCATGGCTAACTTTTCGTAAGCTTTATAAATAATCGTGTTTTTAGTTGATAGATGAATACCTCAATTGAAGATTACTTGAGAGTTCTCTATAGAATTTATGAGAATCAAAAAAATAAAGAAAAAGGTATAAAATCTGTTGAAGTTGCCGAGATGCTTGGAATTTCTAAACCTAGTGTTTCAGCAATGATTAGGAAGATTATGAAGAAAAGGTACCTGAGAGTGTCGACCTATTCAAGAATACATTTAACAAAAAAGGGTTTGCAAGAAGCAAGAAGAGTTATGCATAATCATAGAGTTATTGAGGTTTTCTTGAAGGAGATATTGAAATATAATATTGAAGATGTGCATGAAGAGGCTCATAAACTAGAACACGCTTTTTCAAAAGAATCTATAATGAGGCTTGATAGATACTTGAAAAATCCCAAAATGTCTCCTCATGGAATAAAAATCCCCCACTGAAAATGAAAGTATTATCTAATGCAGAAGAAGGGTCTGACGTTATTGTAGAAAGCGTAGGGTGTGGAAGAGAATTGAAACGAAGATTAAGTGAGCTTGGAATTCATGTTGGATCCAAATTGCATATTTTGAAGAATGATGTTTCTGGGCCCGTTATTGTAAAGGTGAAGGATTATAGATTAATGTTGGGAAGGAAACAATGTGGTGAAATTCACATAAAATGATAAATATTGCTTTAGCCGGTAATCCCAATTGTGGAAAGACTTCTCTATTCAATAGTCTTACAGGTTTAAGGCAACATGTTGGAAATTGGCCAGGGAAGACAGTTGATAAGAAGGAAGGAAAATTAACATATAAAGGTAATAATATTAATATTGTTGATTTACCTGGAATATACAGTCTATCTGCTTATTCTATGGAAGAATTAATTGCCCGTGATTTTATAATTGACGAAAAACCTGATGTTGTATTAAACGTCGTAGATGCTACTAATCTTGAGAGGAATCTATATTTGACTATACAGTTGATAGAGATGGGTGCTAATGTTATAGTTGCACTTAATATGAATAAATATGCGAAGGAAAAAGGTCATAAAATAAGTCATAAAGTTTTGTCCAAATTATTGGGTGTACCTGTAGTAAAAATTGAGGCTGTTGAAAAAATATCCAAAAGTGATTTACTAGATCTAATACTATTGGATTCGAGAAAAAAAACAAAGAATAAGATATCATATGGCTTTGAATTTGATAAACATATTCTTGATCTTGAAGAGGATCTTAAGAAAATTAATATCGATAATCCAAAGTGGATTGCGATCAAATTACTTGAAAAGGATAAGAAAGTAAAAGTCAATAACCAGAAGATTGTTGAAAAAAGTAGGAAAATAAGGAATCATTTGAAAGAAGGGCTCGGTCAAGGTGTTATTGCTTCATTAGCAGAAGCGAGGTATGCTTTTATCTCTGGTTTATTAAATGAGTCTCTTGAAAAAACGAAAATTGATAGAAAAACAAAGTCAGATATCGCTGATAGAATTATTACTAACAAGTATTTAGGGGTTCCAATTTTTTTAATTTCAATGTTGATTATGTTTTTTCTTGTTTTTGAATTTAGTCTTCCATTAATGGACTTAATAGATAAGGGATTTGGTTTGTTGGGTAATTATGTGATCACTTATTTTGGAGAGAGTTGGGTGTCTTCTCTGGTTGGCGATGGGATTATAGGAGGTATAGGCGCTGTATTGGTTTTTGTACCTCCGATTTTTTTATTGTTCTTTGCTCTATCGATATTAGGGGATTGTGGTTATATGGCAAGAATTGCTTATGTCATGGATAGGTTTATGCATAGGATTGGATTGCATGGGAAATCGTTTATTCCTATGGTGATGGGTTTTGGTTGTAATGTTCCTGCGATTATGGCGACTCGGACATTGGAAAGTAGAAGAGATAGGATTTTAACAATGATGATAAATCCATTTATGTCTTGTAGCGCAAGGTTACCTGTGTATGTATTTTTTGCTGGAGCATTTTTTTCAGCTTATCAAGGACTTGTTGTTTTTTCCCTTTATTTGCTTGGAATAGTGGTTGCCGTTGTTTTAGGATTGATATTTAGAAAAACGATGTTCAAAGGACCTTCCGCTCCTTTCGTTATGGAACTCCCTCCCTATAGAATACCCACACTTAAAGGTGCATTAATTCATATGTGGGAGAACGGTTCACAATTTTTGAAAAAAGCTGGAACGATAATATTTGTGGCAGTTATTATTATATGGTCGTTGAGTAGTTTACCTTTGGGAGTCGAGTATGCATCTCAGGAGAGTTATATTGGACAGATTGGGAGTTTCATTTCCCCAGTTTTTGGTCCTTTGGGATTTGGAAATTGGCAAACAAGTGTTGCTTTGTTATCTGGCCTTGTTGCTAAAGAGGTTATTGTTGGAACCTTTGGAACACTTTTTGGTGGTGAAGAGACTGTGATTGATTCCTTACATGAGACATTTACACCACTCTCTGCATACGCGTTTTTAGTTTTTGTTCTACTGTATATTCCATGTTTTGGTGTTATTGCGGTTATTAAGAAAGAGACACAATCTTGGAGATGGCCAATTTTTATCTCTGTATATACAGTTATAGTAGCTTGGATCGTGTCTTTTATAGTATATCAAGGTGGAATATATTTGGGCTTTAGCTAAACTTCTTCACACTCATCAATATCTAGATCGTCGTCTTCATAGCGCCCATTCATCCAATCGTTAAGAAGATCTTCTAAATCGTCATATTCAAAGTTACAAGATACTTCATCTCCTTCTACTGCTTGAGCGTCTTCTTCCATATCTGCTTCTTCTTGATCTATTTCTGCCTGTGTAGAACCATTATCTAATTTTTCTTGTATCAAATCATCCGAGAATTCAAGTTTAACGTTGATGATTTCGTGTTCAAAAGCACAGTATATAGTATCATTGCCTTTTATTTCCATTGAGTATTTTTTCTCAGTGATTATTCCGTCTTCCTCTTCGATTACTGTATTTGTTAATGTTGCTTTTGCACACACTTCTGAAGCTTCCACGAAACATTCGAATTTAGGCATATCATCATCTTCCTCTAGGTCTTGGATATTTTTACCACAATCGATTGTTGTTTTTGGACAATCATCATCATTAACATAATTGCAATCTGACGGGCAAAACCCATCATCATCTTTGCATTCCTCAACACCTGTGTGTTGGCATTTCTTTGGTGTTCCAACGCAGTAATCATCCGTTGTGTCATCGTTATCATCACAATCTGAATGGTCTTCGCATTCGTTAATTATTTCGTTTGTACATTTAGATGAGGGGGATCCAGCATCAACGCATTTATCTGTTGTAGCTGCTTCATTATCATCACAATCTGAATCTTCGAAACAAGCATAAGTTAGTTTTTTAATCTTAAATGACGCACTATCACTTGATGAGTTTGTAAGTTCCAATGAGATATCTGCAATTGAATCGTCATCAATATCAATGTTTTTCTTATCGCCTTTCTTAATCGTTGTCTTTGTTCCTTCAATATCAACAATGACCGAAGTTGAGCTTGGTTCACTTATTGAGAGGGTATAGTCTTTTTTCTCAAATTCAAAAGATGCATCCATTTCTTTTGTTAATGAAAAAGGTGATGTGGTGGTTTTTAGTTTAACAAGCAGCTGAGATTCGCATTTTGATATTTTCTTTGATGGATCAACGCAGGTTTCCTTGGTATCTGGATCATTATCATCGCAGCCAGAGTCGGAACAACATGTGTAATCATTACATATAAAATTCTCATAATACTGACATTCACTACATGTTGGGTCTATGCAGGAATTATTTTCACATGTCTGCTCCCCTCTACAGCCAACATCGGTACAGCAAGTATCTTCAGTCTCCCCCCTTTCCACCTTGCCATTACCGCATTCTGCGTGAGTTATTAGAACATAAGCAGTTATCGAAATTGCAAGCACTGCAGCTACAATTACTACGATTAAAATGAATTTTGAAACACCTGGTCCGTGTAAGTCAATTACGCGAGCATTGGGATTGGCTGAGGGATTTTCAGGATGAGAAGAATCTTCAACTTCACGCTCATATTCGTCATTTTCTTCCATTTTTTTGGAATAAGAACACTACCTCTTAATAAGTTTTATTGTTAATCTAGGAAGATGAACCCTGTAGAAGGTTCTTCAAGTCTTTCTTCTAAAATAAGTTTTTCTGGGTCTCCTGGTACTCCTTCATGAAATTCTATAGTACACTCAGAATCAGATATTAAAGTAGGTAATCCTCCATATGTACCCCATAAATATCTTGCATAATCTCTAAGATTCGTAAAATCATCAAGTTCTTTTTGTCCAGCAATAACTGCTGTGCCTTTAGGATCCCCCTGAATATGTTCTAATCTTTCTTGGTGGAAATCAGAAGGTAATTTTTGAGAAATATCTAAAATATGATAACTTTGGTAGGGCCGAACATTAGCTGGATGTTCTACTTTAACCATAGTTGCATAAAATGCTCCTTGTTGAGATTGGCTTGGTTCAGATGTCATCCTAGTAAGAAATCTGAGGTAATTAATAAATTTAACTTAGAAACCTTTAAAAATGGATCAAATTTTCTACGTGTTACCAATGAATGATGATGGCTTAGGCCAGAAGGAGGGGTTGATTCTAACCCAGAAGGTGAGTAAAAAATGGCAGATGATTCGAAAGCATATGAAGCAATTGAGATAGCTAAGGCTACTGGGAAATTAAAGAAAGGTACTAATGAAGTGACAAAAGCACTTGAAAGAGCTAGTGCAAAATTAGTTGTTTATGCAGCAGATGTTACTCCAAAAGAAGTTGTTATGCATCTTCCAATATTAGCAAAGGAAAAAGGTATTACATGTATCGAAGTTCCTTCGAAGGAAGAATTAGGAGCAGCAGCTGGTATTGAAGTTGGAACAAGCGCAGTAGCAATTGTACAAGAAGGAGATGCTAAAGCTATAATTAAGCAATTGAGCGGAAATGAAGGAGCAAAGTAGAAGACCTCGGAGACAGGAAGATACCGCAGCAAAAGGTACTGTTTCATTTTCTGAGGCAGTTCCAGCCAATGTGGAAGAGATTATTGGCAGGACTGGATCAAGAGGAGAAGCAATTCAAGTTAGATGCAGAGTTCTTGATGGAAGAGATAAAAACAAAGTAATGAGAAGGAATGTTAGAGGACCTGTTCAAGTTGGCGATGTATTAATGTTAAGAGAGACAGAAATTGAAGCAAGACAGTTGAACAAAGCTGGCAGGGGTAAAATAGGATAGAATGGCAAAGTGCACTTTTTGTGGAAATGTAATAGAATCGGGCACTGGCAAGGTTTTCGTTCTTAAAGAAGGAAAAGCTTTGTATTTTTGTTCTTCAAAATGTGAAAAAAATCAACTTAAATTAGGTAGAAAGGCTATTACAACAAGGTGGTCAACGAGGTTCATTAAGTAAAATGGCAGTCGAAAAATGTTTAGTAGTAATAAAGCCTGATGGTATGGCAAAAGGATTGCATGGTGATGTGATTAAGGAACTTTCTACAACAGATTTGCAAGTTGTCGGTGCTAAGGTAATCAAGGTTACAAAAGAGTTAGCTGAAGAACATTATCAACATTTGAAAGATAAAGAATTTTTTAACGATCTTATTAAGTATATCATGGGTGAGTATCATGGTGTTCCTCATTTGCTTGCATTAGTATATAAGGGTGAAGATGCAACTGCAAAGATAAGATCTATTTGTGGAGCAACACATCCTGAAGAAGCTGAACCAAGATCTATTCGAGGAAAGTTTGGAAGAATTCATTCAAAAACTGGTCAGTTTGAGAATGTAGTTCATGCATCAGAGAACGGTTCCGAAGGAGAGCGTGAAGTTAAACTTTGGTTCAAAGACGAAGAGATTGTTTCTTAATTATTTTAATTTCTTAACAACTTGATCAATTGGTAAAGACTCTTCTTTTCCAGATTTCATATCTCTTAGAGTTAGTTTTCCATTTTCGATTTCTTTTTTTCCTATAAAGATGACGTAAGGTATGTTTAATGTGTTAGCGTAATCGAGGTTTTTACTTGGTCCTCTTTCTGAAAGATCAATATCTGCAGGAATTCCTTCTTTTCTTAAAATGTCTAAAGTTTTAAGTGAAATGTCTACTGTTTTGATTGGGATAATGTATACTTTTGTAACGACTTTTTTTGTTGGTTTTTCTGATTCCAAGATTACATCGTATATTCTGTCTAATCCAAAACTAATTCCAGTAGCTGGGTAGTCTCCACGCCCTAACAATGATCCAATCATATTGTCATACCTTCCACCAGCACAGATTGAACTTGTTATAGATCCTTGTTTTGCTTTTACTTCGAAGACTGTTCCAGTGTAGTAGGATAAACCTCTTGCCAATGCTGGATCAAATGTAACTTCTATGTCTAAGATGTTTAAGTATTTGAGAAGATCTTCAATTTCTTTTAGTCCTTCGCTATTCTTTAGAATTTTCTTGAATTTTTCTACTTTTTCATCATTGAAACCTTCTACCGTTATGGTTTCCATAACTTTCTTGATTGTTTTTTCTGGGATTTTCTTTTGCTTGAGTTCTTTTTCTACTTCTTTCTCTCCAAATTTTTCTAGCTTGTCGATTGAAAGAATGACTGTATCGTTTTGTTCTTTTTTAACGCCGCAATGATGGAGTATTTCGTTTAGGAATTTTCTGTTATTGAATTTTATTTCTACTTTGATATCTAATCTATCAAAAGCTTCGGAAGCTATCGAAAGAAGCTCAGTTTCTGCAAGGACAGATTTTGCTCCAATTATATCTACATCGCATTGCATAAACTGTCTGTATCTAGCTTGACTAACAGGACCATCTCTAAGAACATTCCCTAATTGGTAAAGTTTTGCAGGCATTTTCATTTGTTGGTTCATTCCAATGAACCTTGATAATGGAACTGTTAAATCGTACCTGATTCCCAACTCTCTTTTGCCTTGGTCTTTGAATTTGAATGTTTCCTTTAGAATTTCTTCTCCACCAGTGTATTTTGATGAGAGAATGTCAAAACGTTCAATTAGGGGGGTTTCAAAAGGTGAAAATCCATAGAGTTCGAATACCTTAACAATGGTTTCTTGAATATTATTACGTATTAGTTTTTCTTTTGGGAGAAAATCTCTTGTTCCACGTGCATTTAATAGGTCCATTTTTTATAAGAAGGTTTTGTCTTTTATAAATCTTAATACTCACACAATCCTTCAGCACAGATCTCGATCATAAAAATCTTATTTGGATGGAGACTGTCATCAAAATTAATAAAGAGTGCACCATCCTTGTAATCACACTTACCTTGTTCCATCGCGTTTAAATTAAAATTTAGTTTTTTGCAGATCAAGTCTGGAACACGGTTATTAATAATTATTTCTGCATCAATATTAGCCACATTTATAGGAAGGTCTCCTTTGTCATTTAACTGGAACTTGATAAAGTCAAAATCGTTATCTGTTCCTGGTAAATCATCATTGGTATTCTTTTTATTATCATTTCCAAATTTCATAGGTTTAAATGCTAGGTTTGAATTACTATTAATGCCTTTACTCATAATTGATAATAGTAAATGTTTTGAATTTTCTAAAGATCTATCATCTAATGATACTATAGAAAAAGTATGAAATTGGTCATTAAATCCAAAATTAGGTTGAACTGTATCAGTTTGCAATGTGTATTTTAAACCAGTATTATCTACCACTAGATTAGTAATCTCGACAACAGGGTTATTTGATGGAATTTTAATTGAATTATTACTTAGTCTCGTTATACTAATTATTTCGTCCCTAACTACTCTGTATTCTCCATTCTTCCAAGAATAATCAATACCGCTCGGATTATTAATTCTATTTTTCTGAGATAACTGATTTGAATTTATTGTTTTCCCCTGTATTTGACATCCCTTTTTTGGGCAGTTTTGTTTTTCAATTGTTCCATCATTGAATTCATATGTAAGACCATAAGCATACCTTGTTCCTGAATTTGAAAAGTCTGAATAATCTGCGATCCCTGCAAAATCCCTATTATCAAGATTAAAATAATAATTAGTTCCCATCTTGATATTTGCGGTTGAAGATGAGGCAGGGACATATGAACTTTTAAAGATCTCGCTTGCAATTTTTGAACTTGACATAAAGACCTGATCATTCCTGATTACAGTCCCCTGGAAACCTCCAAACTCGCTATTATACTCTAATTTTTTAGCAGGATGCTTTGGAGTCCCCCATAAAAACCAGAATATACCATCAAAATCCATAAATGATAGATGAGATGCAATTTGGATTGGATAATCAGCATAATACATTTGAAATGGTTTAAAATAATTGCCTTCGTAAATAATCGCGGGTTTTCCTTTGATCTTGTCTCCGAGTAGTGTTGGAGATTTTTTTATGGGCGCTTCAAATGGACGTAATGGATTTGAAGGTGAAGTATCTAGATTTTGATTAAAAAAGCCTAAATAATACATGTGAGTTGAGAAGACTTCTCCTTTTGAATCTGCATACATTCTCCAGGGAGGTGAATGGTGGTCTCCACCTGTGTTGAATATTATTGGTACTTTTACACCTTCATCTCTTGCCAATCTTACTACTTTTTTATTATAAGATGTGAAAGTATCAGTAATAAAATTCAAATAGTCTTTTTGTCTTCTTTCATTATCAAACATATATTCATCTTTTTTCTGTCTGAAAAAGGGTCCTAATTTTACAGTTCGCGAATTAAGTTTCTCATCGCTAGCTAAAGAGTTTTTCCAAGCATCTTTGAGGTTTCTATTATTTTGGTATTTTTTTGACAACCATAAGTTCCATTTTATTCTTAGTTCCTCAACAAAAAAAGGATTCTTTCTTAATTGAGCATTATAAAAATTATTTAATGTGAAGTATCTAACGAATAGATTCTCATTTGAAATTTCCCATATGGCTATGTTGGGGTCATCAGCTAATCTTTTATTAGGGGGGTATATGTTTCTATGATTCAACATATTCCTTACGTAATCCAAATGTAATTTTTGTAATCTATCATCAATATAAACCAAAGCTACCTGAGTAAATATATCCTCTTCTATTTTTTCAATAGCAGCCTTCCAATCATTTAAATTTCCATAATATTGATCTCCTGTGAGACCTAAACCATCTTCTTTGACAAAAGGAACATGTCTTCTTTCCATATTAAGAACGACAAGTAAATCATTATCTGAAATAGCGCTAAGGTAGTAATCAAAATTTTCTGGGAGACTGCAGCTACTCGGGTTATTATCTGAGCAAGATGAATATTTGCCATCAAGTAATTTTTTTGTATCTGATCTTGTGCTTATTGTAAAAGAACCAGGTAGTGAACAAAATCCATTTTGACAGGACCCATAATCTGAATAAGAAGCAATATTTGCAATTTTTTGTGGGTTTTTTTCTTTTTTATCAATAATGAAAAAATCTGGTGTCCACGATCTTAGCGCGTTAAATCCTAAGTTTTTTGCATAATGTAACTCGTAATCAATTTGATTATGGGTTCCTCCTTTAATGTGGTGTTCGTTGACCCCCCATAATTTTATACGTTCTCCATTTCTAAATAAATGGCCATCTTCTATATAAACGAAACCTTCTGAGTTTTCTATGTAAGGATATTCAAGATAGCCAAAAGTCTTTCTCATTAAAGTGGCCATCGATTCTCTGGTCACTGGTCTATCAGGACAAAAACTATTAGCATTGCATCCTTCAATAATATTTCTTCTACTTGATTCTTCAATCCAAGGAAATGCCCAATGATCAGTAGGTACATCATTATATGACCTGGATCTTGCACTAGGTGGTGAATAATTAGATCCCTCGATAGCCCTTAGTAAAAAAATTGCCATCTGGCTCCTGGTTACTTTTGAACTTGGACAAAAGTTGTTTTCGTCACAACCTTGAGTAATGCCTAAGTTGGAGAATTCCTCAATCCAAGGTGCTGCCCAGTGATTTACAGGAACATCATTAAAAATATCTCCAGATGCAGGTAGGGGTAGATAATCCTTGCCTTTTAAAGCTCTCAATAAAAAAATTGCAAGTTGGTCTCGAGTTAGTTCTTTGTTTTTACAAAATTTATTTGAACTGCACCCTTTTGTAATTCCTTTCTCACACAACCACATTATGTCATCATATGTGTTGTCTTGTAGATTAATGTCATTGAAATCACAATTAGCTGCTTCTTCAGTATTTTCGTATGTAGTCGAGGGGATGAATACCCATTTCTTTTGATCATAATTGCATTTGAATGCACCAACTACTTCATTGTCATTCTTTTCTTCTGCAAAGGTGAAAGGCCAGTTTTCTCTTTGTGGGCCGCATCTGAAGAATTGAGTGTTTAAACACAAAATTCTTTCAGTGTGTTCTCCTGATTTTGTGCTAGTCATACCTATTTCATTGTGGATTCCCACCCAGGTATGTCCATATTTTTCAAAAGAGCAATCTTGTGTTAAAGGCGATATACCTTTTCCGATAATATCTTTTTCAATCCCAATTTTTAATGTTGAAAATAATAGTAACCCTATTATGATAATCAGAAATAGAGACAGACCCAATCCAGACACAAAGCGCCCCTTTTGCATTATAAGATGCTAATTCTGTTGATAATTTATAAGATTTTCCTTAGGCAAGTATATTCTGGGTTAGTAAATAATTATTTAATCATTCCAACTTTATCTTCCCAGTGTAAAGTGCCATTCCTAAAGCAGAATTAATATTTAGATTTTCGAGTTTTTCGATTTCTTTCAAGGAGGAGATTCCTCCTGCTGCTGTAATATCGTTTTTTGTTGCCAATCTGAGTTTTTCTAAAGTTGCAAGGTCTGTTCCTTCCATCATTCCTTCTTTATCTACATAAGTGTATAAAAATTCTGAGCAGTAGGGTTCTAATTTTTTTATAACAGAAGTTGCTTTAATTCCTGTTGATTCTCTCCACCCTTTGATAACAATTTCTCCTTTCTTTGAGTCAATTGCAATAATAATTTTTTCTTTTCCTATTGCTTTGACTAATTGATCAAGGAAGTTTTTATTAACGAAAGCTCCTTCAAAAGCTCTACTACCAATAATTACTTTTTTTGCACCAGCACTGATCATTTCCTTTGCAGTTTCAATATCTCTTATTCCACCACCAACTCTACAAGGTGCTTTTTTACAAATATCTTTTACGATTTCCTTGTTGTTACCTTCTCCTTTTGCTGCATCTAAATCAATAACTTGGATTTCGTAACCTTCAAACTTATTTAGAATGTCTTTGTAATCTTTTAATTCAACTTTTTTTTCTTCTCCTTGGACTAACTGAACGACGTTTCCATTCATTAGGTCAATGCAAGGTATTATCATTATCTCACTACTATATCGTTTTTTCTTAGATATTCTTTAATTTCATCGACAGTATAACTTTTATAATGGAATATTGAAGCTGCCAATGCTGCGTCTGCTTTACCTTTTTTAAAAGCATCGGTAAAATGAGGTAATTCTCCTATTCCTCCACTTGCTATTACTGGTATATTAACTGCTTCACTTACTTTTTTTGTTAGTTTTAAATCACACCCATCTTTTGTTCCATCTTTATCCATTGATGTTAGAAGGATTTCTCCGGCACCAAGTTTTTCAACTTCTTTTGCCCATTCGATTGCATCAAGTTTTGTTTCTTTTCTTCCGCCGTGTGTGAAAATAATCCATGAATCTCCCTTCTTCTTTGCATCAATTGCAACTACAATACATTGGGAACCGAATTTTTTTGCTCCCTCTGAAATTAATTTTGGATTTTCAACAGCTGCTGTATTTATAGATACTTTGTCTGCTCCTGCTTTTAGTAATGAATCAATATCTTCTGTTGATTTTACTCCTCCACCGACTGTTAAAGGGATGAAAACTTGGGAAGAAACTTTTCTAACAACATCAACCATTGTTTTTCTATTTTCTGAAGATGCCGTGATGTCAAGAAAAATAAGTTCATCGGCTCCTTGTTTATCATATTCTTTTGCCAATGCTACTGGATCTCCAGCGTCTTGAATATCGATGAATTTAACTCCTTTGACTACTCGACCTGCGTCTACATCCATGCATGGAATAATTCTTTTTGCTAACATGGTAAAAGCTCTCCAAAATCTTCTATTCTTTTTTCTGCATCCACTTTATATCCAATTGTTTTGCAACCTGCTGCCTTTCCTGCTTCGATGTCGAGAATTGTATCTCCTACGATAGCAACATCTTTGATGTCTACGTTGATCTTTTTACAAGCTTCAATTATTAAATCTGGTTCTGGTTTTCCGTTTTTAACTTCGTCTCCGCCTAAGATTAAGTCAAAATATTTGAGGAGATTTACTCCTGTTAGATGTTTTTCAACGAGTTCATGATAGCTGTTTGATATTACTACTAATTTGTATTTCTTTTTTAGTTCAGCTAATGTTTCTTCTACATTTGGGAGGACCTTAATTTTGTGTGAGAAGTTGTTGAATTCTTTTGCGTAGGAATCTGCAATATCATTTGCATCGATTTCTGGCAGGAATTTTTCTTTGACTATTTCAAAAGGTTGTGCCCATGCTTTTTCATTGTAGATTTCTTCCGAAAGTTCTTCTTTTCCGAATTTCTTCATAGTTGCATTTAATACAGCAAACCATGCATCATGAGTATCTATTAATACCCCATCCATGTCAAAAAGAATGGCTTTCATAATTCGCAAAACCTCCTTAGAATTGCGACTCCTGTTTTTCCTGATTTCTCAGGGTGAAATTGGAATGCAGTTATATTATCTTGTTCTATTCCTGATACGAAGTCTTTTCCATATTCTGTAGTTGTTAGTATTATGGATTCGTCTTTTGGGACTCCTACAAAAGAATGAACGAAGTAAAAGAATGTATCTTCTTTAATTTCTTCTAGTAATTCTGAGTCTTTAACCTTCTTTATTGAATTCCAACCTATGTGGGGGATTTTAAATTTTCCTTTTAGTTTTTTTACTTCTCCCTTGAGAATTCCGAAACCTTTTATGTTAGGCGACTCCTCGCTTTTTTCAAAAAGTAATTGTAATCCTAGACAGATTCCTAGGTAAGGTGTGCCTTCCTTGATTCTTTTAATTAAAGGTTCGACTAATTTCTTTTCTTTTAGAGTTTTCATCGCATGGCCGAAGTTACCTACACCTGGCAAAATAATTTTGTCAGCGTTTTCAATGTCTTCTGGTTTATCGGATATAGTGTAATCTACTAACATTGAATCTAAGGCGTTGGACACTGACTTTAGATTTCCTGCTCCATAATCTACTACTACAATCATATTTTCCCTTTAGTTGATGGTATGTCTTTTACCCTACCGATTGTGCAGGCCATCATCATAGCTTTTGCAAATGCTTTGAAAATGGCTTCGACTTTGTGGTGGGGATTTCTTCCATATGGCATTACTACATGTAAATTACATTTTAAATTGTTAGAGAACGCGATAAAGAAATCTTCTAATAATTCTGTTTCTAAATCTCCTACTTTTTCTGATCTAATGTCTGCATCGAATTTATTGTATGGTCTTCCTCCAAGATCTACTGAGACTACTGCTAAACTTTCATCCATGGGGTAGACAAAGTAACCTGCTCTTTGTATGCCAGCTTTGTTACCTAAGGCGTTATTGAAAGCTTTACCTAATACAATTCCAATATCTTCAACTGTGTGGTGTTGATCAATGTCTAGATCTCCTTTTGCATGTAATTGAAGGTCGAAATTTCCGTGTTTTGAGAATAATTCGAGCATGTGATCTAGGAATCTAATTCCTGTTTTAATTTTGTATTTACCTTTACCGTCTATGTTTAATGTTAAGGTAATGTCAGTTTCTTTTGTTTTTCTTCTAATTTTTATTTTTCTCATTTTAGTATATTTTGAAGTTCATTAATGTTATTTAATACTTCTTGTGCGCCTGCTTCTAATAAAACTTCCTTTAATTCATCTCCATGGCCTGGTGGAATGACTCCAATTCCTTCTATACCTGCTCCCTTAGCCATTTTAATGTCATCTACACAATCTCCTATGTAGATTGCATCTTCTGTTTTAAGATTATTTAATGCTAACTGAAGTCCATATGGATCTGGTTTTTTCTTATCCTGCATATCTTCTAAGGTAATTACAGTTTCGAAGAAACTCTTTGTTGCGAATCTGTTCAAGGCATAATCCATGTCTTTCTTTGGTCTTCCTGTTACAATGCCCAATTTGTATCTTCCATAAAGTTTTCTAAGAATATCTGGGTGTAAAATCCAAGATTCGTTTTGTACAAATCCATCATTGTTTTCCCCCCAGTAAAATTCATCGAACTTTTCTTTAACTTCATCATCGTTAGGGAATTTGCTTCCTAAAAGGATTATTTTTCTTGTAACATCGTAATCATCGTTGAAATTGCCTCTATTTTTTAATCGTTGAATTATTTCAGGATCGACTTGCTTTTTTAGGAAGTATTCTGCTGTTTTTAGGATCGTCATTCTATATGAACCAGATACATCTATCAATACACCATCCACATCAAAGATTATCGCTTTCATTTCATCATTTTATTCCACTGCCATTGGCCTCTAAGAACCCAATATAATGCTCCAAATCCAATAATTGAAAGAATAACTAAAAGAGCATCATCCAAGATAATCACCCAAGCATTTTATTAAATAGTTATTTTGTTTTTTTGTTCCTATAGTGATTCTAATATAACCTTTAACAGGTACTTGTCGAATTAATATTCCTTTTTTCTTTAAAAAATTGTAAAGTTTTTTTTGGTTTTTTATTTTAGCTAGCATAAAGTTTGCATCTCCTTCAAAAACTTGGACATTCTTCTTTCTAAGAAAATTTGCAATGGTTGTTTTGTTTTGTTTAATTTCTTTTACATAAGTTTTGTTGTGCTTAACGTCCTTTAGCGCAATAGATGCTACTTTTACTGCTAAAGAATTTACTGAGTATGGTGAACGGACGTTTTTTAAGTAATTTATATTGTCTTTCTTTGCTAGAATAACACCTAATCTTAATCCTGCTAATCCAAAAACTTTTGAGAAAGACCTTGTGATTATTAGATTGGGATATTTGTTGATAAGGTTGATACAGGATACTCCTGAGAAATCTGCATAGGCTTCGTCTAAAAGTAAAACTGAGTTCTTTGATTTATTTAGTATTTTGATAATACCTTTTTTATCTAATAATGTTCCAGTTGGATTGTTAGGATTGGCTATTGCTATTAATTTTGTTTTCTTTGTTATTGATTTTAAGAGTTTGTTTAAAGGAAATGAAAAATCATTATTGTAAGAGACTTTTTTTATTTTTGCCCCCAAGATTTGAGAATATACCTTATACATAGGAAATGTGGGATCTAAAATTAATACTTCGTCGTTTTTATCTACGTAAGTTTCAATGATTGTTTTAATTCCCTCATCTGCTCCATTTGTTGGAATGATATTTTCTTTTTTTACTTTGAAGAATTTTGCTAATTGTTTTTGAAATTCTTCGTATTCTGGGTATACTGATAGATACAATGGTGAAAGTTTAAGTTTCATGATTTTTTTTGTTGGTCCTGACAAGTTTTCATTGAAATCTAATCTAATAAAATCATCTCTACCTTCAATGGGTGGTCTGTAAGGTTCCATTTCCATGACTGATTTTTTTGGTTTCATCTTAGTTCTGCCGATTTTTTGTGTGCTAATAAACCTTCTTCTTTTGCTATAGTTTTAATTGTGGGTTTTAAGGATTTAATGCCTTCTTTAGATATTTTTTGAATGGATGGCATTTTAATGAAATCATATACACTTAATCCTGAACGATATTTTGAAGCTTGTCCTGTTGGAAGTACATGTGATGGTCCAGTAGCGTAATCTCCTGCTGCTTCACAAGTATTTTCCCCTAGGAATATCGCTCCTGCGTTTTTGATATCTTTCAATATAGATTCTTGGAATAATTCCAAGTGTTCTGGAGCGAAATCATTGATGAAATTAATTGCTTCTTTTTTATTTTTTACTAAGATTATTGCGCTGTAGTTTCTCAATGATTGTCTTGCAATAATTTGGGTAGGTAGTTGTGTTAATTGTTCATCTATAGCTTTTGCTACTTTTTTTGCTAGAGTTTTATTTGGTGTTACAAGGATTGCAGAAGCATATCTATCGTGCTCTGCTTGGGCTAACATATCTGCTGCGATGAAATTTTCATTTCCTTTTTCTGCGTATATTAATATTTCAGAAGGTCCTGCTAAGAAGTCTAATCCCACTTCTCCATAAAGTATCTTTTTTGCAGCTGTTACGTAAATGTTACCTGGCCCTACAATTTTATTTACCTTGGGTATTGATTTTGTTCCATATGCTAATGCTGCAATTGCCTGGGCACCACCAACTTTGAATATTTTATTTGCTCCTGCTAAATCTGCAGCAACAATAACTAATTCGTTGTTTTTTCTTGGCGGTGTGCATACTACAATATTTTTTACTCCTGCCACTTTTGCTGGAATAACAGTCATTAAAACTGAAGATGGTAGAGCATATAATCCTCCAGGAATATAACATCCTACGCTTTCTAATGGTCTTATGATTTGGCCTACTTCGACTCCTTTGCTGATTGTTTTTTTCCATTCCTTGGGCATTTGGAGTTTAGCATAGGTTTTTATGTTCGTGATTGATTTTTTTAGAGCATTAATTGTTTCTTTGTCAACTTTTTTGTAGGCTTGTTTGATTTCTTTTTTTGAGACTTGGATGTTTTTTAGTTTGTAATTGTCAAATTTCTTTGAGAAATTGATCAAAGCCTTGTCTCCGTTCTTTTTTACTTCGTCGATAATTACTTTTGTTGCTTTGATAGCATCGTCGATATCTCCACTAGATCTTTTTTTTATTTTATTTAGTGTTTCTTTGTCCTTTAGAGTAATTGTTTTTATCATTCTATGATTTTTTTCAATGCGTATTCAACGATACCCTCTGCACCAGCTGATTTTAATTTTGGTATAATTGACCTAACTAGTTTTTCATCAATGATTGTTGAGACTGCTACCCAATTGATATCTGAAAGATCAGATATTGTTGGTTTGTTTAATGCAGGTATCAATTTTAATACTTTTGGAAGATCTTCTTTCTTTACATTCATCATTATTGCCACTTTTTCTTCTGCTAGGATTGCACCTTGGAGAAGCATCTTGATCTTATCTATCTTCAACTTTTTCCATTTATTCTCGTAAGCTTTTTTGTTTGCTATGAGTTTTGTATTTGATTCTAGTAAGGTGTCAATAATTCGCAGGTTGTTTGCTTTTAATGAGGATCCTGTCTCTGTAATCTCTACTATAGCATCGACTAATTCTGGTGCTTTAACTTCAGTTGCTCCCCAGGAGAATTCGACATCTGCAGTTATGTTGTTTTCCTTTAGGTATTTTTTTGTAATATTAACTGCTTCTGTAGCTATCTTTTTTCCATTAAGATCTTTTATTGTATTGATTTTACTATCATTTGGAACTGCAAGAACCCATTTAACTTTACCCAAACCTTGTTTTGCGTAGATAAGGTCTGCAACATCGACAACATCTGATCCATTTTCCAAAACCCAGTCTTTTCCAGTAAGACCCACATCTATGTGGCCATTTTCAACATACCTTGACATCTCTTGTGCTCTGACCATTATACATTCAATATCTTCATCATCAATCTTTGGAAAATAGGATCTCTCTCCTACTCTAATATCATATCCTGCTTTTTTGAAAATTCTAATAGTTGATTCTTGTAAAGATCCTTTTGGGATTCCTAGTTTAAGTTTCATTTTTTATCCTCCTTGTAGACTTTCTTTGGATCAAATATTTTTTCTCCAATCTCTGTTATCTTTCCGTTTTCTAGTTTTTTATAGAAACATGATTTATAGCCTGTGTGGCAAGCTGCATTACCAACCTGTTCGACTTTTATTAGAATTGTATCTTGATCGCAATCTAGAAGAATTTCTTTTACATTTTGAACATTTCTAGATGTTTCTCCCTTTCTCCATAGCTTATTTCTTGATCTTGAGAAATAACATACTTTGCCTTCTTTCAATGTAATATTGAAAGCTTCTTCATTCATGAAAGCTAGCATTAAAACTTCGTTTGTTTTGTAATCCTGTGCTATAACTGGTACTAATCCGTTTAGTTTTTTGAAATCTATCATTTTTTACCCCCAGACAAAGAAAAAGGGAAAAGTATATAAATTTTACTGTTAGTTTATGCTATTTATTGTATATATTAAGTATACATTACAAAATGGTTGGTGATAGGCAATTTGGAACCGAAAGATTTAAATAGATTTTATACATTTTATAGTATAAATAATGGATATAGTTTCATTATATTGTGTGAACCAAAAGGTTTATAAAGTATATACTTAATTAAGTACAAATCAAGCATAAAATGGATGGCGGCTCTATACAAATTAGGATTACTGTGAGTAAAGAGATAAACGATCTTCTAGAAAAAGTTGGCAAAAAATTAGGCAAGAAAAAAAGTATGCTAGCTCGTGAACTAATGGAACAGAAGTTGTACGATCTTCAATTAATTCAAAAGGAGTTGAAAGACTTAGAGAATGAAAAGTAAAGGACAGGTTACAATATTTATAATTTTAGGATTGTTGGTTTTGATAAGTGTAGGTCTGATCATTTTCTTTAGAACTATCCCTGAAGAAGGTTTACCATATGAGATAAAAAGTGCAGAAGAGTTACCAGACGAATTACAACCCGTTTCATTATATGTTACTTCTTGCTTGAATAGGATTGGTCTTGAAGCTTTGTTAAAAATCGGAAACCGTGGTGGGTATATATTCCCTGAGAATTTTGGAATAACATCTGTAACTGCAAATCCTACGGCTGGTGGAGCAGTTCAATTTTCAACTAGATCTCCACTAAAAATACCTTTCTGGTTTCACTTGAAAAGCGATAATAGTTGTTCTGGTAATTGTGAATTTGAAATACTGCGTCCCCCTCTTCGAGATGGAGATTCTAGGTCTGTTGAGAGTCAACTTTCTGATTATATCTCCAATAATATTGAAAGATGTACAGGAGATTTTGAGATTTTTAATGCACAAGGAATGAATATCGTTAAGATCGATGATATTATTACAGAGACAGTTGTTACAGAGAATGATGTATCAGTTAAACTTTATTATCCTTTGAGAATTTCACAAAATGATGTTAGTAGAGATGTAAATGAATTTGTAGTTAACTTTGATTTAAACTTGAAAGATATCTATGAGCTTGCTTCACTATTGACTGAGCTTGAGATTCAGTATAAATATTTAGAGAATGATGTTTTGAATTTAATAGCTGCATTTTCTAATTTAGATAATGATGCACTTCCTCCACGGGGAGAGTTAGAGTTTGGTTATGGAAGATCTGAGTCTTGGACAAAGTCGACTGTAAAGAATAACATACAAGGAATGATGATGAGTTATATTCCTATGTTGAAGGTAACTAATACTTCTAATTATGAACTATTTGCAGATCCGACCAATCCTGTTAGAGAGGCTATGTACAATTTACATCAAACAATCCCACTTAATCAATCATTTTCTAATCTAGAAGTTAGGTTTACATATCTTGATTTCTGGCCAATATATTTTGATTTGAATTGTGATGGTGAACTATGTACAGCTGAGAGCGCATCTCATAATTTCTTACGACTAATTGGAATTCAAAGATATAATTTCCTCTATGATGTAAGTTTCCCAGTAATGATAGAGATATTCGATAATGCTGCATTGAATGGTCAGGGTTACGTCTTTAGATATTTCTTAGAGGGGAATATAAGAGATAATAGAGCACTAAAAACGGATTATGTTGCATTAAGAATGTTGGATATGAATCCAAATTCACTTCTTTGCAGAGAGAGTAGTAGAAATTCTGGGGATGTTTTGATAACTGCAAAGGAAGGTGATTCATTTGTTGATGGTGTTGAGGTGTCCTATAGTTGTGGAACTGAAAGTTGTGCAATTGGCACTATAACTGAAGGTACCTTACTTGCGAAATTCCCAATTTGTATAGGTGGTGTTGTAGCCTTGCATAAAGAAGGCTATATTATGACAAGTCAATTCCTTAGCACAAAACTCGATGAACCCGAGAATATCGAGATACAAATGACTAAGTTATCAACAATTGATATTGAGATTCAAAAGAAAAAGGTGTTGTTGAGTGGAGGGAGTTGGGTGTTTGATAACACAGCCCATACTCTTGGTTCTGAAGAATATGGTATTGTAACGATTAGTAGGGTAGGGGATATTTTAGAAGAGGGAATTGTTAGAACTGTCGATTATTACCCTGGAGAAAATGTTTCTGTTGAACTCGCACCTGGTGATTATGAGATTGATGTAAATATCTTTACTGATGAAGATGTACTTTTCCCTTCAAGGCGTGAATGCGAAGGTGGTATATTGGGAATAGGTGAGGAGTGCTATACAATTGATGCTGTACAGATCAATGATACATTCCCTAATGGTGGATCAACAATAGAAGCTACAATTTCTCAAACAGATTTAGAGAAAAATAAAATGATTGTTTATGCTGTATCTCCTTCAATTTTAGATGTACCTGTAAGTGATAGAAAAATTGAGATGATGGAACAGCTCAGTTTAGTTGGAAATTATTCAGAAGATAATGCAGCGGATTTGAGGCCTAGATATACATGATATACAAACTATTAGCTGTGTGGATGGCAGTTTTAGTAGTTAGTATTCCTGTGTCATTTTCTACTATAGTTTCAGTAAGTGCAAAAGGACAAGATGGTATTTCAAATATTGTAAGAGAAGAGGATACGGTAAATTTTGAAGTTGCTGTTGCAAATAATGTTACACCAGATCAAATTAAATTAAATGCTATAATTCCATTTGATTCTTGTACTGGTTCGGGTGGAAGAACTCTATGTACATTAGCACAAAGTACGGATATTTTTTCTGGAATGGGGGCAATTCCTTATAGGATTGTTGAATTGAAATATATAGGCAACGTTACACAAGAAGTTGATTCCAAATCAGGAACGATATCTGTTGATAAAACTGGTCCTGAAGTATTAAGTTTAGATAAAACAATTTCTCAAAACATTGTAACAATAAATTACAATGTTCAAGATTATGGATTTGCTCGTGGTGATACTAGAAATTGTGCAGGATTGGCGAGTATTGAAATTTCAAATGGTATCTCAAAGTCAGAAATTGTGACTGGTAGGTCATGTTCGAAGTCTGGATCTGTCTCAGAAACTAAAGAGGCTCTCTCTGAGGGTCATCATATTGTAAAAGTTAAAGGAATTGATGTATTTGGTCAGGAAGGATCGGAAAGGACGGTAGAATTCGATATTGATAAAACACCTCCAACAGTTGGTAATGGTTCAGGACCTCTTGACCCTTTAGGAAATCCTCAAGAGTATATCGGTCCAAATCCTGTTAGAATAATGGTGGAGATTAACATTGAAGGTGGCGATCTGGATCCAAATAGTGTATATGGTGATTTTAGTTCTGTTGGATATGCAAATTCATATGTTAAAGGATCTTGCATTGGGTTGGCGAATAATAGAAGTAAATGTACATTTTCACTTTATGCAAATGCAGGAGCTTCAGGTACATTCTCATATACAATAACTGCTGCTGATAAAGAGGGAAATTCAGTAACATCCGAAGGTTCTCTCTCTTTGACTTTTGACGGAACTGGTCCAACAATGTCTGGACTTGTGGTAGAAGGGATTACAGATGCTGATGGTAATGTGTATCTTCTTCCTGGAATGAATAGAGTAACAGCTACTGTTTCAGATGAAGGTATTGGATTTGATGAGAGTCAGGTCTATATGGATTTATCTGGGATTGGGCTTGGTAATAAAGTAAGTCCAACTTCATGTGAAGCTGGATCTTGTGTATGGTCAAATATTCCTAATACTATGCCTGATAATTTCTTAGGATCTATTTCATTTAATCAGGATAGTGTGGATCTTTTAGGTAATAAACTAGAGTTACCTAGTACTTCAATCTCAATAAAAAGTGATAGGGCAGAGCCCAGATATATCTCCCATGAAATTGATAATGTAGGAACTGCGTATACTGAGGCATATGAGAATCTGATAAAGACTGGAGATATGGATTAGGTAATGTAGTTGCTTACACAACAGATGACGGATCGAAGT
>JBHPEA010000005.1:0-51955 GCA_042577505.1 Nanobdellota archaeon
GCGGTGGAGGAACTCGATACTCAACATTCCATATAACCTTATCACTCTTGGTTCAATAACTTTTTCTGGTAACTTTTCCTCTACAGGTAATGCTTCGTCTTCCCCTGGTTGTTGAGAATCAGGGATCTCAACTTGTTGTGGGCCTTCATCAAGAATAGGTGCTGTAACTGAGGGTGATAATTGGGGTGGAGTAACCTTTGTCGATTTAAATTCCAGAGTTGCAGAACTACTTTTTATACTCACCAAAGTTATCTCAACATCATCATCACCGTCTGAATCTAGGTCCTTTAATACAGAGTCTCCTTCGCTAAGAACATGTTCGGAAGGTATGGAAGCTATGAGGATCGTAGCCTTACCACTTTTAATACTCTTTAATGTTACTGTGTGCATAATGTTTGAATAATAGAAAGTTACTTTCTCTCCACGATTTAGTATTTTGCCATATCCTTGAGGTGATAAGGTTATATGGAATGTTGAGTATCGAGTTCCTCCACCGCCTCCGCCAGATGTTGTTGTTGGGGCTGTACCTCCAAAAACACCGAAGGTACTAAAGTGAGTTACATTTGCCCATATATAATTAGCTGTTGAATTAACTCCTTGATTAGGTTCAAGTTGCCAATCTCCAGATGTTTCATTGTAGAAATACATCTTTAGGGTACTTTCATCTATACCTGCAGCTGCTAATTCTGAGTCGTTATAGAAAATTTTAATTAAAGCCCAATTAAGGCTTCCATTGGTGTTTTGGTCGACGCTGATGTCAATCCCCTTTAATGATGTTAGGGAGGCTGTGGTTCCTGATGAAGTTGGTGATGCATTTGTGATAGTTACTGTTGATGTCACTCCACTTCCAAGATAAAGAGTTATGTTTGTATCTGATTCATTAAACCCGAAATCAGTGGGGGTATTAACCGGAACGCTCTTTCTTACTGCATGTAATGACGATATTATGCCATCTTTATTTAGAGTCTCAGAACCATTAATACTAATAGTGCAATTGTCCATTTCTAAAGACCCTCCTTCAAATTTTATTTCCCCATAAATAGAGATATCATTATCCCTACATATTGGAGATCCTGTAATCGTCCAATTGACTAAAGCTGGTCCCGGATCATACATTGCGTAGTCACCGTTATTGATAAAATCGCCATTTGTTACAAGAGCCGTTGAGTCTCCCGAGACATGAATACCTGTCCTAGTCGAACCTGTGTTATTGGAAAAGTTAGTTTCCTCAATTTTTGCAAAGGATCCATCAAGGTAGACTCCGTGTAAACTATTGAAAATTTCTGAGTTTTTGATTGTTGGATAATCTGATTCATCTCCCGCATTTGAGAGGTAGAAACCATATGAATTGTTATGATAATCTTCACCATCCGCTGTAAAGTTCATAACACCTTCATCGTATAATCCGTAATAACATCGATAAATTTCATTTCCAATAAATGTGTTATTTTCTGCATCATAATTATCATTATTTAGATACACTCCATAAGAATCAATTGTCATGTCAACACAATATATAGTATTATTATAGATTCTATTGTGCTCTTCTTCTATCCATATACCATATGCACTTGAAGCGCTATTATTAATTGTGTTATTTTGTACTAAATGAGCCGAGTTTATTCCTTCCAAGTGGATTCCAGAGTTTGAGAATGCGCCTCCTATTGTGTTGTCAGTAGCTTCACAATTATCTGAATCCCCAAAGTGGATTCCTTCAAAAGTCTCATTGAAATCATTATTGTCTACATAAATTCTTGTTGAACTTTCTATCCATACTCCTGCATTATCACTTCCTCCTTGATCATTGTAAATGAAGTCGTTATCAGTTAGGGTAATATTATCTGCAGTATTAATTTGAATTCCATTATCTTGGTTCTCTTGGAATGTGTTTCTTGTAATTGTTCCATTGTTGGAGTTCTCTAGATAAAATCCATTAGAATTGAATTTTATTATATTGTTAGTGATAGTAACATAATCATTACCATCTAGGTGAATGCCATTATTTGATCCACCTCCATTTGAATTGATAGTATTTCCTGAAATTGTGATGTCTTTTCCATTGCTTATGTAAACTCCCTCGTTTGAATTTCCATTGATTGTATTTGATAAAATATCCCAATTTTGAGCATTGGAATTTAAATATGCTTCAATACCATATCCAGTTCCATTTGTGATATTGTTATTTTGGATTGTGTTGTCTGAGCCGCCATTGTCAATATAGATTCCAGCTTCCCCCCCACAATTTTCATCTATGTGGTTATTTTCGACTGTGACATTGTTAACACCTTGTAAATGGATTGCCTCTTTACTGTTGTTGTGCAGATAAATTCCAGAAATAGTGATGTTGTTTGTATAAGCCAATGTTATTCCACCATAAAACACATAATCTGAGATTTGGTTATTTGGTCCGATTTCTCCTCCAATAATTGAGGAATCATTTACATAATCAAAGTCAATTCCTTTATCGAAGTTTTTTATAGTGCAATTTTGGATTGTAATTCCAGATCTGTAGCCAGCATAGATTCCTATATTTGTGCCATTTCCACTAATATTGGTGTTATTGCAATCTAAAGTAACATCATCAGAGGTTATATTAAGAGCATTTCCACTACAATTTATCAAGTTGTCAGATGCGTTTAATACACGAGACACATTAAGTATGTCTCCACATTCACAGGGAACATCGCCCCCACAAGAACTTAATGGAGGTTGCCAAAGTACTCCATTAATGTAAATGGTACAATTATCTTGGGTAAGAGTTCCTTCATCAATTGTTGGTTCGACTCCATAGAATGAAAGATTATTATCTCTGCAGGTTATTGAATCATTAATTGTCCATGTTACATTGCGACCGCTTTGTCCATATATTCCGTAAAGGCCGTTGTTTATGAAGTTGGAATTTTGGAGGGTTACATTGCCACTTGATATATTCAAACCGGCATTGTTGCTGCAAGTACTGTTAGTAAAATTTGTGTCGTATAGATCTATATATGAATTTAATAAATGGATCCCTTCGCAATTATTATCATATTCTGAATTGTTTATGATTATTGTTCCTGGTCCGGATTGACTCAGATAGGAACCGTAGTAGTTATCATAGGAGTATTCATTATTCAATGTGACATTATCAACGTAAAGGAAGTAGTGACCTCCTCTACAATTAGACATTTCGTTGTTTGAAAGTTCGTTATTGTCTGATTCATATATAAAGATTCCATAATAATCTTTGTTAGCAGTTTCTGTTGTGTTACATTCTATGGTGTTTGAAATTAAATCATTGCTATTACTACTGCCTTCAATTTGAATTCCATAACGATCTGCTCCAGGTTCGTGGTATGCAGGTGATAATAAAGGATATTGGTTGTAAATGTTATTGCCACTTATTGTGTTAGATGTGCTTGCAGAGATTAATTTAATACAAGATGTCATTGGACCTGACATTGTGTTGTTTGTTATCTCACTTGAATTAACGTTATCGAAGGAAACGCTATGTCCTATTGCGCTAATGGTGTTGTTATGGATGTAAATGGCAGTTGTGTCATCAACACGAATTGAGTCGTTTCCAATATCAAGGATACTATTATAGCTAATGTTTACAGTATTTGTATCACTTATGCTTAATCCAAAATTACCACCTTCTACAAGATTATTTGTGAAGGTGTGATTCAATGTTTCTGCTCCGACTAAAAATAGTCCACTGCTGGCATTGATTTCGTTATTCCTTGTAAGTGTATGATTGCTTCCAGTAAAGTAAATTGCAGTACTATATTCATCATTTATTACATTGTCATCAATAATAGTACCATGGGAACCTGAGTTATAAATTGCATAGTTTCCATTGTCGTTTATAGTGTTGTTGATTATGGAACAATCATCTGATTCACTTGTTAGACGGATTCCGTTATTTGTATTGTCGCTTATGTTGTTGTTGGTGATTTGTAAGTTTGTGCTTTCGAATATCTCAATTCCGTATCCAGTACCATTTGTGATATTGTTGTTTCGGATTTCGGTGTTGTGGGATTGGTAATTGTATATACCTGCATTTCCGCCACAGTTATCATCTATATTATTATTCTCAATTGTATTATTGTTACTTTGGTCTTGGTATATTGCGTTTTTCTTATTGTTATGTAGATAGACTCCGGTGATGGAGTTATTATAGGATTGAAAGTAAAGCCTTAATCCTCCTTGAGCTGAGCTATCTGCTAAGTTATTATCGTAAATTTCACCACCAGAAATTGTACCGTTCGATGAGTTTAGAATTAATATTCCATCATTAGTATTATTGTTTATAGTGTTATCATATAGGTTAATATTTCCAGAATGTGCAATTTCAATCCCCTGACCATTTTTAGAGATTCTGTTATTACGAATTGTATCGTCTCTAGATAAATATAAGTAAATGCCATGATCACCACTACCAATGATAGTGTTGTTTTCAATTGTGCTTGAACCATTGTAGCTAAGATAGTTCCATAGATAAATCCCTTCATTAGTATTATTAGTGTAGGTGTTATTGACAATTGAGATATTGCTAGAAGTTACATCTATGGCAGTTCCATATGAACAATTTTCAATAAAGTTGTCATTTACTCTTGTATTGTCTTCGTTAGTTAAATAGATACCATAATTGCAGTACCCAGAAATATCATTTTCTGAAATTATATTGTCTGAGTTGGCACTGCTAATAATTCCATATGAGGTAATATTAAAAATATCATTCTCAACTATTAAGTTATTAGAAGTTTGAACATTTAATCCTGCTGTAGATGCGTTGAAAATGGTATTATTCCGAATAGTGGTGTTAGTGCCCGAGATCTTGATCGCTGTGGAATAATTAGATACTATGCAATTCTTAATTGTGACATTATCGTAAGATTGAATGTTAATCCCAACACTTCCGCTTCCGGTACCGTTTCCTATAATGTTGTGTCCATTACAGTCAAGTGTCACACCTTCAGCAGAAATATTCAATCCATTTCCATCACAATCTTCTAAATCATCTGCTCCTGTCAATACACGAGATTCTGTTAGTGAATCTCCACAACTACATATGGTAGATCCGCCACAAGTTGTAGATGCAGGTTGCCAAAGTACTCCATTAATGTAAATGGTACAATTATCTTGGGTAAGAGTTCCTTCATCAATTGTTGGTTCGACTCCATAGAATGAAAGATTATTATCTCTGCAGGTTATTGAATCATTAATTGTCCATGTTACATTGCGACCGCTTTGTCCATATATTCCGTAAAGGCCGTTGTTTATGAAGTTGGAATTTTGGAGGGTTACATTGCCACTTGATATATTCAAACCGGCATTGTTGCTGCAAGTACTGTTAGTAAAATTTGTGTCGTATAGATCTATATATGAATTTAATAAATGGATCCCTTCGCAATTATTATCATATTCTGAATTGTTTATGATTATTGTTCCTGGTCCGGATTGACTCAGATAGGAACCGTAGTAGTTATCATAGGAGTATTCATTATTCAATGTGACATTATCAACGTAAAGGAAGTAGTGACCTCCTCTACAATTAGACATTTCGTTGTTTGAAAGTTCGTTATTGTCTGATTCATATATAAAGATTCCATAATAATCTTTGTTAGCAGTTTCTGTTGTGTTACATTCTATGGTGTTTGAAATTAAATCATTGCTATTACTACTGCCTTCAATTTGAATTCCATAACGATCTGCTCCAGGTTCGTGGTATGCAGGTGATAATAAAGGATATTGGTTGTAAATGTTATTGCCACTTATTGTGTTAGATGTGCTTGCAGAGATTAATTTAATACAAGATGTCATTGGACCTGACATTGTGTTGTTTGTTATCTCACTTGAATTAACGTTATCGAAGGAAACGCTATGTCCTATTGCGCTAATGGTGTTGTTATGGATGTAAATGGCAGTTGTGTCATCAACACGAATTGAGTCGTTTCCAATATCAAGGATACTATTATAGCTAATGTTTACAGTATTTGTATCACTTATGCTTAATCCAAAATTACCACCTTCTACAAGATTATTTGTGAAGGTGTGATTCAATGTTTCTGCTCCGACTAAAAATAGTCCACTGCTGGCATTGATTTCGTTATTCCTTGTAAGTGTATGATTGCTTCCAGTAAAGTAAATTGCAGTACTATATTCATCATTTATTACATTGTCATCAATAATAGTACCATGGGAACCTGAGTTATAAATTGCATAGTTTCCATTGTCGTTTATAGTGTTGTTGATTATGGAACAATCATCTGATTCACTTGTTAGACGGATTCCGTTATTTGTATTGTCGCTTATGTTGTTGTTGGTGATTTGTGAATCTGGAGATCCATCAACATATATTCCGTAACCAGTACTATCTGTAATATTGTTGTCTTGAATTGTTATGCTCTCACTTTGGTTTAGATAGATATTATTTTTCTTATTATTATGAATATTTGTGTTGTTAACAGTCACGTTATCGCAATAGTCTATCTTAATTCCTGCGTAATTTGCGTTGTTAACGATATTGTTTATACTGATTATATTATCTGTTATTATTGAGTCGTTTACGTTGTCGAAGTCTACTGCGATGGAGAAGTTGCTAAGATTGCAGTTTATTATTGTTATTCCTTCCTGATTACCTGAGTATATTCCAATTCCAGTTCCGTTTCCTGATATATTGTAATTATTACAGTCTAATGTAACATCATTAGATGTGATGTTTAGTGCGTTTCCTTGGCAGTTGGTTAGGTTGTCTGCTGAAGTTATTGTTCGAGATTCGGTAAGGAAATCCCCACATGAACATGCTTGGCTTCCACCACAAGATGAACTATCATCACACTCATCAGGATCATAACCTTTTAACCAAGCATTTGTTTCATTATAGGGGTAGCTATCAACTACATTTGCAGCGTTAGAATCGTTTCCGGCTGTAAATAAAGGACATTCACTATGCCCCCAATAGTTACCTAGGTTGTTATAGGATAATTCGATTGCATAAGAAGAGTATGAGTTGTTGACAGTATTATTAAATATATTATTATGCCAGATAGATAACTCTGAAATGTTCTCCATATATAGTCCAAATTTACTATTGGTAATGTTATTGTTGGTGATATTAATTGGTGCATCACGATCTTGAGATATATATACACCTCCATAAAAACCTGTACAATTAGTAATAGTATTATTATGAAAACTTCCAGTAATATTTCCGAATGATGCGCAACCGTAGTAGGTGCTACAATTTTCGATAATATTATTGGATACTATTAGGGTACCGTCTGCTTCAGATAACCATGCAGATGAATTAGTTAAATATAATCCTCTGTTCGAATTGACATATGAAATAATGTTATTTGTTATGTAAGAATCATGATGCGCGTTGACATAGATTCCACCATACGAAGCATTAATCACATGGTTATTTGTTATGGTGACGTTCGTACATCTCCCCAGCCAAGGATTACTAGGTCCATAAAATCCTGGGTAAATATTTATACCTACATTAACATCATAAAAAGAATTATTCTCTATTATACTATCATTATTTATGCACTTCATTTGTATTCCATTATCAGAAAAATTATGTATGATACAATTTTTTATTGTAATGTTAACCTTATCGGGATAGATTTCTATTCCATCGTCCTGGGAACCTCCTCCATCACCTGAGATTTCTGTACCGTTGCAATCTAAAGTCAAATTAGAAGTTAAAATGATCAAAGCTGTAGCTGAACATTCAGTTAATGAATCAGATGCATTGAGAATTCTTGAAGAAGTTAATGAATCCCCACAACTACACGGTGTAATGCCACCACAATCCGCTGCTAAAGTAGAATAAGAAAGTAAAAGAACGTAAACTAATGAAAATAGAATGATTGTCTTTCTCATAATAACCCCTTTTTACCCCCCAATGTACTATGTTGTTTGTATCCTGGAATTACATATTTAAAAATGTTTTGGTTGTTGTTGGGGCAACTTAGTCAGTCTAGTTCTTAAATATATCAAAAAAGATTTAGATTTAAAAATTAAATAGTATTCCCCCTTTCATGGATTATAAACCTCAGGAAACAAAAGCTGTAGCTGAGTATCTTAGATCTTTAGATTTTTGCGTAGATAAGGTTCGGCAGGGAAGCACACCTTTGTTCTATTTATTACCTGATATCCATATTCCAGATTTTGCCCATCATCATGTAAGAGTAATAGATAACTTAGTCGCTAACATGGGGCTGGGTATTGTTGGAATTGAGGGTGGATCTGGATTAGTTACTCAATCAACTGTTGATGAATTTGTTGATCACTGGATTGAAGATAAAAAGAAGGTTGGTGATAGAAAAGATTTAGTTGAAGAATATCTACAGGAAAGACCATTATTCAAATACGGATTAGAAGGATCTCCAGTTGCATTATTCGGAATTGAAGATGACATACTACATCAAGACCATAAGACTGTTATTGATATACATGATGCTTTTGTATCAGCTTATGCTGAAGTATTGATAGATATGGCACAATTTCTTGGACGAGATGATAATATTCAAAGATATTCTAGTAAAAAAATAGTCCAAAGTTTTATCGACTCTGTTGAGAGGGCTTGTAAAAGAAACATTGATCCCCTTTTGGAAAAATTATCTGGGAGGTATTCTTTACCTGATTATGTGCAAGGTTGGAATTTTAAGTTGAATCTAAATAAGAAGGAGATTCCTCCAGTTTATGAGAAAAATCCCTTCTTTAAAGCTGTTAATAGATTACGTGAAAAAATCCATTACAGAAGAACAGCTGCTTCTTTAGATATTGCATTACAAGAGACTCGTGATAGAGAGTTGGATCAGATAGCAATTGTTTATGGTGAGGGCCATTTAAAGGAAATGAGAGAGAAATTATCATCTGATGGTTTTTCACATATAGTTATCAGTCCATCACAAGAAGTCATTGAAGCTGGAGTCCAAGCAATTGAGTGGGAAAAAGGAAAGATGGATAGGTTTATTCGGGAAAGAGTAGTTCCTGATGAAGACAAGTGTTAATCTCTACTCATAGATTCATCTTCCCAACCAGTATCAAGAAAATTTTCGGTTGTTCTTACTAACTTGTCTGAAACAGATCTTTTTCTTTCAAGAACCACTGGGTAATATTCTTCGGAGAGTAGTTTAGCAATTCTAGCTGCTTCTCCATAAACCATCTTTCTCCCTTTTCTAGATCCTTCAGTTTGATTATCTATACCTGCTTCCGGGACTAGACAATCTTGCCAATGAGTATAAAATTCTGTGACAGATAGAGATGTTCCATTCGAGAATTGAGCATCATATCTTATATGGAAAGAATGAGCTGGATTTCCATCATACCTTACTGTTGGGTTCATTTCCCCTGTTGCTCGGCTTCTGACTTCTTGGGGAGATATAACGAGTTTTTCTAATTGAACCTTCTGCTCTTGAAGCTTTTCGATTCTATCTTGCAATTCAGGAAGATTAGTTGGTTTTGGTAATAGTTGCGTAGCACTACAATATTGAGCTATTCTATACATAAGTCCCATAAATAACACCTCGATAATAGGTATTAAATTGAAATTTATAAATTTTCATAAAAGAACATTCGTGATTGTTCAAAGACTAAACTCTTCAATAAAACCAAGAATTGCTTTGTATTTGTGGGTATATTGGAAGCCTTTGTCAGTTAATGATATTGATTTCTTTCCTTTCTTATCTTCTACTTCCTTAATTAATTCTTTTTCTAAAAGTTCCTTATAATATTCCGTGAATCTTTGTGAAGAAAGATTTGAGTATCTAAGTAAAGGTGTTGGTTTGATGTTATTGTTGTGATTGATAATTACTTTAAGAATATCGTGAATTACTTCTAATCTTTCTCTCTTCTTCATTTTATCCACTTATTCACCTTGTAGTAAATTATGAGGAATAAAGCGAAGGAAATAACTTGGAAGATTATTTTTAGTTCATGGGGTATAAGTCTTCCAGGGCCTATTAATGCTAAATTGAAGAGCCAGAAAATTAAAATCAGGAAATAAAGTGCTTTTGTTTGATAATGTTTTGATGACTTTTTATGGTAAATTATGTTAAGTACTATTGCTAAAAGAAGTAAAATAATCTGAGCCACAGCTAGTGTTAGGTGGGATCTGAATATGACTGGAATAATTGCTAATATGATTGCAATTGTATTTGAAAAGATTAAGAATTGTTTATGTCCAATCTTTTCCCATATTGTGCTGTATATTAAATAGAAAATTGCTATGGTGCTCAAATAACCAGTGACCATTAAAACATAAGGCCAAATTTCTCTCATTGGAATAAAAAACTCAAAAGTAATATTTGTAATCTTGAAAAGGTGTGCCATAAATCTTGCAATATATGCTAGACCAAAGAATAAAAATGCATTTCTAAAATATTGAATTCCTTTGTGTTTTGTTAGTTCATATACACTCTTTGTTTTAATGTAAATAAGTAAACAAATTATTACTACGAATATAGAATATGCGAATTCAACTCCAAACATTACTGGATCGAAAAATTGATGTGGTGGCATTGTAATCACTTTTAACTTAAAATGTTTTTAAGTGTTTATAAAGAATGTGGAACATAAGTGTACATTTTCCCTTCTTCTTGTTTAAATATGGGGTGAACCATCTTGGTATTATCAAAGAAATTTGATGGAGGCAAAAATGAAAAAAGGACCAATGTTAGGGATTCTGGCTGTATTGTTAGTTGGTCTAGTTGCTGTGGGAGCTTATGCGATGCCTTTTGGGAAAGGTTTGCATGGAAATGAAGCTTTGAAAGAGGCTATCGAGGCAGGAGATTATGATGCATTCATGACTGCCGTTGAAGCAGGAGATTATGATGCCTGGGTAGAAGCTCATGGTGATTCTCCAAGAGCATCTCAAATGCTTGAAGTGATTAATGAAGACAACTTCGAACTCTTAATTCAATTGCATGAAGCAAAGGAAAGTGGAGATTTTGAGAGTGCAAAACAAATCGCTGAAGGACTTGGACTTGAAAAACGTGGTCTTGGAAAAGGACACGGAGGTCATGGATGTGGTGGAAACCATGGCGGTAAAGGGCAATTTATGGGGGAGTAAATCTCCTTTTTTTCTTTTTTTTAAAAACAATCTTCTACCCCCATTAACAACATTTAAATAACACTTATTTTTTTCATCCTAAGTAAAAAGGGTGAGATAAAAATTATGGAGATTTCTGTAATAGCATCAGGGAGCAATGGTAATTGTTGTCTAGTTGAGGATAAAAGTACGTCAGTTCTAGTGGATTCTGGTAAGAGTGGGATAGAGATTAACAATCGAATGGAGAAATTAGGAAAAAGTATAGAAAATGTTGATGCTATAATGTTGACTCACTCCCATAGCGACCATATTGCAGGAGCTGGAGTGCTATTTAGGAGGTTTGGTGTTCCCATTTATATGACAAAAGAGGTATACTCAGAAGCAAAGTTTAAGCTTGGGAAGATTAATAAAAAAACATTTTCTCATAACAAGGATTTTAAAATAGGGACACTTAATATAAGACCAATACCTACTTCCCACAATGTTAGTTCTTGCGGCTTTGTTATTAATAAATTTGGATTGTTTACAGACACTGGTGTTGTTACAAAACAAATGGAATCTGAGATCTCCAAACTCAAAAGTGTCCTAATTGAAAGTAATCATGACATTGATATGGTCCTTAATGGTTCTTACCCTGCTTTCCTTAAAAGTTGGATATTATCAGATGAAGGGCATTTGAGTAATGTAGTTGCTAGCTCTCTGATTCAAAAAAAAGGTAAAAATCTTTCATTGGTTTTATTAGGGCATCTATCAGGGAACAATAATACTCCGGAAGTTGTTAGCAACACTTTTGAGACATTAGTTAAAAGGAAAATCGAATATGCTGTTTGCTCTAGGGATAATTTAAGTGGAAAGTGGTGTGTGTAAGGTGGTGGAGTTTAATCCAGATGGTAGTATAAAACTCCCTGAAGGATTAGCAATGAAAAAGCAGAAAGAAGAATATAGATTACAGAGAGGAAGATGTGTGCTCATTAAAAAAGAACTTGTTAATCCAAAAAGTCCGAAAAAATGCTCACTGCATATAACCCTATCTAATGTATTTACAGATAATAGTTTTGTTGAAAGGGTGTATAATTATTTTAATCAAAACTCTCAAGTTCCATCGAAGTTAATCAAAATTAATGATAAGGAGTTTAATGTTGAGATCGGAACATGCTTCAGTAGATGCAGAGATTGTAATTCATTGGTCTCAAGATTCAGAGATCATCTGGACGGGAATGTAATTGAGAGAAAAGGCAGCTGCACTTATGAAGGTAGGGGACAGTCGTTCTGTTATGAAGATTACTTTGAATAATAAACACCTATTTAAACAGCTCGTTCTCAACAGACTATATGGAAAAGGGTTTTTGGACTATAATTGAGGATATAATTAGAAGATCAGATGTAGTCCTAGAAGTATTGGATGCGCGTCTTCCAGAACTAACAAGAATAAAGAAAATAGAGGAATATGCTTCATCGTACAATAAACCCCTAATATTCGTGATAAATAAGTCAGATCTTGTTTCTAGATACACTCTTGGTGATAATGCAAGGGAGTATGATAAATCAGACACTGTCATAACTTCAACTACAAAAGCGAAAGGAATTGGTGATTTGATAAAAAAAGTTAAGAGTAAAGCAAAAATCGAATCTCCAAAAGTCGCTGTTATAGGTTACCCAAACACTGGAAAAAGTTCTTTGATAAATAAACTTTCAAGAAGTTCAAGAACCCGAACTAGCGCTGAATCAGGATTTACAAGAGGATATCAATTAATTATTGGTAAGAATAAACTAAAGTTGTTTGACACACCAGGAATTGTTCCTTTTGAAGACAGGGATGAGGTGAGGCTGGGTTTAGTTTCAGGAATAAGCCCTTCCAAGTTAAAGAACCCAGATGTTGTTGCGTTGAAGCTAATCGGAATTTTTAAAGAAAAAAATCCCGTCGGGCTTGGAAAAGCGTATGGCATTGATGCAAAACTAAGCCCAGAAGATTTCTTGGAAGAAATTGGGAAGAAAAATAATATGCTGATGAAAGGCGGAATTGTTGATGAAAGAAGAGCATCTGTTCTATTTCTTACTGATTGGCATAAAGGAAAGATAAGACTTTGAGATAAAAAAGCCTCCTTTGGGGGGGGATTACGTTTGTATTCGAGAAAAGTATTTAAATTATACATTCTAGATTAATTCAATGAAGCCGAAATCCATATCCCTGCTGCTTATGATGCTGTTTACATTATCTTCTTGTCAGGCGATGTGCAATAACGATGTGTATGATCCAGGTGAGGAATGTGATGGCATTGATTTTAATGATGCTACTTGTCAATCAAGAGGATTTGATGATGGTCCATTATTATGTGATGATAATTGCATGATTGATGACTCTCACTGTACTAAATGTGGGAATGGGGTTTGTGAAGATGTTTGTCCTGCTTGTGTCCCTGAGAGGGCCTGTAGGATAAAGTGTAAGGTGGAGAATTGTTCTGCGGATTGTAGGATTATTGCTTCCTGTGTTGATAGCGATGGCAATGATCCTTCAACAAAAGGTACTGTGACAATTACGTATCATAGCGGAGAAGTCAAAAAAGTTACAGACCAGTGTAGATTTGCTCATTCATACAATCCACACATGGTGACAGAATATATCTGCAATGATTCAGCAGTAGGAGGATTTAGCCAGATTGAAATTGATTGTCGGGATACGAATCCAGATTCTAGTTGTTATGGAACTGAGACTGATGAATATGGTAACCTACTTCCATTAGGTTATTGTCAAGAGGATAATAATAAACTCTTTGGAATTTGTGAGCCTTTAGTAAGGAGCTCAGGGGTTGATGTTGAACAAGCATTTAGAATTGAGGGTGAGCTTGGAGTAAAAAGGCATAGGGAATGGATTAATCTATGTCAGGTCCTTTCAGATCCATTTACACCTATGCCTTATTATAAAAGTTTAATTGATGATATTATCTCAAATGCAGAATTGCAGGGTATTGAGATAATGGGGATGGAAGATGGCAATTACTGTGGGTGGCTTAGTGGTTCTGATAATATATATGTTTTGCCTGATCGTGGGACACCAGAATATGGACAATTCTTGATTAAGTGGGAGCAATCATGGGAAACACTTGCCATAACGTTTCCAAAAATAAAATACTGGGAAGTCATCAATGAACCAATTATTATGGGGATAAAATACGTACCTTTGGATACAAAAATCAAGATGTTCTGTGACATGTTATTTTATGCAAAACGAGGTATTAAAAGTGGAAATCCACAAGCTAAGGTTGTTATGGGTGGACTTTTTAAAACATCAAAGCTAAGATCAATCTATGAATGTATTAGTAAAGAAGGGTCTTTTGCAGATTGTGGCACTTACTCTGATAGCACAGATCCAGATGATTATTTTGATATTGCTGCATGGCATCCCTATCTTTGGAATGAAGGACCAACAATAACAAATTTCGTAAATCCAAATATTGCTATTCATAATGTAATGATGGAGTATGGAGATGAGCAAAAGCCTGTTTTCATTACAGAATATGGATTTAATGACGAATACATTGGATCCCAAGAGTTAATTGCTCAGTATTTAGAATCAACCTATTCACTGACTTCAGAATATTTACCTTTTGTTGAAACCTTTTTTTGGTTCAAGCTCTATGAAGAAGTTGGAGCCTCTGATCCAGAAAAGTTTGGAATCATATATGGGCACACTACAGAAAATCCTTTTGAATGGAAGACTGCTGCATTCAAATATCAAGAAATGAGTCAGAGTTGAGATTTTAATTCCTAACGTAACTCTACATGTATTTTAGAGAATTTTGAAGCCTCCAATGGGCTTTCATTTTTTAGAAAGAATATTAAAAAAAACAGAAATATTTATATACCTGTTATAACTACTATATAAGATAATAAAGGTGAGATTATGCCAACAACTATACAGTTAAAAGACCAAACACTTGAAAGATTGAAGTACTTTAAAGAGGCTTCAAAGGAAAGTTATGATGAGATAATAAACAAAATTCTTGATGATGTTGAAGAAGGAGAACTTAGCGATGAAACTATTGAAGATCTAAGGACTGGCTTACAAGAAATTAAAGCAGGGAAGGGAGAAGATATTGAAGATGTTGCAAAGGAGCTGGGGATTAAATTATGAGAATAATCATTCAGCCGATTGCAAAGAAGCAGTTAAAGAAGCTACCACATCAAGTAATCGAGATTATTTTAAGAAAAATATATTCTATCAAAGAAGATCCGTTATCTCAGATAATTAGGTTGAAAAAAAGCCCATTTTGGAAGTTAAGAATTGGCGATTATCGGGTAATAATGGTTATAAATACTAAAGATCAAATAATTAATGTCATTAAAATTGGGCATAGGAAAGATATCTATCAAAGATTATGAAGCCTCCGACGAGATTTGCACTCGCGACCTTTACCTATTTGTTGATTATACCAAGGTAACGCAATACTACTATGCTACGGAGGCATGATTTGGGCTATTCGAAGAATAGTCCGAGTTTTTGATGCAGCTTTTTTAAAAGATGCCTACCCATGCTACGGAGGCACTCTAAGTGAGTTTTAATTATTCTTTTTTAAAGATTTTGGCAGCGCAATATATTTAAAGATGTGTTTGTTGTAATTCCCTATGCCTAAATTTAAAGCGATTTGTGAGAATTGTGGGAAAAAGAGAGGAAAAGGAGAAGAATTTCTTAGAATTGGGTTTGTTAGAGGCGGTAAGGTAAAGGAAAAGCATACTTTTTGTTCTTTAAATTGTGCGAAGAATTGGCAGGAAGCTGAAAAACAGAAAGTTGGTGAAGATTTAGAGGCTGAGATTAAAGAAGCATTGGAAGAGCAGAAGAAGAACGGAAAAAAAGTTGAAGTTAGTGAAGAGCCTAAAGTTAAGCCAGTAAAGGAAGAAATTGATGTAAATAAACCTAAAGGGCCCCAAGTTGCAATTCCTGAATTAAAGAAAGAGGGACAATATGAAGCTCCTAAAATCCAAGAATCCTATCAAGGTAGTGGGTATTTCGTTGCTAAGAAAAATATTGGAGCTGTCAAAGAAATTCTAAAAGATACTATAGGTAGTAAGGAAGGTCACATGGAAGAAGTTGACAAACATGTGCAAGTTGATGCCGTAACAAACAAGGCTTATATTATCAATTTGCCCAAAGAAACTCGTGATCTTCTTGTCGAAAAAGGTTTAATTAAAGATTATATCAGAAGTAAGAGAGGTCAACAGTATTTCTAAGCTGGTTGATAATTAGTTAAGTAGGTAACAATTTCACCATATTTTTCTGAAAAGCAAGCCACATTTGATATTTTATGACGTGCACAATCCAATCGTCTCTGGTCAAGTTCTTTTTTCGCTTGAGTTTGGTCTAATAAATCCAAGAGATTATCAATTAATCCCTGTTCTTTTTGATTAGTGGAGTGATGTCCACAGATCATCAGAGTACTATAAAATTTCATTATTCTTTCTTCCATATAAGGGAGGATCTAGAATTTATTTAAAAAAGTAATGCGAGGGAAGGGATTCGAACCCTCGGATCCACTAAGGAACAGGATATCCCACTTACAAATGGGTGCTCCATTGTGTCTTAAGTCCTGCGCGTTTGGCCAGGCTTCGCTCTGAGGATCTAGAAGATATCTTCTTGCTAGAATACCCTCGCATAATACCTGGCAATTCGAAAAGGGTGCATTTTCATTTAAAAACGTTTGCTTCTATCACTAATAATTATAGAAAATGATAAAAATTCTAGTAATATTATGAGTTGAGGTGATAATAATGGTACTACTAAGATCAGAACAAAAAATTAACATTGGAGATAAGGCTCCTGAATTTAGTTTGATTGGAATTGATGATAATGAGCATTCTTTGGAATCGATAAAGGGATCTAAAGCTACACTGATTGTGTTTATGTGCAATCATTGTCCTTATGTTAAACCCAAGATTGAAGTTTTGAAAGGGTTGGTTGATAAATATAGAGAAAAAGGATTGGTTGTAATTGGGATTAATTCAAATGAATCGTTAAACTACCCAGAAGATAGCTTTGAGAATATGAAAAAGGTTGCTGAAGAACAAGGATTCAATTTTTTCTATCTTTATGATGAAACTCAAGAAGTGGCTAAGGAATATGGGGCTGTTTGCACTCCAGATCCTTTCTTGTTTGATTCAGATTTAAAACTAATTTACCACGGAAGACTTGATGATGCCATGAGTCCTGATGAAGAACCATCTAAGCATGATATGGATGAAGCAATTTCTGCAATAATTGAAGGGAAAGAAGTCGATAAAGGTTTTTTACCCTCACAAGGGTGTTCAATTAAGTGGAAAGACTAGTAAGCGTATGTATTAAAATGACTTTTTATTTCAGCGTGTAGTTTGTTAGTTTCCTCTATAGCTGTGGCTTCATACTTATTAGTCCATACTTTCCATATAAAACGATCAAAAACACCTCTAGTAAACATATACCAAGGAGTAAGATGCCATCTTGCAATTAAATCAGTTTCTTGGAAAGTGTCAAAGATAATAAGTACATTTCCTTTGTTCATTCTTTTTTTACCGTGACCTTTTTCAATGATAATTTCAGTGACATCTGACATTAAAGCTCTAACTCTTATTACTTGTTTGTACCATTCTGCCGGTACAGACCAGATTTCAATTTCATAAAGAATATTTTTTCCGGATTCAGATATCTCTTCGTTATTTTTCTTAATCTCTTTTTCCTTTCCATGGTGATCGATCCAATCATCTAAAAATTTGTAAAATTCTTTGACTTCAAATACGCCAGAATAGCTCAATCTTAATTCATCTACTAATAATTTCTTTTCTGGCATTTTTAGTGTGCAAAGTGTGGAACTTTTCCAATTGGTTTGTAATGTTTGTAGACATTGAAGAAACTTTGGATTACGTCGAAAAAATGATGAGCATCATAAGTAATTTGCTCCTCAAATCTTTCTGTATAGATCTTGTAAATGAAACGATCATACATAGTTCTAAATAATAATAGCATAGGGTGACCATCCCACCTATGTTCATAGTCGTGTTCAAGGAATGCATCAAGATAACAAATTATTTTAGCTTGACCCATTTTTTGTTTTTTGTTGTCTTTCTCAACCTCAATTTCGTTAAGATCATAAATTAACATTCTTAATTTCATAATGTTTCGGTTATAATCTGAAATCTTCTTCCAAGGAGAAATTTGCCATTCTATAAATTTTCCAGTCTCACCATCAAATTGGTAATTTTTATCAACTTTTTTCTCATAACCTCTTTCTAAAAGCCAAGCTTGAATATGTTTGAAAAGACTATCTATGTCAAAGACACCGTTGTATTCAAATTTAATATGATCTACTAATAATCTTACTTCAGACATTATTGATGCACCCCTGTAAAGTGCCTATGCTCGTGTTCTGTAGTATGCATTTTAAGTGTTTTTTCAATTAATTCGTGGAGCTTTAAAATTTCACGGTACCATAGTTGGTCCCATAAAATATGCTCTACACGTTTCTTTAATACGTAGTTATTATAAAAATTTCTTAAATTTGCATAAAATTTAGACTCTTCAAACTTATTATCATAATCAAGATCAATTCTTCCCGTCATTTCAATCCAGATCCTACCTTTAGTTAGAATGTCTGAAGTTCCATCAGGTTTTTTAGCCTCGAAATCAGATACATCATAACAGTGCATGTAAATATTAATAATAAATTTGTAATAATCTTCTTCTATTCTAACACCATCCCATTGATACTGTCTATCTTTCCCAAAAGGAGATGGCGCTTTATGTTTGTAGGTTTTTTCATAAAAATTGTATTTTCTCTTTCTAAACCAATCTGCCATTTTACTATAAAGGTCGTTCATATTCCAAACTCCCTTGTAACGTATATGTAAAGTACCGAATGTAGCTTTATTAGCAAATTCTATTGAAGCCATAAAGAAAATCTGGTTTACGGTCTATATAAATCTTTCTTAAATACCTGGAACATTAAATTTTTTCATCATTTTGGACATATCGCCTTTATTACCTTTGAACATTTTGACCATTTTTTTAGACTGTCTATATTGTTTGATTAGCTCTCTAACATCTTTTACATCTAATCCTGCTCCTTTTGCAATTCTGTCAATTCTTGAGGCGGAGATTATTTCTGGTTCTTCGAGTTCTTCTTTAGTCATGGATTGCATTGCAATTTTCCATTTCTCTAATTTTCCTTCTTGGACTTCTAACATGTCCTTTGGTAGTTTTAATTGTGAGAATCCTGGAATCATTTCAGCAAGTTTTGATAGTGAGCCCATTTTTTTTACTGCTGACATCTGTTCGTATAGATCAAGTAATGAAAAATCTCCTTTGAGGAATTTTTTTCCTAGATCTTGGGCTTCTTCTTCTGAGTAGACACCTTTAGCTTTTTCTAGCAAAGCTTCTAAATCGCCCATTCCTAACAATCTTCCAACAAATCCTTTTGGATTAAATGGTTCAAGATCATCTACTTTTTCACCTACACCTATGAATACTACTGGTGCTTTTGTTATTGCACAAGCTGATAATGCTCCACCAGCTTTTGCAGTTCCATCCATCTTTGTTGGGATAACCCCTGTGATTTTACAACTCGCGTGGAATGTCTCTGCTTGTTTTTGAGCAGCTTGTCCAATATCTGCTGAAATAATTAAGAATGACTCATCTGGTTGGATTAAAGCGTTCAAATCTTTTATTTCCTTAATAAGATCGTCAGATAAAGCATCCCTACCTGCTGTGTCAAAAATGACTACATCGAATTTACTATATTCTTTTTCGAACTGTTTGTAAACTTCTACTGCTGTTTTGTTTTTTTGTATGAAATATGAAGCGTTAATAGATTTTGCAACTTGCTCTAATTGATCCATTGCAGCTGGTCTATGTACATCTAAACCCACTAAAGCAACTTTTAATCCTCTTTTCATGAAATGTTTTGCTAGTTTACCGGAAGTTGTTGTTTTACCTGATCCGAAAAGACCCACTAGCATTATATTGAAAGGTTTTTTCTTTACTTCTACTTTATATGGTTCTCCCCCTAGGAAAATTACTAATTCTTCATAAACAATGTTGATTAAATGTTCTTTTTTAGTCAATCCAGTAGGGGTTTTTTCTTCTTTGATACGTTCTTTTATCTTTTTTGAAAGGTCGAAAACTAGTTTAATATTGACATCAGCTTGGATTAAAGCTCGTTGAATATCTTTTACTAACTCGTTAATTAGTTTTTCATCTACGAAAACTGATTGAGCTATCTTCTGTAAAGTTCCCTTCAATGATGCTCCTAATTTTTCTAATACCATAAGTTAGCAGAAGACGAAATCATTTAAAAAGATAAGGGATTTCTATGTAAACATTTAAATAAACTCTAAATTGAAGTTGGGTTATGCCGGATCCACGAATAACAAGTTTTATACGACAGAATTTACAATTAGGGTATGATATCAATACAATAAAGGGTCATCTTCTTCAGCAAGGATTTGTTATTAAGGATATTAACGATGCCGTTGATTCAATATATGGGATCAAAGAGGTTCATCATGTTATCCATTTACCACCTGTTTTGTTGATTATTTTAGGTGTAGCTGGTGTTGGATTGTTGGGTTTGGTGTTATTATTAACTCTGGGTGGTGATGATAAAGACGGTAAATTGTTGGATGTTGAGCCTGTGGGTGTAAAAACAACAGCTGAAGCTGGAGAGGATTTGGTTTTTACAGTAAAGATATCAAATTTAGGGAGTGAGAAAAGATATGATATTACTTTAAGATATGAGCTTTTAGATAATAACAATAATCGAGTTACATTCAAAGAAGAAACAATTGCTGTTGAAACGACTGCTGATCAAAGTGTAATGTTAAGGGTTCCTCCAAGAACAAGTGCTGGAAGCTATTTGATTAAGATTACTGCAAAATATGGTGAAGTAACCACTCCTGCTTCTCTTCCTGCAACAGTAATTACTTCTCAATCTGTTGGTTCATGTTTTGATGGTTCTCAAAATCAAGATGAGGATGGAGTTGACTGCGGTGGATCTTGTACTAACTCCAATTGTTGTAATAATAATTTCAGAGATGTGAATTTAGGTGAAGAGGGTGTTGATTGTGGTGGTCCATGCAATGCTTGCGAAACAGAATGTGATAGGTGTGATGATGGTAAAGCATGTACCGATGATTTCTGTGGGCCTCAGACTAACTTTATTTGTATAAATGAGATTATTACTCCTTGTTGTGGAAATGGATTATGTGAAAGTGGGGAAAATGATGTTTGTTTGGGTGATTGTCCTAAAGGTGGTTTATTCGATGGATTAAGCGAGGGCGAGATTCTAAGAAGGATAAAAGACATTGCAACCTCTGATCCTGGAACAGCTAAAAGCTATTGTGGAACTTATTTGACAGGGATTTTCAAAGATGATTGCTTTATCTATTTAGCAACTGATCAATCTGATGATTCTATCTGCAGAAGTGTGGAAAATGCAAGGCATAAAGATAGATGTTATAGCGAGGTTTCAATATCGACTCAAAGTTACCAGCCATGTGAAAAAATATCAGATGATACAAAAAGGGATTCGTGTTATGTAAATTATGCAATGGCATCAAATGATTATGTTGTATGTGATTTCGTTCTTGATTCAAATATGAAAAGAATGTGTGATACATTAAGAGATGCTTACCAAGCAACCCAATCTAACTAAATTTGGGAGTTATTGCAGATCTTGATGTGTAGTAAAATTGATCCATAAAAGTTGCATCATCAATATTAAAACATCTTGGGCTCCAGCTACCTGGATTTGATAAACAACTCCTTTGAACACATTCTGCTTGAATATTAACAAGGACAAAAAATTCTAAGTTAGTTCTGCCAGAGTCTAAATCTGAAGCAGTTAATCTCCAATATCCTGTTGTTTGATTCATTATTGCTCCTCCGAATTGAATAAGTTCTATTGGATCATCTGGCAAGTAATCATGACTAGAACAGCCGAAAATACCTGAATTTGTACAAACTCTAAAGCAGTTTGCTGGGATAAAGTACTTGTTCTCTGTGATAAAGAGCCCAGTAATCTCATAATTACCAGGAACTAGCTTGATCTGAAATGGTTCTGAGCCGCGAGAGGTGACCAATGTTTGAGATAGCTCACTTTCGTACTTATTTGAAGGTTCCTTTACTTTTGTTAAGACCACTAAACCATGTTCTCCGTCTTGCATGTTTGATGGAGAATTACAACAAGTAATAGTCCTAAGGTTTGCCTGACCAGTTAAAGTGCCAGTCACCATCAATTCTTTTTTCTTAACAGTTGCATTGAATGTTCTATAACGGGATAAATACAAGGTAAGTTCTCCCCCCGTACCTAATTCTGTTGAGTAATCGGTAACGGAAGAGTGGTATCCATTTTTGGATGCTTTGATAAATCCATTTAAACATATTGGAAAGCTTCCGCTGATCATTGCTTCGTTATCAATAAGTTTTGTAGTGTCTATTTCACATAGGCTATATGCACCACAGCCATATGAGACAGAGGCTCCCTCAATTGGTTCGTTAGTATCTTTATCAAGCACTTTTACTGTAATATTTCCACTTAACCTTTGATCTGGATCACAAAACATCGAATGAGCTGGAATTGTGGTGCCCCCTAGATCCTGAGACTCTCCTGATCCAAATCTAAATATTCCGGCTGTACCCTCACCAGTATACCAATCCCTCATATTTTTATTAGATCTGATATTTGATTCTAAAGCGAATAAAATTGTGTAGGGTTCTCCGCCCAAAGCATTTTCTTTAACAACCCTTACAATTATTGGGTGAGAAATAGAATAAAAGAATTGATATCTATTTGTTCTTGAGGGAGGGACTAAATTCATCATCATATCAAATCTTTTCTCCCTTACCCAGGGTTCTAAACTGTTTCCATTGGATGGGTGAATTTTAAGATATATTGGCCAATCGTTGTAGATGAAATCGACAGTAACATCTTGTCTAGATTGGTTATATATATCTAAAAACATAGAATCATATGTTGCTTGAGCATATGGTTCATTATCAAATACGACTCTTTCTTTCCCTTTAGTATCTGCAATCTGAATGGAATTAAAATAAGGCATGATATCGCTCATTAACATTTGTTTTACTTGTTGAACATTCCAAGTAACTTCAAAAGGTCTATGATCTATTCCTGCTAATGGTGGAAGTCGTGAAAAATCAGGCCCACTATGTATGGATATGAGGTTCATCATAATCCTTTCTAAGAACTGTGTACTCACTTCATAAATAGCAATATCTGAAGCTAATTGATATAGTTCAGCAATATTAACGTCTATTGAAGTCTTAAATCCTGTTAAGGTTTCACTTACCTCATTTCTTGATACTTTTAATTTATAATCTGCTGTGATATCTATTTCTTCTTCTCTTATTATGGTGCTAACTGATATAGGTTCTAGAATCGAAACATTAATTTTTTGATCTTCAAAATCTTTAAAGCTATTTAAACAAGAAAGAATGTGGCGTTCGATATATTGATTTATTTGATATTCCATTTGTTCAATAGATGGGAATAATGAACCAATCTCACAATTCCCCATACATCTATTCTGGGTGGTTACATAATACCAATAAGATATTGGGTTGTATTCGCTTGTTGTGAGAGAAACACCGTCTGATTCTGTAGGTTCTGTTTGGTCAAGATTAAAATTTCTCCCAGATAGTTGAGTATCTTTCATGTCTATGTATCCCCCATGTTCACCCATTTTGATTAGAGCTTGTTTCCCCATCTCGTGAATACAAAATTCAACTTCGTTTTTTATAAGCGTTGTTGCTTCGGAGAGAGATTCCTGTTCTACTGTGGGCTTTCGTACTACCATTAGAGTCGATATTAACAGGATTATGAATATCACGATCAAAATGAGATACAGTGTAACTTGAGATCTTTTCATTGTGTTGAGTCGGTAATGTTGACTAAGAATCGTCTCCACCCTAATCCTCCTTGCTTGTATTTGAATTCTGCTTGGTTATAATTTTGAGTATCATAATAAATAGTAAAGTCAGATTTAGAAGAAAATCTTTGTACGGTTGCAGGATCCCATATGTTATCTGAGTAATCTACAGTTTGTGAATTGCTTAGTGAGATTTTGAAATCTATACTATTTTGGAAAGCTTCTACGTAATATCCAACTTCGTATAAATAAGATTGATCAGCTAAAGTGTGTTTCCGAACATTGAGAGTTGCTGTAACATCAGATACGTAAGTGTCATCTCCTAAAACAACTTGTTCTGGTGTTTCTTCACCACCATAATACTTACACATAATTTTAAATTTTTCCGGAACAGGATACCAAGCAGAAATTGTTGAATCGGTTTCAAAATTAAAATCAAAAATGTTTGCAGCGTTGACAAGTGTTGATACTGATATTAGCAGTAAGATTAAGATAATTATCTTTTTCATTCTATCCCCTCTATCCCATCACAAGGATTGTCTGATCCTAGGTCCTTTTCAGGCGGACTAGCAAAGAGGCTGTTCATAGTATCATCAATGCTCATTATCCATTGTGTTGCCATTGATATCATACAGAGATTTCCCCAACTGCTTCCACAAGCTATAGCTGCGCAATCAGTAAAGGATTGTGTTGGTATTGTTTTGAAAATCTTACATGCTATTCCTATTACGTTGAACATTTGATTCACGATGTCTTCCATAAATCCTTCCAGCATGTTTTCAAAGTAACCATCCCAGAAATGACCGCTAGTGTAATAATAAGGGGCACCTTCTACATAAAGACAGTTTCTTTCCTGGGCTGCAATATCGCATGAGTCAGTGGGTAAACCAACTTTTGCGTGTTCTTCTATACATTTTATTTGCATGCATTTAATTCTTTTTTCTTTTTCTACTGAGAATAAAATTCCATCAACACACAAACAACTTTCTGCATTATATCTGCTAATATAAGGATTAATCCACCATTCTGGTGGTACATCCAAACTTCCTTCTGGAAAATTGTAGAGAGCAGATCCAGTATCAGACAATGTCCACCTGTTATCTCCTATTGTAAGATCCATATCCCAATCACTCCATGCATTTGTCAAGCTATTGGTAACACTATTAAAGGACATATAACCTTGTATTCCGATATCAGATTTTTTATTTTCTAATTGTATGTCTGCTACAGCTATCGCTGTAGGTCCTGGTGAAGGATCTAACCAAGGGTACTGCTCATAATCTTCTTCAGTGTAAGTAAAGACTGCAAGTACAGGAGGGTTAACAGGTTGCGGTCTTGGAGGGGGTGGACTCGGGCTTTCATATTCAAAAGAGATCTCTGGTCCTTCACTTCCAGGAGATCTGCTCCAATCGCCCCAACCCCAATAGGACCTGTCTGCTTCATCGGGCCCTGTTGCGTAACTTGGATCGGCAGCGTCGTAGGGAGACACTAAACCACCAATATCTCCAATAAGACCTGTTCCAGTATTAATAATTGTCATAGGATCGCACCATCGGCAATAATGGAATGCACACATGTTATAAACCATATATCCCAATGCTGAAGGGGGCCAAAAATAAATGTCCACCGGTGAGGGATTCCATATAGCAGTAATAGTAATTAAATGCATAAGTGAAGTAACAATACATACAGGTTTCCAAATAAGTTCAGGGATAGAAGCAAGCCAATCTAAGCTACAGGCGATCGCAGCAAGTGTGGTTCTTAATCCTTGCAAAATACCATTTACTATACCCATAGGTTTAGCGATAGAACAAATTGTATCACTAATATCATAGATTTTTTGTAATGCTTCCATATCTTTTGTATTCTGATTAATACTATCAACTATATCATCAACTTTAGCTTCAATTTGCGAATCAATATGACCAGTAGGGAAACCAAATAGGGAAAATCTGGTTGCAATTTCTTCACGTTCCCATAGCTCATAAAGTTGACCTCTTCCTCTTACCTTTAGCAGTAAATTACATACTACGGGTATTGTAGATCTATCTTCAGATCCGAAATATTCTGAATTTCCTTGAATAACAATCATAGGAGAAGTAGAGTTTTTTCCAATGAGGGAAGCACTTCCTGTTAACACTGCACTTGAATTAGAACAATCGACATTCATATCTAATATTTGAGCTCCTTCAACTTGAGATATTAATGGAACCTCGATAAAGAGTGTGACATCCGCTGCACTAGCTAGAAACCTATCGACAGTTCTAGGTTTTGGTAGGGGTGGACCGTGAGTAAATAGGTCTGGTTCAACTTCTCCTTCATAATAAAATGTTGTAACCTCGATAATCTCGTCATGTGTATTCCCAGCTCTGTCAAAAATTTCTAATTTTATATCTCCTTCTTGATATTTATTAATTAAATTGGTTACAGTGTACTTACAATTATATACAGTGGAATCAGGATCATCTTGTAAACAGGGCATTTCAACTGGATATGTTGCATCAGAGATATCCTTAGCATCCATTTTAACCCTGGGAGTAGAAGTTGCGTCTCTAACTTTTACTTTCAATTCCAAATCTGTTTTAATTGTTGGTTCCACCGGAGAGTACGAGAAATTTAAGAATTCGGGATCATCGACATCAACCATAATATCTATGCTTAAGGCAGATAGTGAGGGGTTACCTAGAATGTCTCTTGAATCTAAACTTGTCCTTATTGTTCCAGGAAGGTAACCACTTCCTAATAATCTAATTTCAAAGTAACATTGATTTCCAGTGCATGATTTTGCTGGAACAATTCCTAAACCTAGATGTCTTAGATCCAGATAGATATTTTGTGGATTGAATCCTGACGAATCATCTAGGGTAACAACGATTTGTGTATAACGACCTAAAATTAAATTTCCGTCAGAAGTATTTAATTGATTTCCATTTCTATCAAATGCTTCCATTGTTAAGAAAACCGGACCATCATTATCAATTGTCAGTGGCCATGTTCCAGTAAAAGTACCTACATTACCCACTTCATCTTCTGCTTCAAATGAAATTGAGAAAGTCGTTGTTCCTGATGTATCAATTGATAAAGGCACTTCCCACGTACATGTCTGACCTGAGCATTTTCCTATTGCTCTCGTAGAACCGTCAAATTCTGATAAATCTGCAGTGACTTTATCATATTCATCTGATGTTAATCTCACTTCCAATGTGAGTACAGAATCTTGACCATTCGTTCTATAAACTGGGAATCCACGAGAATCGACTAGACGCATACTTCCTTCTACAAACTCAGGACCAGTTCCATCAATATCGAATACAACTGATCTTGGTGTAGCAGGATTTCCAAATCGATCAAAAGCGATAAAGGAAAGTGTTTGACGACCGTCAGAAAAATCATTAGCAAATTCTAGTTCACTTTCATATCTACAACCACTTGGTGTGACTGGATTTAATGGAGCTTTTCCTTCTGCTGTTATAGCAGCAATGCCCGAACAAGAATCAGTATCCCCTCTAATACTTGCATAATCAAGTACAGTTAAATCAAATATTACTTTGTTTCTTGTCTGCTCTTTAAATCTAGCGAGAGCAATTTCTGGTCCTAGGTTATCAACTAGTAACCTACCTTCTGCTGCATCTCCTTTTGTAGACCTGATTTGATAGAAAAAACCTCTTTGGAATTCTGTTGTTCCAAGACCTGGGGGGTAAAGTAAACGACATTCAGTTCCCCCGGCAAAAGGGTAGCAATCATCGAAAGGGATATTGTCGTTTAGAAATATTTCAGTATTTGTTAAGTTGGTGTTGGTATTTACAACAAATGAGATAAAATCTGTTTGTCTAATAATGCCTTCAATATTATCTGTTCCGCCGTATGCCTTTACTTCAGTTACAGCAGAATTAGTGATGGGGATAGTTATAACTAAGAAAATCGCAAATAGAGCACTAACTCTATAAATACCACCCTTTTTATTCATTTAGCAGGATTTTTGTGAAATGTCTTTTTAAAGGTTTTCTTAATGACAGAAAGGTTTTTATAAAAAGTCAAATCTGTTTGGTTCATGGTCAAGCTTGAGTTACCTGATGGAAGTAAGAAGGATTTTAAGGACGGGATTACTGCATTTGAGATAGTTAAAGGAATAGGACCTAAACTTGCAAAAGATGCTCTTTGTGCTTCATTAAATGATGAATTAATCGATCTTAGTGTTCCAATAAAAACTTCTGGTAAGTTTAAAATTATTACATTTAAGGATCCAGAAGGAGTTGATACTTTTAGACATAGTTGTGCTCACATTATGGCTCAAGCGATAATGGAATTATTTCCAAAAGCGAAGTTAACTATTGGTCCAGTTGTGGAAGAAGGTTTCTATTATGATGTTGATATTGATGAACCTTTCAAACCTGAAGATCTTCCAAAAATTGAGAAGAAGATGGAAGAGATTGTAAAACAGGACTTAAAATTTGAAAGAAGAGAAATATCTAAAGAAGAAGCAAAGAAGATATTTAAGCATAATCCTTACAAAATTGAGTTGATTGAAGAGTTGGATGATGTTATTGTATATCAACAGGGAAAGTTTTTAGATCTATGCAGGGGCCCTCATGTACCTTCTACTAGTTACATTAAAGCATTCAGATTGAATAAGATCTCTGGTGCATACTGGCATGGGGATGTTAAGAATAAACAACTTCAAAGAGTTTATGGGATTTGTTTTCCTGATAAAAAATTATTACAGCAACATAATAAACTAATTGAAGAAGCTAAAAAACGTGATCATAGGAAAATTGGAAGAGATATGAATCTATTCTCAATACATGATGAAGCACCTGGAATGCCATTCTTCCATGACAAAGGAAATTACATATTCACAAAACTAGTAGAGTACATGACAGAAGAATTAAGAAAACTGAATTATGAAATAAATAAGACGCCGATCATTCTTAATAAAGATCTATGGCTTCGGTCAGGACACTGGGACCATTACAGAGAAAACATGTACTTCACAAAAATAGATGAAGGAGATTTTGCTGTTAAGCCAATGAACTGCCCTGGAAACCTGCTTGTATTCAAATCAAGAGCACACTCATATAGAGAATTGCCAATAAAGGCAGGAGAATTTGGATTAGTGCACAGGCATGAACTTTCGGGTGTGTTGTCAGGATTATTTAGAGTAAGAGTTTTCACACAGGATGATGCACATGTATTCTGCACAGAAGACCAATTACATTCACAAATAATTGAATTACTTGATTTGGTGGATAAAATTTATTCAACATTTGGATTTGAATATAGCGTAGAATTATCAACTAAACCCGAAAAGGCAATGGGAGACTCAAAAAAATGGGAACAGGCAGAAGAAATACTTGCAAAAGCGCTAAAGGCAAAAAAGATTGATTATAAATTGAATCCTGGAGACGGAGCATTCTATGGACCAAAGATTGATTTTCATCTGAAAGATACTTTAGGAAGAACATGGCAATGCGGAACAATACAACTTGATTTCCAAATGCCAGAAAAATTTGATCTTAATTATGAGGGAAGCGACGGCAAAAAACACAGACCAGTCATGCTTCACAGAGCAATCTACGGCTCAGTAGAAAGATTCATGGGCATATTGATAGAGCACTACGCTGGTAGATTCCCATTATGGTTAAGTCCAGTTCAAGTGAAATTGTTAACTGTTGCAAATAGATTTGATGATTATGCTAAAAAAATTCAGAAGGATTTGTTTGAATTTGGTGTAAGAGTAGAAGCGGATTTTAGAGCAGAGTCTATTTCAAAGAAGGTTAGGGAAGCGCAGATGCAACAAATTCCATTGATTATTATTATTGGAGAGAAGGAAGTTTCTAAAGAATCTGTTGCAGTAAGGACTCTTGATGGAAAAGTTAAATATGATTATCCTAAAGGAAAACTTGTTGAAGCAGTAATGGTAGCTATTGAAAAAAGATTAGAAAAAGTAGAATTATAAAGGGTGGTTTATATGAAAATAAAGAGTATTGTAGCTCGAGAGATTTTAAGCTCTGGCTCTACTCCTTCTATTGAAGTGAAATGTGAGTTAGAGAGTGGAACTATTGGTATTGCTTCTGTTCCTTATGGCGCATCAGCAGGAATTCATGAGGCTTATGTTCTTTTAGATGGTGATGATCGATTTAAAGGTAAAGGTATGTTGAAAGCTGTTGCAAATGTGAATGGTCCTATTGCTGAGAAATTAGTTGGAATGGATGCGAGTGATCAAAGAGAAATTGATAAAACGATGATTGAGTTGGATGGTTCAGAGAATAAAAAGAATTTGGGGGCTAATGCTATTCTTGGTGCAAGTGTTGCTGTTGCTCGCGCCGCTGCAAATGAGAAGAAAGTTCCTTTTTATCAATATATAAGAGAAGTTTTTTCACTTCCGATTCAAGAGTACGTGTTACCAAATCCTATGATGGTTGTTATCGAAGGTGGAAAGCATGCTGATCAGTCAACTGATTTACAAGAGTATATGATTTCTCCGATTGGAAATAAATCTGTAAAAGAGAATGTTCGATGTGGTATTGAGATTTATTTAATGTTGAAGAAAGTTTTGAAATCGAAAGGACTGAATTCTAACGTTGGAAACGAAGGGGCGTTTGCTCCAGGTGGTTTAGATAGTAATGAAAGTCCTTTCGAGCTTATTCAGGAAGCTATCGATAAATCTGGATATAAAGTCGGTGAAGATGTTGGAATTAGTTTGGATCCCGCAGTGTCTGAGATTGTAAAAGATGGTAAGTATGAATTGGCTAAAGAAGGAAAGTTACTTTCTTCCGAAGAAATGATTGCTTACTTTGAGAATTGGGTGAATAAATATCCAATTGTTACGCTTGAGGATGGATTGCATGAAGATGATTGGGAAAATTGGCCTAAGCTTACTGAGAAATTGGGTGGAAAGATTCCAATTATTGGGGATGATTTGACTGTTACAAATGTTAAAAGGCTTCAGAAAGCTGTCGACACAAAAGCGATTAATGCAATTTTGATTAAGTTAAATCAAATTGGCACACTTACTGAGACGGTTGATTGTTGTATGTTGGCAAGAGAGAATGGATTTATGACAGTTATAAGTCATAGAGGTGGCGGAGAGACAAATGACACGACAATGATAGATTTAGCTGTTGCAGTTAATTCAGGATTTGTTAAAGTTGGCCCATCTCGTGGAGAACGTGTTGAGAAATATAACAGATTGATGGAAATCGAAGATGAACTGGGCAATCCAAAAGTTGCTGGAAAGAATTTTAGGGATGTAATATGAAAAAGCCAGTTGTTTACATAATCCTTGATGGGTGGGGGGTTGCTCCTCCAGGAAAAGGTAACGCGATAACTTTAGCGAAAACTCCTAATATGGATAAACTACAGAAGAATTATCCTTATACACAAATTGGAGCAGGTGGAGAGGCGATTGGATTGTGGAAAGGTCATCAAGGAAGTTCTGAAGTGGGCCATTTCATCATTGGTGCTGGTCGGAACGTTTATTTACCTCAAGGTATTATTGCTAATGCTGTAGAATCAGGAGAAATTTTTAATAATAAAGCATATTTAGATGCAATGAATTATGTGAAAGAAAAAAATTCTACGTTACATTTAGCCGGATTAATGTCTGATAAAGGTGTTCATAACTATGATATAGCTGTGCATGCTTTGATTGAAATGGCTGCAAAAAATGGAATAAAAGATGTAGTAATCCATTTCTTTAGTGATGGTAGAGATACTGAACCCTACGATGCCAAGAAATACCTTGATAGATTGGAAAAGGCGATTAAAAAGTTTGGAGTAGGTAAGATTGGAACTGTAATGGGAAGATACTGGATTATGGATAGAGATCATAGATGGGATAGGTTGGAGAAAGGTTATAATGCAATGGTAAATGGTGATGCAGAGTTTAAAGTTCAAAGTGCTGCAGAAGCAATTGAAAATTCCTATCAAAGAGGCTACAATGCTAAGAAGAAAGGAGAAGATTTTATCGAGAGTGATGAATTCATCAAACCTACTGTTATTGTAGATGATAAAAATGAACCAGTTGGGAAAATTGAAGACAATGATGCTTTAATTTGGATTAATTTTCGAACCGATAGGGCAATTGAAATATCTCAAGCATTTGTTGAAGATAAGTTCGATAAATTTGATAGAGGAAAAAAATTAGACATTCATTATGTTTGTACATTTGAATATTACAAAGGAGTTCCAGCTCCTGTTGCCTTTGAGAGAGTTTTTCCGAAAAATACATTTGGAGAGATGATAAGTAAAGCTGGTCTAAAACAATATCGCGTTACTGAAACGGAGAAGTGGATTTATGTCACAACCGTTTTTTCTGGAATGAGGGAAGATCCCTTTCCTGGAGAGGATAGATTACTAATCCAATCTGATAAAATTCCAACATATGATTTGAAACCTAGGATGCATGCTTTGGATATTGTAAATGCAGCTGTAGAAGCAATAAATTCAGATAAATATGAATTAATATTTTTAAATTTAAACAATCCTGATATAATCGGGCATACTGGCAATATCAATGCAGTGATAGAGGGAGTAGAAGAGTGTGATAAAGGTGTAGGAATTTTAGTTGATGCAGTTAGGAAAAAGAATGGTTTAGTTGTAATATCTGCGGATCATGGGAATGCTGAGATTATGTTGACAGAAGAGGGGAAACCTCATACCCACCACACTGCAAGTGACGTTCCATTTATTATAATCGATGACGATCCAAAATATAAAAACTGTAAACTTAGATCTGGTGGAGGGATTAAAGACGTTACTCCAACAATTTTAGAGATTCTTGATATTGAGAAACCAAAAGAAATGACTGGAGAAAGTTTGATTGTAAAAGAATAAAATTATCCGATGTAACTCACATCTTGTCCGAGCTTGCCTTTGAGTTTCTTTAGTGCTGTTGTTTTAGAGACATTTGACAACTCATCTGTCCTTTTCAGAATTTCTTTCTCAATACTTTTTATTTCAGAATCTAATCGGTCAAGTTTGATTTTTAGAGATAAGTTAGCATCGAGAACCTTAAGAATTTCTCTTGCTCCTTTTATTCCTAAATACATTGGATGACCATAGGTTTCTGCAAGAAAGCTGATCGCATTAATTTTCTTTTTTGAGGCTAGACCAAGTAGAAGTCCAGACACTCCGACAATTGGGCCAACAACACCATATAGTTTATCATTCACACTCTTTGTTTTGAATTTCTTAATCATCTGTTTTGAATTTCCTGTGCAGTAAACTTTTGGTGTTTTCGGAATATCATTGAGACCAATCCCTCCCAATGTTATGAGTTCTTTAGTGTTGTAAGATGCAAGTAATTCTAGCAGTTCTTCACAAAATTCATAAGAACTTACTTCGTCGATTGGTTGGACATCTCCTGCAAGAAATAAAATGTCTTGGTTTTTTATTTTAACATGAAATAATTCAATAACTGGTAATTCTACTAAGTTGTCCTCATTTACGAAGACTGAATGAGGGAAGGTGTGTGAAGTTATGTTCATAATTTTTTTAGCTTTAAGTTCATCAATTAAGAAATCGACTGCAACTTTGCCAACATTTCCTATGCCAGGTAAACCTTCTATAAGAATTGGATTTTTTAATTTTGGTTTCTTGCCAACGTAGTCTAATTTCCATATGCTCATATCAAACCATCTTTTTCGTAGATATCTTTTTTTGCTACCCTTCTATATTTTCCATATTTGTCGTCGGGTGAGTATTTGGGGGGTTTTGGATTTTCGGTTGGTATTTTGCACTTGTTGCAATTTTCTTTCAATGTATAAGTGCCACAACTCTGGCATTTCATGATTTGTTTCATGTTTTAGCTTCTCTTTTAAACTCTCCAAAACCTTTCTTTTTATGAATATATTCGAGTGCTTCTTCAGTAGCTTTTTCTAATATTTTTTCTGCTTCTTTGTAATCACTAGCAGTCACAGTTACTTTGTAAGTACCCGATCCTGCATATACCACTTTTGTCTGCTTCCCTTTGAGCTTTTTTAATGTTTCTTTGATAATATCTATTCCGTTAGAGTCAAAACTATGAAGCTTAAAATCTCCGCTAATTGTAACTATACTCTCCTTAATTCTTGACTTAATAACTTCTGTTAGTGCTTCAGATATCTTAGCATCAATCCCAAAATCTGAGAGTTTGATTTTATCCGAAGCGACATCTTCAAAAGCAGTATAAATTGAAGGGTATTTTTCGAGTAATTTATCAGATATTTCAGTAAATGTCTTGATAGGATCTTTCTTTTGTGCTTTTGCAATATTCTCAATCATTTTTTCGCACATCTGTTGTTGTTTAATCTCACTTACTTTTACTCGTTTTTGGCCTTCATTAACTCTTCTTAGAGATAGGTCAATGTGTCCTTTTTCTTTGTCAATTTTTAGGACTTTACAAATTACTTTTTTCCCTTCTTCTACATAATTTCTAATATTTCGAATACGGCCAGGTGCGATTTCAGAAATATGTATTAATCCAGTTTTTTTGTACTCATCAATGTTTACGAAGACAGAGTGATATTGAATATTGGTAACTGTACACATTAATAGTTCGCCTTCTTCAGGAAATCCTTTTTTTATTAAAAGCATTTTTTACCCTAATATTTCTAAAACCCGAGCTTTAACCTTAGCTTTTCCGCCTGTTGGTTCAGCCAATATCTTACTACAAACAAGACATTTAACAGAAGTTGATGCTTTTCCGAACATGATTTGTTCATTTTTACATTTAGGGCATCGGATTTTGATAAATTTGCTAGATGGTTCTTCAATCTTCATTTAAATTCGACCTTCTTTATCCTCATTCCTTTTTTTTGGATGCTGGATTTATTGCATTTTGAACATGTGTATTTTAAGTCGGTTTTTTTACTAGATTTCTTTCCAGTCATCTTGAATTTTGAGATTGCTGGCTTCGAATATCTGCCCTTATTTCCCTGACCACGCGCAGAACCCCTTCTTTTAGCTCTAACTTTTGATCCATAGGTAAGACTTCGAGGATTTTTTTTCTTTGTAGCTGCAATTTTATGTTCTGTATGAGCCTTACAATGTCTACAGTATCTTTTTCCTTTTTTTGTTAATTTCATGCTTCTCTGGAAAGCTGGTTTATTTATAAAGGTTAGCTTAATTTGAGTAAATCGAAATATATTTATATGTGAGGGATTTTGCAGAACTATGAAAAGAGTTGTTATGTTAGTATTATTGTCTTTGGTTATATTGGGTTGTGAGAGTGAAAGCAAAGGCCCTAATATTGTGAAAATTGAAGGAAGGGAAATCATTGATGTACATGAGCAGATATATACAATAGACCAAGTTCCTAGATTTCTAAATGCTATGGATAGGGCAGGAGTGGATAGAATAGTTGTTTTAGGGAGCCCTGATGCTACTTTTATTTACAAAGAAGGATTTGAGAATCACCATGTAAATAATAGAGATATTATGCAAATGGTTAAGGAAAATCCTGATAGATTTATTGCGTTTCCTACAGTTGATCCTAGAAATGAGAGTGAATTAAAAGTATTCAAACAATATATTGAAGATGGTGCAACAGGATTGAGGATATTTTCAGGTCAACACGCTTGGTTTTATAGATTCATTGGTCCAGTAAATAGAACTGAGGTTTATCCTACCTTAGAGTATTGTGAAGAAAACGGTATTCCTGTCATGTGGAACATGAATCCAGGAAAAGGTACCTTAATGGCAGAATTTGAAGATGTGCTTCAGAAGTTCCCTAATTTAAATGTTGTTTGTCCTCATTTTTGTTTGTCATCGATAAATTCTTCTAGATTTGAGTATTTAATGGATAAATATCCCAATATGTACACCGATATTTCTTTCGGACATTTCTTTGAAGATGGTCTAAAAAGAATTTCGAGGAATACTACTAAGTTTAGAGATCTTTTTGTAAAATACCAAGATCGAATTTTATTTGGGATTGACCTTGTGGTAACAAATAATACAATTCCTGCTAATGGAGATCCTTCTGAGTGGATGACCAACCTGACTATATGTTACAGAGATATGTTAGAAAGAGAAAATTATGACTGTTCGGTTCATATTAAGAGAGTGTTCAATGTAGATCAAAAAAATCTTAATGGTTTAGATTTGAGTAGAAAAATTTTAAATAAAGTGTATGAGGAGAATCCTAAGGAATGGATGAATTTAGATTAATCTCCCTTTATTTCTTCTGCCCTTCCTTTTTGAATAAGTACATTGGAGATCTCGGATGGCAGGTTAGCAATATCGTCCTCTTGGAAAGGGCCATAGATTTCTAGTTCCTTACCAACGAATTTCGGGACTGCTTGTAAGAACCTAACCATCATGGTTTCTTTTTTTTGTACTTCAACTTTAGGTTTTTCTTGTTGAGGGATTCCATTTATAGCTGCATTAAGAATCATTTTTCTTGAATTAGTTAAGATCTGAGTAGAATTTTCAAAAAAGTCTTCTTCCTCTTTAAGCAGAGAACTTGTATCAATTAATGCAGTGGGTAATCTACTTTTATCCATGGCCATTTGAATAATTTTTTTCTCCCTTCTATCATAAAGTTCCCTTAAAATTTTTTTAACGTTGAGAAGTTGGAGTTCGATATTTTTACCTTCAGTTCCAGAAAACTGGGATGGGTTCTTAATACTTTTTTCCAGAAGTTCATTCTTTTCTTTTATGTAGTTTGCACAATCTTGGAGGAAGTTTTTATCAAACTTTTGGAGCTCAGGTCTTACCTTCTCTAATCTTAACATCTCGTATAATGTTTCATACGTGATAATAACGTCTTTTTGTTCTGAATCCATGGAAAATAAGAGTGCAATATGTTTTAAAAACTTAACGCGCCAAAACAAAATGTTTTTAAATACTAAAATCAGTTTAGAAGTAAAATGAGGTTTTATATAATAATTTTTATTGTATCTTTGTTTATTCTAGGTTGTGGAACTGATGTTGAGGAACCTGGTCCAAGTAATGAAAGCCCAGATGATGAACCATCTCTTGAACCTGAAGATACTAAAGAGCTGAATGATAGTGAAGTGATTATTGATGAAGTAGGCAAGGGAGATGGTATAGAATTGGAAGAAATTAAGTCTACTAATGAAATAAAAATCCTTGATGAGGAATTTTCTCCAGATTATTTGAAATTAGATGTAGATTCTGAGGTAACTTTTATTCAATCAGGTGAAAAAAGACACAAAATTGCATGTTACTTGGGTCCTACACGTGTTTTTCTTTCTGATGATCTCCAAGGAGGTTCAGAGTATTCATTTACCTTTACTGAGAAAGGGGAATACTCTTGTGTAGACGCTGTTTATGGATTGAGAAGTACAATCGTTATTGGAGATCCGAAACCGAGAGACGCCATAACTGCTATGGCTGTTGTTAGTCAAGACATCCCTGAAGATCTTGTAATGTTTTATGTACCTATAGTGTTAATAGGTATAATTGCCATAATTGCTTTTATTATTTCTAGAAGAACCAGATAGCTTTTAAATATCTAAACTTTTTCAAGGTTAAATGGCTAGGTTATCCTTTCAAGACTTAAAATTTTCATTAGAAAAGGGGGATGTTAAAGTTAGTTTTCTGAACCTTTTTTATTTTAAATTGAATAAGGGTGAATTAACTAGTATTGGTAAGTTCTCATTGGGAGGAAGTTTTATTGATTTTCCTGAAATATCAGAAAAAAGAGCTAATAATCGATTTAATAATCTACTTTCAAAGGGATTTCGAAATTTAAAAAATAAAATCAATGGGAAGAACGTCATCTATATTCATAAAAATTCAGGTATACCATTAATAGGCCATATTGCGATAGGGATTGTTGATAGAGATACCTCAATAATTGAGGTAAAACCGATTACTTCCTGTAATTTACAATGTATTTATTGTAGTGTGGCTGAAGATAAAAGGCCGGTTGATTTTGTAATTGAAAAAGATTATCTAGCTGAAGAGCTCCATAAATTAGTTGAATTAAAGAATTCGAAAGGTGTAGAGATAAATATTGGGGCGCAAGGTGAGCCACTTCTCTATTCACCTCTTGTTGATTTTATTCACGATATATCTAAATTGGATACGGTAAGTGAAATATCAATTAATACAAATGGAACATTGTTGACAAAAGATTTGATTGAAAAATTAAGCAAAGCTGGATTAACTAGGGTGAACTTATCTTTGAATTCTGTCGACGAGAAATATTCAAAATATATTTCTGGTGGTGAGGTTTATGATATTAAAAGGATTAAGAAAATTATGCCAATTATTCAGGAAAATATGGAGCTCTTAATCGCTCCCGTATGGATTCCTGGGATTAATGATGATGAAATTCCCAAGATCATAAAATTTTGCAATACCTTGAAAAAAATCCCTAGAATTATGATTCAAAATTTCCTAAATTATAAACATGGAAGAAATCCTGTTAAAGGTGTAACTTGGGAACAATTTGAAGATAAGTTAAAAGAATGGGAAAATGAGTATAATGTTAAATTAAGGTATCATCTTAAAGATGAATTTAAAGTTAAGAAGATTAAAGTCCTTTCAGATCCATTTAAGCGTGGGGAAATCGTTAAGGGGGAGATTATGGGTCCTGGTAGATTAATGAATGAATCAATTGGTATTGCTGGTGGAAGATTAATTTCTATAAAGGGAAATCTTAAGAAAGGGAAAGCGAAAATAAAAATAATAAAAATTAAAGATCACATATGTTATGGTGATCTTATTCGGTAAGTTCTAAATCCCCTGGAAGTATTACATCCTCGTCTGCTACATTATTAATTTCTACATCGGGATATTCAACTAAGGTAGTTGAGGATCCTTCTTTCATTTTTATTTCATAGGGGAATCCATAGAAATTATCTAGCCATGTCTCATATTCTACTCCTTCAATTTCATATAATAAAAGAGAAGATTTAGCTTGAGTAGTTCCTCTTGAGAATGTTCTGGATTTTGCTTCAGCGACTTCTGCACCCACAATTTCTTCTATGTATTCTGCAGGCAATTTACCTAAGTCATAATCAAGATAACTAGCTACATTGTAATGCTTTCTATCGTCAAGGGTACAGCTTGTTCTTGAAATGCATACAGAATATGCCTTTTTCGCTGGAATGTCTAGGTAAACAACGTCATAACGCCAATTGTTTTTACCGTATGTTCCTCGAAATAAGTCTATTCTTGCATTATCTCCCTTTACAAGGACTTTTCCTAGATCTGTAGAGTAACTATAGGATGTTACTTTTGAGAAGCTATCGATCATTTTTTGGGCCTCAGGATCCATTACTTTAGGTTCCGGTGGGACCTCAGGTTCTGGTGGCATTGGGGGTCCTGGGGGTTGGACCTGATCACCATTATCTGGGGGTTTGACGTCAGGAGGAATATCGTCTGGAATAACCTCTTTGTCTGGTTTATCATCACCTTCTTCAGCGCAACCAGCCAATAACATTATAGAAAATAATAACACAAGTAATTTAATTTTCATATTAAGTCACCTCGTAGTTGTTAAATCGGGTAACTTGTATTTAAGAATTTCGATAAAAAGAAAAGAAAAAAAGAAAAATTGAAGGTTTATTGTTCACCTTCAGCTTCTGCTTCTGCCTCAGCTTCTGCTTCTGCTTCTGCCTCAGCTTCTGCTTCTGCCTCAGCTTCTGCTTCTGCCTCAGCTTCTGCTTCACCTTCTCCGCCTTCCATCATTGCGGGTGGTTCAACTGAAACAACGGATGATGTTAAGGTTGTAACCTCTACCATCTCTCCCATAAGGTCTGCTTCATAGTCCTCATAACTTGCAAGTACAGCAGATGCAGCTCTTGTATCAGCAGGGTTCATACCAGCTATTACTAAAGCAACATTTCCGTTTGCATGTTCGAAGATTCTGATCATTCCCTTACCAGCTTCGAAACCTTCAGCACAACCAGGCCATGTCATGTCACCAGCAGTCATAACTTCAGCTGCAAGTGAGTTTGTACATGGACCACCTACAAGAAGGGTGTTTTGAGCTGTTATTGCGTCGATCTCTGATGCAAGTTTTGTTGCTCCAACTTCGATTTTTTGGATAACAACTTGCTCCATAGCTTCTCCGCTACCGCCTGTTGTTGTAACAACACCAGCTGTTACATAAACAAGTGGAGTTCTTTGCTCCTTCTTAGGGTAGTCGATTGTCACCTTACCAGGGTCGCTTGTTGGGTTGTCGAACTTAATCTTTGCACCGTATGAAGTATAACCATATTCTGTGTTATCTTCTTCTTCAGGTGATGTGTAGTCCAAGTTACCCGAGTCAGCAACTGAAACCTCACCAGAAGCTGCTGTAATGGTGAAGTTTATTGGTGTTGGTGTCAAGGTTTCGTAATCGTCGGTGTCTATTGTTGTTATTGTAACAAGAACGTTACCACCAGCTCCAGATGTGTTGATCAAATCTATTTGAGCTCCACCATCTGTGGTGACTGCTACTGTTGCACCTTGATTTACAGTACCGCTTGCATTTAGGTCAACTGCAATATTGAAATCGCTAAGTGTATCATCACTTGCGTTGAAAATATTGTATGTTGCTCCACCCATTTGCAAGGTTGCGTCTGCGGTTCCAGTTGCTGCAGCCTTGTATGGCCTTTCGATTTGCTCACCAGTTCCAAGGTTCTTGAACTTAATCTTTGGGCTGGATTGTGTTGACTTCTCAGCGTCCTCATACCTTAATGCATATGTTAATCTTTCACCTGCATTCTGGGAGTAGTCAGACAATACAAAGTAGTCTTTCTTAGCAATAGATCCATTCCAACTTTCCTCGGTGTGAAGCTCGCCTCTCTTGTCACCAAACTTGATGTTTGTTGTACCAGATGAATAAGCGATTGGTAAGGAAACATCATTACCATCACCATCAACAAAGTCAAGTTCGTAAGCATCTGAACCTGCATTGTCGATCTGGATCAATTCTGTTGGAACAGATGGATCAAGACCTGCGTATTCTATGTCCCAAGCTTCAAGTAAAGCTTCGTTTTCATAGATAAGCTCAGAAAGCTTTCCTCCTGGTGGTATGTAATAATCGTCGTGCGCTGTGACATTAATCTTAATGTCATCGATTGTTACAGTTGAGTTGTCGCAACTTCCTTCGATGATAACAGCTGCATCATCAATGTCGTTGGAACCAACTTGGATCACGTGTGAAGATGTTGTGTCATCCTCAATTTCTGTATCTTTCAATACAAGTTTTTGTGCTCCAATGTAAAACTCGACTAAATCAAGTGTTACGTCACCAGCTTCGTTTGGTATTATGTCACTTACACCAATTTCTGTTCCGTCAGATAATCTGTCGGTTGATCCATCTCTCAATGAATCTGTGCTTTCTCCATTAATGGAGAACTTTGCTAAGATTGGTGCTGTGTCTGTAATAGCAACAACAGTTACCTCGTATGGCTTACCGCTAATTTCGTAGGTTGCAACCTCACCTTCTTGAAGAACGTCTTTAATTGCTCCTCCCATAAGGGTAAGTTCTACGCTGTCGTCAAGTGCTGTACTTGTTCTTCTTGCTTTCACAATTGAATAATCTCTACCTAGTATTCTAAGTTCTTCGTCTTCATAATCTGATAGGTATAGACCTGATGTGTCAGCATCTCCGCTTGAGTCTTCAACATCACTGTCAAAGGATGTTGAGAATTCCATATTATATACAGCGATAACTGTGTCTTCTTTCAGATATACGAAATCTGATGTAAGTTCATCATCGTCTTCTACATAATATACGTACTGTGAATCAGGTGCACTGAATCTTAAGTACTGCTCATATTTTGCAGTTCCTTTGTTGTTTTCAACCTCACCATCAGCCAAAGCGTCCAAATCATCTTCATCAATGAATTTGGTTATGTCTTGGAACACTTCTCTGTTGGTTCCTACATCTAGGTCTTCGGACATTTCCAAAACCTTAGAACTTGTTCCAACAAGCCAAGCGTCTCCTTCGACGTTTACACCAATGCCTGTTTTTGTACCAGTTTTCACGGTTGCTGAAAATTGTAAGCTTCCGAGAAGGTCGGTTACACCGATAACGTCTTCAGCTGCTGCCTTATCACCTATAACTAGAACTCCAGAGAATTTTCCGTCTTTAATAAACGGACTCGGATAATCAGCCAGATCAGCCGCTCCCATTGCACCCAGGAATGTTGCCCCAACCATTGTGGCACCTGTTCCTAAAGCAATGATTTTCTTTATTGCTTTATTCAATCTCATATATAAACACCTCCGTGTTTAATCATTAGTTTTTTTTTGTATTGGAGACCCTAGCCTAGAGTCTCTATATCGTCATTTCCGAATCCATGGTATTTAAATCTTACGGTTAAGGAGTGAAGTGGAATATGTGTTTTCTAATATATATCTTCCACTGCTATCTTTCCCGCCAACGGATAGTCAAATGACTAAGAGGCGAAATCAACATTTTTGTTTAAAAAGTTTGCGAAAATGGATATTTTTTTACATACCTGTATTTTTTAGAGGTATCCATATCCAGTAAATTTTGATGTTAGAAGGGGTATCTATTTCTCAGTGATCAAATCCATTATTTGAAGAGATTTTCACAATTTTCGCGTATAGTTTTGTTTTTAATTAATGGACAAATTTCTGGATCGTTTGTGACTCTAGCAATTTTTTGATAGCAATTACCATATTTATGTACACTGTTTCCCACTTTATCACAAATAGAAATGTCTGTATTTGTGACTGCAATCCTAACGATACATAAATCTTTATTCTCAGGATCTTCGATTTTAAGACATAAATCTTCATAATTCTTAGTTATAGCGACGAATGAGAAACATTCATCTCTTGTAACTATATTCGTTATTTTCTCACAAAGGCCTTCATTTGTAAGGTTTTTTGCAAATTCTGTGTAGCATAAATCCTTCCAATATTCACCAGATATATCTGAACAGTGTTCATGATTCCTTGAGTTAACAATTACTGTATGCAGACAATAATCTTTTGATTCACCAGCGTTTTCGCAAATTGATTTATCACCTGTGGTAATAGCTATGTCGGCGATGCAGCTATTTCTAACTTCTTTTAATTCACATTGTTCACATAAAGAAGTATCTATTTTTTCAATAGCTAACTCAGAAATACATTCACAAGTTAATAGATCGTCACCCAGATCTTTACATTCTGTAAGTGGATCTGGTTCGCATCCTATTATAAATATTAAGATAATGAAAGAGATTGGAAATAGTAGTCTTAATTTCATGGAAGGGGGTGAGAAATAACCTTATTTAAATTTGTCGATTTATTCTATTGGCATAGTTACTGCAAATAGAATTTCATCCTCTCCTTTATCTTTTAGAGCAACACGCATTATTTTTGGTAGTCCGGTAAATATTATGCTCGAAACAACACTTGATTTGATGAATTCATCTTTTGATAGAACTTCATTTGTCTCAATAATTTTTTGAGGATATTGATTTGCAATTTTGCTGCTCCATTCATCATAAACTCTAACCTCCAAAACTGGAACAATATCTTGCTCTGCTTCGTTGATAAGTGTGAAGTTAATCCATTTTATTCTATATAGGTTTTCAACAGCTTCATCATCTTCTAATATGTAATTTATACCGTCGATTGATAGAGTAAATCCATCTGAATAACCCCAGTATTCGCTCGTAATGTTTGGAAGGACCTTACAATCGTCAGTGTCTGTAACAAGTAATCCGTTTGTGCATTGGAAAAAGATAACCTCTTCTGGTTCACATGGTTCTTGGATGCATGGTTCTTGGATACACTCGGGACAGACTTCGCAAATAGGACATTCTTTTTCTGCCAATGCATCGCTCATTGTGACAAATCCTGTAGGAGAACTATCTTGATTCAGTGTATAACCGAGTAGAACGAATAAAGATGCTATGATCAGTAGTGATATAAAATTTAATCGGAACATAAAGAAGAGGCACTTTCCAATTTTTTTGAAAAACCTTTTGACTTTAAAACCTAAACCTCTTTCTAAAATATCGCTACTCATAATTGACTTCCAATAACTAGGATATATAAATTTTGTTGTTATAATTTACCACAAGCTATTTAAATATAAACGGCCAGCTTAATGATATGAAAAAATGTTTTGTGTTGCTGTTTTTAATATTGGTTCCTTTAGCATATGGGGAGGTAGAATTCTCAGACTCATTTCAGGAAAATTATAACCTCGGAGATAAGATTAGTGCTGGTGTTACATTGAAAGATAATGATCCTGGGTTATTGAAAGTTACAATTAATTGCGATTCAAAATCAATATCGTATTACGTTACCCCTATAGATGATAATTCCCCAACTAAAATTAGTGTTCCTGACTATGAAGCCTCTGAATATTTAATGGGTAATTGTTATCTTACACTATCAGTTGAGGATTATGATGGAAAAATAAGGTTTGAAAAATCCTCAAATTCTTTCAAGATAACAAATGAAATAGAAGTCGATTTAAATATTGATGCTACAGAATACACACCAGGTCAAACAATAAAATTAACAGGTTCACTAAATAAAATATCTGATTCCTCTCCTAATAATTTAACAGCATATGTTTTATTTGATGAGAAGGTGGAGAATATTATTGTTGTTGATACACTTTCACTAAATATTCCAATAAATATAGATTCGAAATCCGGAAGAAGACAAGTTATAGTTACTGTGAGGGATAATGATGGAAATGAAGGGAGTAAAAATTTAGAATTTGATTTGTTGCCAACTGCATCAAAAATGGAAATAATACTAAATGGAAATGAATTCTTTCCAAAAAATGCTGTTGAATTTCGAATTGCAGTTCATGACCAAGCTCAAGAAATGATGAAGGTCCCTGTGAAAACTGAAATTGTTGATCCTTCTGGAGAGAACGTTCATTCAATTGAGGCTATGTCTGGTATAATATCTGCATTTTCTTTAGACGAATTCGCACCTCCTGGTGTTTACGAAATTAAGGGATCGGTAGGGAGCATAAAAAGTGAAAATTCTTTTAGTGTGAAAGAAGTGAAGATGATTGAAACAAAATATGAATCACAGAAGATAAAGATTACAAATGTTGGAAATGTTTATTATGAAGAGGATGCTACAATTATTTTGGATGGTAAAGAGAATATTGTAATAACAAGAAGTGTATCATTAGAACCTGGTGAATCTGATTATATCGATTTGTCAACAGAGGTTCCTGGTGGGACTTATAATATTGAATTACCAAAGGAAACTGTACAAGAAGGTAATAATGTCTTTGAGAATGTAAATATTCACGATAACAGGCCTTTCACAAAAAAAATAAAACAGGGTTTTCAGGGAATAACGGGAAAATCTATATCTGTTGAATCAGGTAAATCTAGAATGAAATATCTTCCCATAGTTATAATTATTATTCTACTCGCACTTATAGTTTATTTCTTCCCAAAAGATGTTATTAAACTGCCAAAAATTAAATTCCTTGAATCGAGGAAACAGAAATACATCAATAGTATTCTTAAGACAAAAAAATAATTAACCTAACATGTCATAGAATGCATCAAAGATTGGAGTATTTGTTGTTATTTGATGGAAATCGAGTTTGAGGGAACTGCATTCTTCTTTGATTTTAGATTTATGATCTTCAAGAGCGTCTTCGTATTTTGCTCTTAAACGGGGTGTTATAAATGATCTTAACTTTACACCCGACTCAGAATCCTTAAGATCAAAATCTCCCCTCAAATTAAAATTTTTCTCAACTGGGTCGAGGATTTGAATTACTTTTGCTTCATTCTTTCCAAGCAAGTAAAGTGAATCTTTTATTTCCTTTATATCAATAAGAAAATCTGACAATAAAACAACCAAAGATTGGGAAGTTAAGAATTTTTTATATTTCTTAAGAGCATCACTAAGTTGGGAATGGCCTTGCGTTTTTAGGTTATTAAGGTAATGGACCATTCCAACAATTTGAGACATTCCTCTTCGGGATTGAAAGATATCAATATTATCTGAAAAGGTTGAAAACTGGACTTTAGAATTGTCTTTCATTCCAAGATATGCAAAACCAACTCCGACCATTGATGCGTAGTCAAATTTTGAGATGGGTCTTCCAAAATTCATAGATGAAGATTTGTCGACAATTACATGGACTATTGCGCTTCTCTCTTCTTCATAATTCTTAATGTAAAGATTGTCTGTTCTCGCAAAAACTTTCCAATCTATACTTCTGAAATCATCTCCCGGAGCATAAATACGATGGTCTTTGAATAAAATTCCCCTTCCTTGGGAATATGATTTCTTCTGACCAACATATTTAGATGTAACTCTTTTATTTACAATTAAACTAAATTTCCCTAATGAGTTTAGGAATTCTGTATCAATCATTTTGCTTTTTTCAACAGCTCCTTAACTGCATCGTCTGCTGATAGACCCTTCCTCTCAGCTTCGAAGTTTAAAATAATACGATGCCTGAGAATTGGGTATGCGAGCGTGTTAATATCTTCGGAAGATACGTAATTTCTCCCTTTAATTAGGGCTCTTGCTTTTGATGCCATGATCAGTCCAATTGATGCTCTAGGCGATGCTCCAAATTGAATGAGATCTTTTTTAGTTCTTGTTAATTCGACTAATTTTAATGCCTTGACTTTTATGTCTTTAGCAATTGGTACATGTTTAGCAACTGATTGTAAATGAGTTAAATGTTGTTTGTTAAACAATACCCTCATTTTTTGGACTTTTTTTGTAGATGTGTAAATGTCGACGATCTTTTTTTCTTCTTCAAAAGTAGGGTAGCTAACTTTTATTTTTAGAAGAAATCTATCTGCTTGTGCTTCAGGTAAGGGGTAAGTTCCTTCTTGTTCGATTGGATTTTGTGTTGCAAGAACGAAGAATGGTTGGTCAAGTTTGAATGTTGAATTACCCACTGTGACTTGCCTTTCCTGCATTGCTTCAAGTAAAGCCGATTGTGTTTTTGGAGTGGCTCTATTGATTTCATCTGCAAGAACGATGTTTCCGAAGATTGGTCCCTTTTGAAATTTGAAGTTTCTTTTTCCAGAAACTTCTTCGATGATATAGGTTCCAGTGATATCGGAGGGCATTAAATCTGGGGTATTTTGAATTCTATTGAACTTCATGTCCATTAATTCCGCTAAAGTTTTAATGGATAAAGTTTTCGCCAATCCGGGGTAACCTTCTAGTAGTGCGTTACCTTCAGAAATCATAGCAATAAGTATTTGTTCTATAATCGATTCTTGACCTACTACTACTTTTCCAATCTCCTTTTGGAGTGTATCAAAAACGTGTTCATAATTTTTCATCTTGTTTACACCTCATTTTGCAATGTTTAAAAAATAATTTTTCACTAATTCTGCATGTTCGAGTGGAGTTTTGTCCTCTGCGTATCCTTCTGCTCCACATCCCTCAGGATCATCAGCACAAATTGTATCAGGGAAAGTTTCTTCAAAATCTACATCAGGTGGTTCGGAGTAATCTGCACCACTAATTACTTCAAAACTCCCTGAAGATAATGAGATCTCAAATTCTTCATCGCTCAATTCCGCTAAACTCTCATCACCGAATATATCTTCATCTTCTCCGCCCCCTGCACCTAACTCCTCCGAGGGACCTCCAGTACCATTTCCCCCAGTAAAATAATTAAGGACATCGAAATCCTCAAGTACGACATTAATATCGATGAAGTTAATTCCCACAGCTGAGATTAAAAGGATGACAAAACATAATAAAACAATAGCAATCGTTTTGGATGTTGTTTTTCTCGAGTCGATGAAGGTTGAAACGTGTACTTTTCTTAAATCGTGTTGAACTTCAGATTCTAATTCTTCTTCAACCTCATTTTCTTCCTCCACGTTATCAAAAGAGGTTCTTAGTTTTTCATTTAGGAAGGGGTGTTTTGTTTCGATTAAAGTTGCTTTGTTCTTCTCAAAGTCAAGATAGGTAGTAATTATGAAGAACATTATGGCAGGAAGAGCTGCGTAAAATGGATTGATAGTAAAAATGATAAACAAAAGATAGCAAAGTAAAAATACAATTAATGAGTTAAGCAGTGTATCGAATAATATAATTGCATCTATTGTAAAGTTCACCTCCTTGATAACTTTATGGAATTTTTTCATTTTAAATTAAACCATCACATGTATCGTCCATTGAGCAGTTACAATCACAATCAGATTTAAGGCAGTCAAAGTAAAGATCTCTGTTGTCTTCGCAAGCAAATAAATCATCTTCCACTTCAGTTATGTTTGCTTCAAGAGAAATGATTTCCACATTTAAGTCATCGATGTCTTGTTGTATTAATATTAATTCTGCATTTCTATCTGCAAGATCTTCTTTCGTAGATTTTAAATCTGTTGTCAATTTGTCACGTTCGGATGTGACTTTGTCTTTTTCATCTTTCAAAACTGAATATTTACCTTGAAGATCTGTAGCTCTTTCGGTCCTCACTTCTAGTTCTTCAGAAGTTTCGTTTAGTATGTTTTTACTAAGTTTCAATTCGCTTGTAACCTTTTCAAGTTCAGATAATTTATAGTCATAACTTTGGGTTAGATTGAAAAACCTAACTTGGTAATATGTACTGAATCCTACGAATATTAGTAGCGTGGCAATTATTAAAACTAAAAATGTAAAGTTTAAATCTCTCTTCATTATTGTCATTTTGGGGACCTCCAGGATATTATCTCACGAATTTTTCTAAATCCTATTTCAAATAATAATAAGATTATTATTGCGATTAAAAATGGCCATCTATATTCAACTGTTTTAATTGTTGATCTTCTAGAATTTTTCTTAATTGTGCTTACAATTTTATCTATATCATTAGGATCGAAAACTTGACCGCCCACAGTCGATACAAGTATTGGAAGCTCTTCATTCATTCCCACTTTGTCGTATTCTAAAGGATAGTTAACCGCGACGATTGCGGTATGGACTTCATGGAATCCTGTATCGTTTGAAATGAATTGTTTAACAAAACGGTTTTCATCTACTTTTGAGTAATCTTTTGAAGGTGGTTTCTCTCCAGTGAACATGATTGATGTCGAAATTCCCATAGTTGTATCCTTAACATCGATATCAGATTTCATAGTTCTGCTAGGGTCCCCTACTGCAAAATTGACCATCCTCATTACTAATTTAAAATTATCTTTTGATAGCATATAACCTCCCCACTTCGATCCGTCATCTGTTGTGTAAGCAACTACATTACCTAATCCATATCTCCATGTTGTTACTATTGGATCTCCTCCATTTGTTGATACCAAAACCTTTGCAATATCTTTTGGTACTACATAATTATAACCTGAAATTACAGCAGATATAGGCAGAGATCTTGTGATAAATTCATTAGAATTTGAAACAACCAAACTTATTATTTCATCTTCTAGACCTTCCTCGACGTCCCCGAACAAAAGTTTGAGATTTTGTTTTTCATCTGGTTTATAATAAATCCCTCCACCCGCCACCGCAAGTGAATTCATAAAAGCTTCATTTGTTTTATCTCCTATTCCAACAGTAAAAACTTTAAAACCTTCTTTGGCTGCACTCCTTGCTTCATCAATTGCAGTTTGAGGATGTTGGGTAATTCCATCCGAGATCAGAATAATATTTTTTGATCCCGTAACCCCGTTTAATTCATAAATTGCTTTTCTTAATCCAGAATAAACTAATGTTCCTCCAGTGTCTCGTAAACTAGCAATTCTAATTGGTGCCTCGGGATTATCTGACTTAAGACCAAGAGGGACAATTCTAAAAGCTTTGTGATTAAATGCGACAACTCCTACCTTATATCTTGTACCAATATCATTCAAAATATCAATAGCTAATGATTTTTCTACATCGATTGCTGTATCTGATCCAAAAGCCAATCCCGTACTCTCAGATATATCAAGGACAATCATAATATTAACATTACTTTCAGTTGCTTTTTCACCTTCTCCAATCTTAACTGGTAGAAGGGATTCAACTACACTATCTTTGTAAAGACCTCTTGCATATGCTCTTTCGCCCCCTATAACTACCATTCCATTACCCTCTGCTACAAATTCTGAGAGAACTTCAAATTTGGGTTCTATATCATCTGATGCTAAATCGTTAAGAATAATTGCAGAGTATCCTTTAAGGTCATCAGGTATTGATTTCATATCTGTAGTGTCATAAATGTTTTTTAGATTCTTAAGCAAGGGTGATGTTTTTTTCGATATGAAAAGTATTTTTGGTCTTGGTACAACTTTTATTGTTTTGAAAAATACATTATTTTGAGAAAAGAAATCATTCAATGTTACCCTAGCTGTAATTTGATGGTAACCTTCGTCAAGATTTAATTTGAATTTCTTTGTCAATTCGTTTTTTGAATCGATGATTGTAGTTCCGTCAACGTCTACCTTAACATTATAATCTCCAGGATTTCCCACTTTTTGAATATCTAATAAATATTCGGAATCCGAATCAACAATTACTTCTCGGGGCCCTACAACTTTTACCCTAACATCAGATTCTACTGGTGAGAGATCAATAGAGTTAACAGTCGAATTTAATAATGATGCGAAGATCATCATATCTCCTAAGTCTCTTCCTCTATGGCTATTTCCGTCAGTAATTAAGATGACGTTATCATTCCCTTTTAGATTGGATAAGAGTCCGTCTCCTAAAGATGATTCTTCATTGAATCCAATTGTACGGACTTCAACCGGTAATCGATTTTCCAAGTTCGTTATAAGTCCATTACCAATTGAATGATCAAACATATTGAATGATGTCGAATTATCTGTCAGTATTGTAACTGTGGGATCTCCGTCTACAACAGTCTCCTCTGTAGTATAAGGAGTTGCGAAGGCAATAACTAATAAAGCAAAAATAAATATTCTTGAGAATATAAGAAGAACTTTCATTAACCGAGTTGATTTTTTAAATTCTTTTTCTTCTTCTTTAGATTTGAATTTAACAAAATTAATCTTTATTAGAATTATCAGGATGATAATTATTGGAATGATAGCAAGTATTGCAATCGGATATCTAAGACAATAATTTTGGAAGCATAAATTGGAAAGATATGTTATCATGCCTCTCCCCTCCTCTTTAAAATTATTAACTCGAGCAAGAGCAATAATCCGATAAAAACAATTATGAAAATATCAAGATTGAGATCTCTTTCAGTATCTTCCTCTCCCGCTTCTAATAAAATACCCGTGTCTGATTTCAAGATGTTTGTTTTTCCAACATTAGACTCTTTCTCATTAATTAAGTTGGATGCAATTATTTTATCCGAATAAGAATAAAAACCAGTTTCGTCAAATTTGATAGTTGATGTAGTAATACTCTCACTAGGAGTTTTCAATAATTGTTCAGGAATTGATTGTAAATCGCCAGACTTAACATTGAAATTTAGTAAATCTTCAGCGTTTGATAAAAATCCTATTAGTTCTGACCAGAAAATTGGATATTCAGAAGTTCCTTTGAAGTCACTTTCATTATCGAATACTCCATAGTAAAATACCTTACCATCGTCGTGATTGTTTAAGACAAAAACGGGTTCCCCGTCATCAGTTTTAGCTAACACTGTAGTATCATTTGTATTTCCTAATTCAAAGTAAGGGGATCTTGTGAAACATTCGCTTCCACTAAGGTGTTTAGTAAATCTGTTGATTACCTGGATACAAATTAAGTCTTTCTCTTTGAGGTCACCTAATGTAACAGGCATCAAATCAGATAAGTCTATTGCGGGAAGATCTTTTTGACCCATGATAACTATGCTTGATCCTTTCTTAACATGTCGAGAAATTAAATCAAAATCTCCAGGTACGAGTAATTCTCCATTTATTTCATTGACGATGACAACATCATGGTTAAGATTTTCTGGATTAATTGTTGGTGGTTGTCTTACTTCAACGTTCAAGTGAGGGGAGGCTTCCATGGCTGCCTTTACATAGTTGTTTTCATCGAGATTCGTAATAATTAAAATGTCAGTTTTTGACTTATATGGATTGCTTAAATAAGCTGTATTATCTACCAAGAAATCATCTTTTCTATCCAACTTTATCGTCGATTTACCCTGAAGAGTTGTGAAATAGACTTGCTCAACTGATCCTGGTTGTATCT